>NZ_JACUZZ010000002.1:0-379053 GCF_014851595.1 Rhizobium sp. RHZ01
TCGGCACCAGACTGTCGAGCGTCACCATCTCAAGAGCCGTCTGGGTGGGGGCAGGTTTCTTCAACATGTCCCAATGAATCACAAACCCCCAGACGGTGCCAGGGGTTTGTCAGCAATCTGAGGCCGGCGTTTCGCCGGCCTTTTTCGTTCAATCTACTATCGCTTATCGCAAAGCACCGACCAGAACGTCGCGGCCATTTTCGATGGTGACCCAGCGACCGGCATTGTTGCTCGACTGGCGCTTGATGAAGGAGTAGGGCGTGTCGAACCATGGCTTGATGTTGGACGCCAGGTTGTCGAGCACGAAGTCGCCGTTGCTGGTGCGCAGCGTCAGCACGGCATGACCTTCGCCATCGGGCTTGCGGACCACCGTGAGAAGAAGATTAGCCGGCGAAATTCCGCGCTGTATCAGGATGCGGCGCTTCAGCAGGGCGAAGTCCTCGCAGTCGCCTGCGGTCGTCGGATAAGCCCAGACCTCATCCTTGCCGTAGATTTCCTTGTCGGTCATCGGCGTGATGTTGTTGTTGACCATCGTGTTGACGGACCGCACCATTCCCCATTTCCCTTCCGACATCTCGGCCGGCGAGACGTTGCGGTTTGGGCCGCATTCATTGCGATGGCTCTGGCAGAAGTCGTAATGGCCGATCGGCTGGGACGTCGCAGCGCCGGTAACCATCGAGAGATTGTTGGTGGAAGCCGGCGTTGCGGCTGTAGACATAGCAAACATGGCCATCATGGCCACGACGAAACCCTTGATCCGCACGCCCGCTGTTCCCTTGCATCGCCCATGTATTGTTAACAAAAAGTTAACGGACGGAGGCTCGGAGAGTCAATCGTTACTTCTGGGGAAGGTGCCACTACCCGCCAATATGGTTAAAATCCGTTAGGATTTGGCACACATGGATCGTTTGGCCTAGCGGATAAGCCCTTTGACGGCGGCGAGCATGCGCTCGATGTCCTGGGGCCGCGACAGCCGGTGATCGCCATCACGCACGAAGGTCAGCACGACGTCGTCGGCGGGGAGATGCTCCACGAGCTTCATAGCGTGCTGATAGGGAACGTCCGGATCCTTCATCCCCTGCAGGATATGGACCGGGCAGCCGGTCTCGATGATGCCGTTGAGCACGCTGTTGTCGCGCCCGTCCTCTATCAGGGTTCGCGTATAGATGTTTGGCTCGGGGCTGTAGGCCGACCGCTCTTCGAAGTAGCCGCGCTCGGCCAGCGAGGCCTTCTCCTTCTTCGTGAGGTTCGGCTCGATCAGATCGGAGGTGAAGTCGGGAGCCGGCGCAATCAGCACCATGCCCGCGAGCTTCGGCCCGTCCTGCCGCTTGGCGAGTTCCTGCGCCAGCCTGAGCGCAATCCATCCGCCCATCGACGAGCCGACGACGAGGATGCGCTCGGGCGCCGCGTGGAGGATTACCGCAAGCGCCTCCTCGAGCCAGCGCGAGATCGTCCCGTCGGTGAATTTGCCGCCGGACAGGCCGTGGCCGGAATAGTCGAGGCGCAGGCAGGCAAGGCCGTTTTCGGCCGCGAACCTGTCCAGCTCCACCGCCTTGCTGCCGCTCATGTCAGAGCGGTATCCGGAGAGCCAGACGAGGGTTGGGCCGGCCGTTTGGCCAGGTTGGCTACGCGCAATATAGGCGATCTCGCGCGCAGCTTCGCCCTGTCCGACGGTAAGATATTGTTGGTTGTAAGTGAGATTTGCGTCAGACATCGCGGAACTCCAGTTGTTTTGGCCTATAAAACAGATTCTTGACAGGCTGACAGCAGGTGATTTTTCCGCTAAAGGATGGTACCGACTCCGTTGCAGCAATGGTGAAACGACATTTGTACTTCCGTCATCGGGAGTGCCCGGGCTGCAGCGATCCGAAACAACGCGAGGAGAATACGACCATTCGCAGACCCTTTAAAGCCGACGCGCCCGTAAAGGAAGGGCCGCGCTCGAACCGGGAAATTCGCATCCCCCGAGTTCAGCTGATTGATGCTGAAGGACAGAACTTGGGTGTTGTGCCCACCGACCAGGCCCTGAAAATGGCTGAGGAAGCCGGCCTCGACCTGGTGGAAATCTCCCCCAATGCCGAACCGCCTGTATGCAAGATCCTCGATCTGGGCAAGCTGAAATATGCCAACCAGAAGAAGGCTGCCGAGGCGCGCAAGAAGCAGAAGATTGTCGAAGTTAAAGAGATCAAGATGCGCCCTAACATCGACACCCATGACTATGAGGTGAAGATGAAGGCGATGGGCCGTTTCTTTGAAGACGGTGACAAGGTCAAGGTGACATTGAAGTTCCGCGGCCGTGAAATGGCGCACCAGGAACTTGGTATGAAGCTGCTGCAGCAGGTGAAGGCCGACACGACCGAATATGCCAAGGTCGAAGCCGAGCCCAAGCTCGAAGGCCGCCAGATGATGATGGTACTCGCGCCGAAGTGAGGCGCGTCGCCACTCTCCAATCAAAGCCGTCCGTAAGGGCGGCTTTTGTATTTTGGGGCTGTGGTCGGACCAATCTGACAGGATGCTGACAAACGCACTCAACAGTCTGTCAGAGAGACTTTGGCAATCTGTTCTCAACAAGAAGAGAGCAGAAGGCAAAGATCATGAAGAAGACCATTTCACACGCGTTATTGGCTTCCGTCGCCGCAATCACGGTGACCTTGTCGCTCCCGACAATGCAGACGTTCACGTCAGGCCATTTTTCGTCGTTGGCATTCGCTCGCGGCGGCAGCGATGATGGCGGTGGAAGCAGCAGCAGCGGCAACAGTGGATCCAGCCATAGCGGTGGCAGTGATGACAACAGCGGCAGCGGGCGTGGCGGTGATGATCATAGCGGTCGCAGCGGTCATGACGACGGCGATGACGATCACGGCCGTGGACGTGGACGCGATGACGGAGCCAACCATGACGCCAATGACGACAATCCTGGCGAGCACCGCGGCGGCCGCAACGACAATCGCCCGGAAGTGACCCTTTCGGTGTCCGAAGCGAGCCTGACGGGACTGCTGAACGGTTCGCTTGTCGCCGTCGATCAACTCGGCCGGCGCCTCGAGGTCGAGGTTGAGCTTGAGCATGGGGCACACGAGGTGATCGCGCATCCTCACAGAGGTGACTTTATTCGAAATCCTGGCGCAATCACCAGCGTCAACATACTTCCCGCTTCGGCGCAATAATCTGCCCGGCGCGGTCTTCCGGCCACCCCTTCGGAAGAAGGAACTCCGCCGCGCCCCGGCGGAGTTCCTGGTTTATCGGAGCCTTGTCTGGTCGCGATAAAGTGTTCAGTGTAGGTTCCGCGATTGCAGAAGCATTGAGGTACATTGAAGTTCAATGAATAGAAGCCGTCGCAGTTTCATGACGATGTTGATGCTGGCCATAGCGCTCTCTGCGGCCGGCCCGATGTTCGTTTCCCATGCTGAGGCCAAGGATGGTGGCAGCGATGATGGCGGCGGCAGCAGCGGTGGGAGCGGTTCGAGCGGAGGCAGCGGCTCGTCGGGCTCTGGTTCGTCCGGATCCTCGGGTTCCAACTCGGGCAGCGGCAGTTCCAATTCCGGTCGTGGCGGCCACGACGATCACGGGGATGATGACGGCGGCGACGACCACGGCGGAGGCGGAGGCGGCGGTAGCAGCGGCCGCGGCAGTGGCGGCCGGAACACCGATTCCGATCGCGCGCGCGACGCCGTTCGCGAGGGCCGGATCCTGCCGCTGAAGACCGTTCTGCAGCGGATCGACGCAAAACGCTACGGTCGGGTCATCGACGTCAATCTCCATCGATCCATGTTCGGCGATGTGTATCAAGTGAAAGTTCGCGACGGGACGGGCGCGATCAGGACATTGCGAGTCGACGCCCGCAACGGAGCATTGCTGGGAGGGTAGGGGCTATGCGTATCCTGTTGGCGGAGGACGATCCCAATATTTCCGGCCATCTGGTCGAACAGCTTGGGCGGGAAGGCTATCGCGTCGAGGTATTTGCAAGCGGGCCTGCTGTATGGGAAGAGGGCGAGACGGGCGATTACTCAGCCATCATCCTAGACCTCGGATTGCCCGGCATGGATGGCCTGTCGATCCTGAAACGCTGGCGCGGCGCGGGCATCAACACGCCGGTTCTTGTTCTCACTGCCCGCGGCTCGTGGATGGAGCGTGTCGACGGCTTTGATGCGGGAGCCGATGACTATCTGCCGAAGCCGTTTCGTACCGAGGAGCTGCTGGCTCGCCTGAGAGCGCTCCTGCGGCGCACCGGCGCCATCGCATCGCGCGTCAAATCCGCCAACCGCTTCACTCTCGATGAAAGCGCAAGGCGCGTCACCTTCGATGGACGCGAACTTGATCTCAGTCCGCTCGAATACCGGATGATAGCGCTTTTCATCGGCAAGCCCGGTGAGGTCCTGAGCCCGACCGAACTGGCGAGCCAGGTTCAGGGCCGTGATGACGATGCCGCCAAGAATGCCGTGGAAGCTATGGTGGCGCGGCTGCGCAAGAAGACGGACAGCGACGCCATCGAGACCCGGCGCGGCTTCGGCTATGTTCTTCCGGGGCGACCTCGGTGATCCACTCGCTGCATTTTCGCCTCGCTGCCGGAGCGCTTGTCGCGATCGCGCTGGCGTTGATGCTCGTCTGGGCGGTGCTTAGCCACCTGTTCGCGGATTATCTGGCCGACCAGTATTCCAACGAAATGACGTCGGTGATGGATTCGCTGGCGGCGCGGCTCAGCGTGGAGAATGGCGCTCTTGAATTGAAGAACGAGCCTGCCGACTCGCGCTTCCAGATCCCCGCCGGCGGCCGCTACTGGCAGATCTCTCCCGATGGCAACGAGGAGCCGCTGCGGTCTCGCTCGCTGTGGGACGAGGAGATCACCGCGGATGACCTGTCGAAGGACATGTATTGCGGGTTCCGGGAAACGGACGGGCCGGATGGCTCGCCGCTGCTGGTGTCGATGAAGACGATGGCGCTTGGCGAAGGCGCCGCAAAGAAGAATTTCACCGTCTATGCGGCTTTCTCCAAGCCCGAGATGGAAGCGGCGCTTGAAAGCTATCACCGGCCGTTGCGGCTGATGCTGCTTTCGACCGGCGGCATGCTGCTCCTCGCGGCGTTCTTGCAGGGGTGGGTGGGCTTGCGCCCGCTGGTGCGGCTTCGCGAGCGCGTTGCGGATATCAGGGCCGGCCGCAGCTCACATATCGGCACGCAGGGGCCGAGCGAGGTCAAGCCACTGGTTCGTGAAATCAACCTGCTGCTCAGCGAGCGGGAGACGGCGATCGAGCGCGCCCGCGCGCGTGCCAGCGACCTCGCCCATGGTTTGAAAACGCCTCTCACGGTGCTGTCTCACCTGGTTGAAGCCTTGCCCGAGGACCAGCGCGAAACGGCTCTGCAACAGATCGAGCTGGTCCGCCAGCGCGCCGACCGACAACTGCAGGCCGCCCGCATGGGAGTGGAGCAAATGGCCACGACGTCGCTGCTCGGCATTGCAGGAAAGCTCGTCAATGTGCTGACGCCTTTCACCGAAGAGAAAGGGATCGACTGGCATCTCGATATCGACCCCGCCCTGACGGTTCAGGCGGACCCCGCGGACATCGCCGAGGCACTCGGCAACGTACTCGACAATGCCGTGCGCTTTGCCAGGACGCGCATCGATCTTTCCTCCGGTCGCTTACAGGATGATGTCGTGCTCAGCGTTTCCGACGATGGACCCGGCGCCGATCCTGGTAGCTACGACCTGATGCTGAAGCGCGGTGTCAGGATCGATGAAGGCACGGCAGGAACTGGGTTAGGGCTGGCGATCTCGGGCGATATCCTTGAGGCTTACGGCGGCAGGCTCGATCTTTCCGCCTCGCGGTGGGGCGGGCTGCAGGTGAAACTGATGCTTCCGGCCATGGCGAGCCGGCCTCCCGCCATTGCTTAGAAGATTCATTGGCCGCCCCGTTGCACTTTTATGACGCTGCGGTTATAAGCGCGCGTCCGAACTGACCGGCAGGGCATGCCGTGGCGGTTTCGAATGCTTGCGGAACGGTTCATCACCGGGGCCGCAGATCAACAACAAACGCTCCCGCACCTTGTTGCGACGGCCGGAAACCGGGCATCGCAAGAAGGCTTCCTTGATGAAGAGCAGGGGGTCCAGAAACGGAGTAGCAAAATGCCCAAGATGAAGACGAAGTCTGCTGCCAAGAAGCGGTTCAAGATCACCGCGACCGGCAAGGTCAAGGCTGCAGCTGCTGGCAAGCGCCATGGCATGATCAAGCGTACCAACAAGTTCATCCGCGATGCACGTGGCACGATGGTTCTCGCAGAACCCGATGGCCGCAAGGTCGTGAAGAACTACCTGCCGAACGGTCTCTAAGACTATTCCGCGAACGCTTTAGATTAAGGAGATCATGAAATGGCACGTGTAAAAAGAGGCGTTACCGCCCACGCCAAGCACAAGAAGGTTCTGAAGGCCGCTAAGGGCTTTTACGGCCGTCGCAAGAACACCATCCGCGCTGCGAAGGCTGCTGTCGATCGTTCGAAGCAGTACGCTTACCGCGACCGCAAGATCAACAAGCGCAACTTCCGCGCCCTCTGGATCCAGCGCATCAACGCCGCTGTCCGCGAATTCGGCCTGACCTACGGCCGCTTCATCGACGGCCTGAACAAGGCTGGCATCGAAGTCGACCGTAAGGTTCTCTCCGACATGGCAATCCATGAGCCTGAAGCATTCGGTGCACTCGTTGCTGCCTCCAAGAAGGCTCTCGAGTACCTGAAGGACGCCGGTACGAAGAACGAGTTTGAAGCAGCCGTCAACTAAGCCGGCGCTGTCAGAGCTTTTGCTTCGATGATTTAGGACCCGCGCTGGCCAGGCTTGCGCGGGTTCTTTGCATTTGGCGCGATGGCGATTGAGACGGCATTGCCCGCGATGGGCCGTTCCTCTCTCGACGTCGCGGGCTTTTTGTGGTGTGCCCGGTTGATTGGCCGCGTGCACATGGGTAGTGATCTGCGACGCTTCATCGTGGCGCTTGAGCTATTCGATGCATGTTTTCGTGAATTATCGACAAGACTGACGCCCTGTGAGGCAGGAAAAGATGACCGAACTCGAAACCCTGGAAAAGCAACTTCTGTCTGATGTGGCAGCCGCTGCCGACGAGCCGGCGATCGAAGCCGTGCGTGTTGGCGCGCTCGGCAAGAAGGGTTCGGTCTCCGAGCTCCTGAAGACGCTCGGTGCAATGACGCCGGAAGAGCGCCAGACGCGCGGCGCTGCCATCAACGCACTGAAGAACGCCGTCACCGACGCAATCACCGACCGCAAGGCGGAGCTGAAGAAGGCCGCGATCGATGCGCGCCTGAAGGCCGAGACGGTCGACGTCAGCCTGCCGGTACGCTCTTCGCCAGCCGAGCGCGGCCGTATCCATCCGATCAGCCAGATCATCGACGAAATCACCGCGATCTTCGGCGACATGGGTTTCTCGATCGCCGAAGGTCCGGATGTCGAGACCGACTACTACAATTTCACGGCGCTGAACTTCCCGGAAGGCCACCCGGCCCGCGAGATGCACGACACCTTCTTCTTCAATCCGGATGAGAACGGTGAGCGCAAGGTGCTGCGCACGCACACCTCGCCGGTACAGGTGCGCACCATGGAAGCGCAGAAGCCGCCGATCCGCATCATCATCCCCGGCAAGACCTACCGCCAGGATTCGGACGCCACGCACTCGCCGATGTTCCACCAGGTCGAAGGCTTGGTCGTCGACAAGAAGGCGAATGTCGCCAACATCCGCTGGGTGCTCGAAGAGTTCTGCAAGTCCTTCTTCGAGGTCGACAGTGTGACGATGCGCTTCCGCCCGTCCTTCTTCCCGTTCACCGAGCCGTCCTTCGAAGTCGACATCCAGTGCGACCGCTCCGGTCCGATCGTCAAGTTCGGCGAAGGCACCGACTGGATGGAGATCCTTGGCTGCGGCATGGTGCATCCGAACGTGCTCCGCGCCGGCGGTCTCGATCCCGATGAATACCAGGGCTTTGCCTGGGGCATGGGCCTCGACCGCATCGCCATGCTGAAATACGGCATGCCTGATCTGCGCGACTTCTTCAACGCCGACGTCCGCTGGATGACCCATTACGGCTTCCGCCCGCTCGACATGCCGACGCTGTTCGGCGGCCTGAGCGCGTAAGGGAGGATAGAGATTATGAAGTTCACACTCTCCTGGCTGAAGGATCATCTGGAAACGGATGCGACCCTCGATGAAATCTGCACCCGCCTGACCGAGATCGGGCTCGAGGTCGAGGACGTCGATGACAAGGCGGCGTTCAAGCCCTTCGTCATCGCCAAGATCCTTACCGCCGAGAAACACCCACAGGCCGATCGCCTCAAGGTTCTCTCCGTCGATACCGGCAAGGGCGCCCCCGTCCAGGTCGTCTGCGGCGCTCCCAATGCGCGCGCCGGCTTGATCGGCGCCTTCGCGGCCCCCGGCACCTATGTTCCCGGCATCGACGTGACGCTCGCCGTCGGCAACATCCGCGGCGTCGAAAGCCACGGCATGATGTGTTCGGAGAAGGAGCTGCAGATCTCCGACAGCCACGATGGCATCATCGATCTCCCCGAGGATGCGCCGGTTGGTGAAAGCTACGCCGCCTACGCGCATCTCGACGATCCCATGATCGAGATCAACCTGACGCCGAACCGTCCGGATTGCACTTCGATCTACGGCATCGCGCGTGACCTGGCTGCTTCCGGCCTCGGCACGCTGAAGACACGCCCGGCACCGTCCTTCACTGTTGAAGGCGAGACGCCGGTGAGGCTGACGCTCGACCTTGACGATCCGAAGCTCTGCCCGGGCTTTGCGCTGCGTCTCGTACGCGGCGTCAAGAACGGCCCGAGCCCGAAATGGGTGCAACAGCGTCTGCTCGCTATCGGTCTTCGCCCGATCAACGCGCTCGTCGATATCACCAACTACATGACCTTCGACCAGGGTCGCCCGATGCACGTCTTCGACGCCGCCAAGGTCAAGGGCAACCTGACCGTCCGTCGCGCCAAGGACGGCGAGACGGTGCTTGCGCTCGATCAGCGCGAGTACAAGCTTGGGCCGAATAATGTCGTGATCGCCGATGCCGATGGCATCGAGTCGATTGGCGGCATCATGGGCGGCGAGCATTCCGGCTGCGACGAGAACACCACCGACGTCTTGATCGAGAGCGCTCTCTGGGATCCAATGAACATCGCGAAATCAGGCCGCGGCCTCGGCATCATCACCGATGCCCGCTACCGCTTCGAGCGCGGGGTCGATCCGGAGTATATGGTTCCCGGTCTCGAGCGCACCACCGAGCTGGTGCTCGAATTCTG
Organism: Rhizobium sp. RHZ01; assembly: GCF_014851595.1. Lineage (NCBI taxonomy): Bacteria > Pseudomonadati > Pseudomonadota > Alphaproteobacteria > Hyphomicrobiales > Rhizobiaceae > Rhizobium > Rhizobium sp. RHZ01. Next base: position 9,290 of record NZ_JACUZZ010000002.1, read on the forward strand.
CGGCGGCACGGCCGCCAAGGCAGAGGTCGTCGGCTACATGGGTTATGACGCAAAGATCGTCGACTTCCCCTTCTCCGAGGTCAAGCGCCTGACGGGTCTTGAGGTTTCCACGCAGGAAAGCACCGAGATCCTGACGCGCCTCGGCTTCAAGGTTACCGGTTCGGGCGAACGCGTTTCCGTCGCCGTTCCCTCCTGGCGTCCCGATGTCGATGGCAAGGCCGACCTCGTCGAAGAGGTCATGCGCATCCACGGCGTCGACAACATCAAGCCGGCGCCGTTGGAAAGCCATGCAGCCGTCAACGGCAGGATCCTGACGACGCTGCAGATCCGCACTCGCATCGCCAAGCGCGCGCTTGCCTCGCGCGGCATGCTGGAAGCCGTCAATTGGTCGTTCATCTCAGAGGATCAGGCAAAGCTCTTCGGCGGCGGCTTGCCGGCACTCAAGCTTGCCAACCCTATTGCTGCCGATATGTCCGACATGCGCCCCTCGCTGCTCCCCGGCCTGCTGACGGCTGCCCAGCGGAATGGCGACAAGGGCTATGGCGACGTTGCGATCTTCGAGGTGTCCGGCACCTATGAGAACGACCGGCCGGAAGGCCAGCGCCGCGTTGCCGGCGGCGTCCGTCGCGGCACGGCATCGATGTCAGGCGCAGGCCGCATGTGGTCGAACGCTGCCAAGGGCGGCGGCAAGCCGGTGGACGTCTTCGACGCCAAGGCCGATGCGCTGGCCGTGATCGAAGCCTGCGGCCTGCCGATGGGCAACATCCAGATCGAGCAGGGCGGTCCCGAATGGTTCCACCCCGGCCGGTCCGGTACGATCAAGATGGGTCCGAAGGTCGTGCTCGGCTATTTCGGCGAGTTCCATCCCTCGACGCTGGAAGCGCTCGATGTCTCGGGCGCGCTCTGCGGCTTCGAGGTCTATGTCGACGCCATGCCCGAGCCGAAGAAGAAAGCCACCCGCACCAAGCCGGCGCTGGAACTGTCTGCCTTCCAGGCCGTCAAGCGCGACTTTGCCTTCGTCGTCGACAAGTCGGTGGAAGCCGGCGCGATCATCAAGGCCGCGACCGGTGCCGACCGCAAGCTGGTCACATCAGTCAATGTCTTCGACATCTTCGAGGGTCCGTCACTCGGTGAAGGCAAGAAGTCGGTAGCGATCGAAGTGCAGATCCAGCCGGTCGAGCGCACGCTGACCGACGAGGATTTCGAGGCGCTGACTGAGAAGATCGTTGCCAGCGTGACGAAGTTCACCGGTGGTGTTCTCAGAGCCTGAGGCCAAGATCTCCCTTAGCAAAGGGCCGGCGATCATTTCGCCGGCTCCGACTGCTGACGAAGTGTTCTTTTTGCGGAACGTTCGGTTTCTCCGTCATGCCGGCCTTGTGCCGGCATCCAGCGGCACCGCGTCTGCGGTGCGAAAGGCCTCTTGCGCGCAAGGACTTGCGCGCGCTGGACCCCGGCTCATCGGCCGGGGTGACGACGGAGAGAGCTTCCATCCCAATATGCTATAAGGCTTTGTCAGCAAGCTGGGCCGGCGATCGTCTCGCCGGCTTTTTTATGTGTGGAGATAGTAGAGCTTGTTGACGATCGTCCAGCGGCCGTCGATTTTCAGCATCGAGAGGTAATCGGTGAAGCGCATGCCGGCGAAATCGTCGCTGACCTTCACGCACGCCGCATCGCCGACGATGTCAAGCATCTGGATGTCCATGTGCGGCTGTGTTGTGGGTGGTGCCGAACCTTCGGCGACGATCGCGGCAATGAATTCTTCCCGGTTCAGCCACTCGACCGCGTTCTCGTAGTGCCCGATGATGTCGCACTGCGGATGGAAGGCCTTCCGCAATGCAGCTTCGTTGGCGAAGGTCATGCCCTCGACGTAGAGATGGACGACTGCTTCGATTGCCTGCTGGTCCGACATGTCTCACCTCGCCAGGAACATGCCCAATAGCATAGTGCAGCGAATGGGTGCGGCAAGATCGCCGGATGCGGCAGGGGGCAATCGATGCCTCCGCCTTTCGGCTAGAGGTTGGTCATCGCGAGCGACGCGTCGGAGTAGCGCTTGCCGGCAATCTTATCGAGCGAGATGGTCTCTGTCAGTTCGGTCAGCTCCGTCTTGCTCAGCACGATATCGGCTGCGGCGGCGTTCTGCTCGAGATGGTTCACCTTGCGAGCGCCCGGGATCGGCACGATGTCGTCGCCCTGGTGCAGGACCCAGGCGAGCGCCAGCTGTGCGGTGGTCACGCCCTTCTCCTTAGCGAGTGCCTCGAGCTTGGCCACGAGCGCGACATTGGCGTCGAAATTGTCCGACTGGAAGCGCGGCAGCTGGCGCCGGAAATCGTCGGCGCCAAGATCCTCCGGCTTCTGGATCGCGCCCGTCAGAAAGCCACGGCCAAGCGGGCTATAGGGCACGAAGCCGATCCCGAGTTCGCGGCAGGTGTGGAGAACGCCGTTTTCCGGGTCGCGGGTCCAGAGCGAATATTCGCTCTGCAGTGCTGCGATGGGGTGGACGGCATGGGCGCGGCGGATCGTGGCGCTGCCGGCTTCCGAAAGGCCGAGTGCGCGAACCTTGCCTTCGCGTACCAGCTCGGCCATCGCGCCGACGGTCTCCTCGATCGGCACATTGGGGTCGACACGATGCTGGTAGAAAAAGTCGATCGTTTCGACGCCGAGCCGTTTCAGAGAGGCTTCTGCCACTCGCTTCACGTTTTCCGGGCGGCTGTCGACCCCGGTCAGGGCTGCGGCGCCGGATTTATTCGGATCCAGCTTGAAGCCGAACTTGGTGGCGATGACGACGCGGTCGCGCACGGGCTTCAATGCCCGGCCGAGGAGCTCTTCATTGGTGTAGGGACCGTACATTTCGGCCGTGTCGAAGAAGGTGATACCGAGATCGACGGCACGGTTCAGCGTCCTGATCGACTCGTTTTCGTCACTGGCGCCATAGGCGAAGCTCATGCCCATGCAGCCGAGGCCGACGGCAGAGACTTCAAGGTCGTTTCCGAGTTTGCGGGTTTTCATGCGGGGCTCCTTTGTGAGCGAAAGGTCAAACCACGGTCGATGCCGGGTACTGATGAAACCTAGCGCCCCATCAGCCTTCAAAAAATAGGTGCAATCCGTAACAGGCTGTTCTAATCGTTCGATCAATGAACCGCACGCAGCTTGCCCAACTCGTCGTTCTCGCCGCCGTTTCCGAACGACGAAGTTTTCGCGCGGCCGCCAAGGAGCTGGAAATTGCGCCATCTGCCGTCAGCCACGCGATCTCGCGCCTGGAAGAAAGCCTCGGCGTCCGGCTGCTGGCACGGACGACGCGCAGTGTCGCGCCGACGGAGGAGGGGCGTCTGCTGCTGCAGCGCCTGAAGCCGGCGCTTGATGAAATCGGGATCGCGCTAGAAGCGGTCACCGAGGCGGGCGGAAGGCCGGCCGGAAATCTGCGCATCTCCGCGCCGCGTTTTGCCTCGGATATCCTGCTTGCGCCGCGGCTTGGCGAATTCCTGAACCGCTATCCTGATATCACGCTCGAAATCGCCAATGAGGATGGGTTCACCGATATCGTTCGGGAAGGTTTCGACGCCGGCATTCGCCTGGAGGAGAGCCTTGAGGCGGACATGATCGCCGTGCGGGCCTCGCCGAATCTGACCACGGTGATTGCGGGTTCTCCCGACTATTTTGAGCGGCACCCGAAACCCTTGCATCCCTCCGATCTGGTTCACCACCGCTGCATCAAGCGGCGTTTTACAAACGGCACGATCTATCGCTGGGAATTCGAAAAGGACGGCCAGGAGCTGGTTGTGGGAGTCGATGGTCCCTTGATCGTCAGTGAGGACAGGCTGGGATTGATCGCGGCGCTGAATGGCGTGGGGCTCGCCTATCTGTTCGACCTGCGCGTCGAGCACGAACTGGCAAGCGGCAAGCTCGTCCGTGTGCTGGAGGACTGGTGTTCGCCCTATCCGGGGCCATTCATCTACTATCCGAGCCGGCGCCAGATGCGGCCAGCTCTGCGTGCCTTCATCGACTTCTTCCGTTATGTCGGGTGAAGCGGAGGGATGCCGTTGGGCATCCCGCCGGATCGACGGTCAGGCCGCGGCCTTCTGGTTGGCAGCCGTCATGGCCAGCTTCGACAATGTCTTGTCGGTTGCCGCTTCTTCCTGCAGCGTCTTGTCGAGCAGGGCAACGACGTCCTTCTTGCCGAGGGTCTGCGCCCAGGTCTTCAGCGTGCCGTAGCGGGCGATCTCGTAGTGCTCCACTGCCTGCGCAGAGGAGATGAGACCGGCATCGATAGCCGGCGAGCCCTTGAACTCATCGATGATCTCTTCGCCCTCGGCAATGATGCCCTGGATCGCCTCGCAGGTCTTGCCCTGGGCGCGCTTGCCGACGAGGTCAAAGACCTGCTGCAGGCGCTCGACATGTCCCTCGGTCTGCTCGCGATGCTTTTCGAAGCCGGCCTTCAGCTCTTGCGATTGAGCCGCCCGCGCCATTTTCGGCAGGGTGCGCAGGATTTGCCGCTCGGCAAAATAGATGTCCTTGAGCGTATCGTAGAATAGATCGTCGAGGGTCTTTTCTTTGGCCATTGTCTCTACCTTCCTGGGTGTGGGGGATCCGCGCTTCCTTGGTGGGGAGCTACGGACGCTAGGGAAAGACAAGAGGTAGCTAATTGTTCCGGTCGTTTTCGGGTTGCGTTGATCGCCGGGGGAGGCAGAGTGAGACGTTCAACCAACGGGAGCTTTTCGTGAAGAAACCTGGATCGATGAAGGGCCTGGAGGAACTCGGGCGTGCGCGCCTTTCGAAGAATTTCTTCCTCCGTGATTTCCTGCATTCCGAAATCGCCGATTTCTATCGCATTCCGAATATCCCCGAAAATCCCGATCTGGCGATCGAAGCGGGAAGGCGGCTCTGCGAGGAGTTGCTGGAACCGCTGCAGGCGACGTTCGGCCGGCTGCACATCCGTTCCGGCTATCGCTCGCCTGAGGTCAACCAGTTCGGCAACCGCAACAACCTCAACTGCTCGTTAAATGCCGCGACGGCCGCCGATCACATCTGGGACCTGCGCGATTTCGATGGCTGCATGGGTGCCACCGCCTGTGTCGTCGTCCCGTGGATGGTCGACAACTACAGCAACGAAGAGGACTGGCAGAGGCTGGCATGGTGGATCCACGATCATCTGCCCTATGCCTCGCTCTGCTTCTTCCCGAAGCTCTGGGCCTTCAACATCCAATGGCACGAACGGCCGCGCCGGGTCATCCAGAGCTATGTGAGGCCACGCGGCATCCTGACGAAGCCGGGCATGGGGAACTGGGAGGGCAGCCACGCCGGCTTGTATGAGGGCTTCCCGCCGCTCAGAAATTGATGCGGTAGCGGATGTGCCCGTCGTTCTCGACATAGCTGTCGTAGAGCGCCCGCGCCGTCTTGTTCTGTTCGCTGGTGTGCCAGTAGAGCCGCGACCAGCCGTTCTTCTTGCAGAGCGAAACGAGATCGTCCATCAAAGCGCGGCCCACACCCTTTCCGCGTGCGGCCGGATCGACGAAGAGGTCTTCGAGATAGCAGTCCTTGCCACGGATCCAGGTGCCCTCATGCGTCAGGCTGAGGGTGAAACCCATCATCTTGCCGTCCACCTCGCCGACACGCATGAAGATCGCAGACGCCGGATCGAAGACCCGGCGCCATGTCGCATCGGTGATGTCAGGATCGACCGTGACCTCGTAGAAGGCGAGATAGCCGGCCCAAAGCTCGCGCCAGCGCGCTTCGTCCTCGGGCTTCGCATCGCGGATCGTCACGGTCATCGGTCCCTCCCGTCAGGCGGCGCCGGCCCTGTCGAGCAGCGCCATCGCGTCATCGGAGAGTGAAAGCGTCACTGACTTGGTCAAGCTCTCAAGCTGCGACAGGCTGGTAGCACTGGCGATCGGCGCCGTCACGCCCTTCTTTCTGAGCAGCCAGGCAAGCGCGATCTCTGCCGGCTTGGCGCCGGTTTCCGCCACGACCTTGTCGAGCGCTGCCAAAATGCGCAGTCCCTTGTCGTCGAGATATTGCGCCACCCGGCCTTCGCGGGCGCGGCCTTCCGTATCGGCCTTCGTGCGATACTTTCCGGAGAGAAAGCCGGCGGCAAGGCTGAAATAGGTGATGACGCCGATATCTTCCTTGACGCAGAGATCAGCCAGCGGTCCCTCGAAGCTCGCGCGTGCATAGAGATTGTATTCCGGCTGGATGACATCGTAGCGCGGCACGCCGGCCCTCTCGGCGGCATCGAAGGACGCCTGAAGCTGCGTGGCGTCGAGATTGGAGCAGCCGATCGCGCGGATCTTGCCCTGCTGCTTCAGCTTGGCGAAGGCGCCGAGCGTCTCCTCATAGGGCGTGTTCTCGTCCGGCCAATGCGAGAGATAGAGGTCGATATAGTCGGTCTGCAGCCGGCGCAGCGAATCCTCAACCGCCTTCAGGATATAGGTTTCCTTCAGCGTCTTGCCCTGACCCATGTCGGAGCCGACCTTGGTGACGACGACAGCCTTGTGGCGGGACACCTTGCCGCGCTTCAGCCACTTGCCGATGATCTCCTCGGACTCGCCGCCCTTGTTGCCCGGCACCCACGCTCCATAGACGTCGGCCGTGTCGATCGTGTTGAAGCCCGCGTCGAAGAAGGCATCGAGAATATCGAAGGACGTCTTCTCGTCGGCGGTCCAGCTGAAGACGTTGCCGCCCAAGACGATCGGGGCGATCGAAAGGCCGGTTTTTCCAAGACGGCGCATATCCATAGCGCTCTCCTAAAGTGCAGGATTGATTGAAATCGTTGACGCGGCAGAACACCGCCGAAGTCTAACCTAGCGTGGCTTCGAACGAATGGAAACCAACTCCGCGATTTGTGATCGCGCCATTGCGCCGCCGTGGCCGGCTTACTAAGGTGCGCAAAAATCGAACCAGAAGGACCCAGGCTATGCTGCGTTTTGGTATTCTTTCGACCGCAAAGATCGGCCGTGAACTCGTCGTACCCGCCATTCAGGATGCGGAAAACTGCGTCGTGACGGCCGTTGCGAGCCGCGATCTGGCGAGGGCTCGCGAGATGGCGGATCGTTTTTCCGTTCCGCACGCCTTCGGCTCCTACGAGGAGATGCTCGCTTCCGACAAGATCGATGCCGTCTATATTCCGCTGCCAACCTCGCAGCACGTCGAGTGGACGATCAAGGCCGCCGATGCCGGCAAGCACGTGCTCTGCGAAAAGCCGATCGCGCTCAAGGCAGACGAGATCGACAGCCTGATTGCCGCCCGCGACCGCAACAAGGTTCTCATCACCGAAGCCTACATGGTCACCTACGCACCGGTCTGGCGGAAGGTTCGCTCGCTGATAACGGACGGCGCGATTGGCACACTCCTGCATGTTCAGGGCGCCTTCACCTATTTCAACCGCGACCCCGGCAACATGCGCAACATTCCCGAACTCGGCGGCGGCGCGCTGCCTGATATCGGCGTCTATCCGACGATCGGCACACGCTTTTCCACCGGCAAGGAGCCGCTGCGCGTCCAGGCCGTCACCCGCCGCGACCCGGAATTCGGCACCGACATCTATTCCAGCGTCAAGGCCGATTTCGGCGATTTTGAACTGACCTTCTATGTCGCTACCCAGATGGCGAACCGCCAGGTCATGGTTTTCCATGGCACCGACGGCTTCATCGAGGTGAAGTCACCGTTCAATGCTGACCGCTGGGGCGCCGAGGAGATCGAACTCACCAACCGCAGCCACAATGAATCAACGATCTTCCGCTTCCCCGACAGCCGCCAGTACAAGCGCGAAGCCGAGGCCTTTGCGCGCGCTGCCAAGGGTGAGAATGAAGAGGTGGTGACGCTGGAGAGCTCGAAGCTCAGCCAGAAGTTCATCGATGCGATCTACCGCGCCAGCGAGAAGGACGGCTGGGAGCCCGTCTGAGCTCAGTCGCCTCGAAAAACGAAGCGGGAATAGCCGACGAAGCTGAAGACCGTGGACGCGGCGGTGGAAAGAACCATCGCCGCGAGTGGCTGCAAGTCAGGTAGCCGCAGCAGCAGCGCCGAATAAAGCCCATAGTTCACCAGCGCCGCCGTCACCCCGACGGAGCCGTAGCGAAATCCCTCGACGGCGAGCGAGTGTCCCGAGCGATCGAAGGTGAATGTTCTGTTGAAGATCCACGTCGCTGCCATTGCCAGAGCGATCGCGATCACGCGAGCAATGAATGGGCCAAGCGGCGTGATATGCAGCAAGAGCGCAAGAACGCCCGCATCGACCATAAAGCCAAGGCCGCCAGCAATCCCGAAGCGGAGCAGCTTCTTCATCTGGTGCTGATCTTGGCCGACTGTTGATGATAATCGTCGAGATCATCAGCCAGCAAGGGTGTCTGCTCGCGCGGGCGCGGAGCCATAAGGCTCATATAGTGGATGCGAAGCTGCTCTGCGCGGGCGCGCGAAACGGAATCGAGGATCACGCCGGCGGTAAACATCATGAACGACACCATGATCAGTGCCATAGACAGGACCCATGTCGGCATTCGGCTGACGAGACCCGTTTCAAAATACTCGAAGAGGACGGGCGTCATGAATCCGAGACTCGCTGACATAAAAATCGCGCTGATGATGCCAAAGAACACGAAGGGCCGCGTTTCCTTCATCAGCATCGCGAACATCCAGAGGATCTTGGCGCCATCCTTGAAGGTCGAAAGCTTCGAGTGAGAACCTTCCGGCCGACGGCCGTAATCCAGTTCCAGCTCGCTGACAGGCAGCTTCAGACGCGACGCATGCACGGACATTTCCGTTTCGATCTCGAAGCCTCCCGAGACGGCAGGGAAACTCTTGACGAAGCGTCGCGAGAAGACGCGGTAGCCCGAGAAGATATCGGTGAAATCGGTACCGAAGATCGTCCGGTACATCATGTTGAAGATCTTGTTGCCGAAGGCATGCCCCTGCCTGCCGGCATCCGAATGGACGCCGCGCCGTGTGCCGACGACCATGTCGGCGCGCTCCGTCAGCAGGGTGCGGATCAGTTCCTCAGCATCGTCGGGCGAGTAGGTGCCGTCGCCATCGGCCATGATGTAGATGTCGGCGTCGATGTCGGCGAACATGCGCCGGACAACGTGGCCTTTGCCCTGCCGACGTTCGCGCACCACGTGGGCACCGGCAAGCATCGCGTGGAGTGCCGTGCCATCCGTGGAGTTGTTGTCGTAGACGTGGATGGGGGCGCCCGGCAACGCAGACTTGAATCCCCGGACAACGGCGCCGATCGTCGAGGCCTCGTTGTAGCAGGGCAGGAGCACGGCAATATTCAGATTGTCGATACGCGATCCGGTCATGATCACACCCGCGGCGAAGAAATCTCGGCAAGAATAGACGGCGCGCGTTAACAAGTGGCTATGGAGCCGGCGAAAACTGCGCGTGAGCAGGACTTTTACGGTTTCTTGACCGGCGAACGGTAGGATCTTGGCACTCAAACGGTGAGATCCGCTTCATGACGAATGTAGCCCAGATGATCCCTGGTTCCACATCGGCATCGCCGATCGCCAAGCTGCGCGCCATGATGACCCGGTTATGGCCATCGGTGCTTTTTTACAGCGCTGTCCTTATTGCCGCGATCCTCGCTCTGAAGCTGCCTAGCGCGACCGACTATGTCGGCGCCGATAATGATGACGGCATGCGGCTTGTCGAAGTGCGTGATTTCCTGAACGGGCAGGGCTGGTTCGACCTCATGCAATACCGCATGGGACTCGGTGATGGTACGCTGATGCACTGGTCCCGGCTGATCGACCTTCCGATCGCGACGCTGATCCGGTTTTTCGGCTTCTTTTTCCCGCAAGAGCGGGCAGAGGCGGTTGCGCTGGCCGTCTGGCCGCTGTCGCTGATCGTTCCGAGCCTGTGGGCCATGGGACTTGCCGGCCGCCGCATCGGCGGCACGTTCGGCATGCATGTCGCCTTGGGGCTCACCGCTCTGCTCCTGGTTCCGAACAACCGCTTTCTGCCGGGCGCCATCGACCACCATAACGTCCAGTTTGCACTGGTCGCCATCATGACGGCGATGTTGCTCGACGAAAACCATCGGCCGCTCAGCTACGCCGTCGCCGGGCTGGCGGCCGCGATGGCGATCGCGATTGGGGCCGAAACGACGCCGTTCGTGGCGGTGGTATGCGTTGTCGTCGCCGTTTCGTGGGCTTGGGAAGGCGAGCCGTTCGCGCGCGCTGCCAAGGCTTTCGGGCTCGCCCTGGCTCTGTCCATCAGCCTGCTTTTCGTCGGAACCGTTCCGCCAAGGCTTTATTCGGCCGTGACCTGCGATAACCTGTCGCTCGGCTATTACAGTCTTGCGGCCATCGGCGGCGGGCTGTTGCTCTTTGCCGCCACGTTCGCGAGCGGACGGAGCCGACTGCTGCGATTTGCGGCCGTCGGCGGGATCGGCGCGGTCGTGCTCGTCTCCGCCGTCACGATCGCTCCGCAGTGCCTTCATAGTCCGCTGGCCGACCTCGATCCGCTTCTTGTCGAGCTCTGGTTGGACCGCGTGCAGGAGGCACAGTCGATCCTTGGCGCCAATTGGCAGGACCCTTTTACGCTTGGCTTCTACTATTCGACTGGGGCTTTTGCGCTTGCCGTCTGCGTGTTCCGCCTCGCTTACGGCGATCGCGTGCGGGTCCATCTTGTTCTGCTGTCCCTTCTCGCCGTCAGTTGGACAATCGCCGCGGTGCAAGTGCGCGGCACCGCGTTTTCCAATCTTCTTGCAATCCTGCCGCTGACATTGCTGATCATCGACATGCGCCGGTTATCGGCCAGTGACAGCGAAGATGTCGCGGCCGCCTTTTGCTACCTTTCCACGGTTCTCTTAAGCGTGGCGGCGGTGTGGGGGTTAGCGGGGGGGCTTATCGGCATGCAGATGGGGAATGGTGAAAGCATCCTGCAGACCGCACCGGCAAAACCGTCCTGCTCGTCGAAGTCGTCCATCGCGCCTTTGGCCGATTTGCCGGCCGGCCTGGTGGTCGCGCCGTCGGACGTCGGTGTGTCGATCCTTCGCTTTACCGGCAATCGCATACTGGCGGCGCCGTATCATCGAAACCAGGGCGGCATGCTGACGGAAATACATATTGGCCTGGCAGAACCGCAGGAAGCCGAGGCCTTCCTGAAGGGGGTCGGGGCTACGGTCCTTGCCTATTGCGCCGACAATCCGCAGACCAGGGAGCTTACGAAAATGAAGCCGGACGGCCTCTATGCGCAACTGGCGAAGGGCGTCGTTCCGGCTTACCTGCAATCCATACCGACGCCCGGGGGCGCGCCCATCCGGCTCTTCCGTTACATGCCCACCGGCTCGTAAGGCCTAGATGAAGCGTCGGCGGTCCCGGCTGCGATCGAAGGCGTAGAGGCCAAGCAGGCAGATCATGAGACCAGCGTCATAGCAGACGATGGCGGCCGCAAGATCAAGAATGGATGTGGATGAGACCCAGGCCGCACCAGCATAGGCGACGCAGATGAGGCAGCCGACCAACACCATCGAAAAGATCGAGCGCATTGGCGCGGTAGCGAAACCAAGTGTTGTGGTCGTCAGAGCGATCATCAGCCTCTCCTGAGTCGCGGCAGCATAGGCGTGTCCATCTTACCGAACAATTAATCTCGCGGCTTATTACCTTTTTCCCCAGTGGTTGCAACCGGCACGATTCCGGCCTGCAGCACAAAGGCAAGCGAGGTCAGCCCAAGAATGCTCTCTGCCGTGGTGCCGGTGGCGTGGACCCGAGAGATTCGAAGTGGCAGGACCGAGCCGTCTGGAACCGAAGCAAAGGTGAGCGCCTGCCCAGACGCCACGGTCACGACAAGGTCTCCACCGATGCCGACATAGACTGCCCTCGTGATCTCAACGAGGTCAAGACTGTCGTTGGGGATGATGGCGAAACCGGCGCTCGCGGGACCGGTGAGCGAAGGGCCATGGGAGGCGAAACGGTCGGACATGGAAAACTCCTCTTGTCGGTTGTCCGATCTTCGCTCCGCAAGGATTGCCGGGGGAAACGGAGAGGTGATCGATTCGCCTGCTTTCCGGTTCGGCCGATCTAAGCTGTTGATGCTGAACGAAAAATAAGGGTGCCGCCGGCTTTGGCTACGGAAGAGCGCATAAAATCATCCCCCTTTGGAGGCTGCTCTTTGCCGCCTCATCGGCTAGAACAGGATCATGAGCAACGTCTTCGAGAATGATTCGCCGAGCAATCTTACCGAGTACTCGGTTTCGGAGCTGTCCGGCTCGATCAAGCGCACGGTCGAGACAGCCTTCGACCAGGTGCGCGTGCGCGGCGAAATTTCCGGATACCGGGGCCCGCACTCTTCCGGTCACGCCTATTTTTCCTTGAAGGATGACCGTGCCCGTATCGATGCCGTCGTCTGGAAGGGCAACTTCTCAAGGCTGAAATTCCGTCCCGAGGAAGGGATGGAGGTAATCGCCACCGGTAAGATCACGACCTTCCCGGGTTCATCGAAATATCAGATCGTCATCGAGACGCTGGAGCCGGCCGGCGCCGGCGCGCTGATGGCGCTGATCGAAGAGCGCAAGCGCCGGCTTGGCGCCGAGGGCCTGTTCGACCCGTCCCGCAAGCGGCGGCTTCCCTTCATGCCAAAGGTGATCGGTGTCGTGACGTCGCCCACAGGCGCCGTCATTCGCGACATTCTCCACCGCATCTCCGATCGCTTCCCGGTTCATGTCATTGTCTGGCCGGTAAAGGTGCAGGGCGAAGGCTCGGGCGAGGAAGTCGCCAATGCCATCCGAGGCTTCAATAGCTTCGAGACGCGTGGGGACATGCCCCGCCCTGATGTCCTGATCGTCGCGCGTGGCGGCGGCAGCCTCGAGGATCTCTGGAGCTTCAATGACGAAATCGTCGTTCGCGCGACGGCCGAAAGCCAGATTCCGCTGATCTCTGCGGTCGGCCACGAAACGGATTGGACGCTGATCGACTACGCTGCCGATGTGCGTGCACCGACCCCGACCGGTGCGGCTGAAATGGCCGTTCCCGTGAAGGCCGAACTGGAGGCGCAGACGGCCGCTCTTGGCGCCCGCCTACAGGGTTGCATGAGCCGCCGCATGGATCACCATCGCCAGTCCGTCCGGGCGCTGGTCCGCGCGCTGCCGTCGCTGGATCAGCTCTTGGCGCTGCCGCGTCGCCGGTTCGACGAGGCTGCCGCCGGTCTCGGCCGCGGCCTCGAACTCAACACGATCAACAAGCGCCGCAGCTTCGAGCGAACGGCGGCGCATTTGCGGCCCGATGTCCTCTCGAACCGCATCACCGAGCGCCGCCAGTATCTCAACGAACGGATCACGCGTGCGGAGCGCACGATCGAGCGTTTTATCGAGCGTTCCAGAGCTCCAGTCAGTCGTGCGGATGCTATTTTTGCGACATTGCCGGCTCGTCTGAAGACGCAGACATCGCGGCTGCGCGACCGTCTCGCCAATCTATCGCGTCACGCCGACACAGCGGTGGCGCATCAGCTGACGCGGGCACGCGGCGAGGTCGCGGCGCAGTATCGCGTGCTGCAGTCGTTGTCCTACGAGAATGTCTTGAAGCGCGGCTTTGCAGTTATCCGGGACGATGAGAATAGGCCGGTGTCACAGGCTGCAATGTTGTCCGCAGGCTCGGGTATCTCAATCCAATTCGCGGATGGTCGCGTCGGCGCGGTGACCACCGAGGGGCTCCCGTCTTCATCCACGCCGAAGAAACGAGCACAAAAACCACAGGATGAGCAGGCGCCGCCAAAGCAAGGCACTCTCTTCTAGATAGGTGCTGACGACCCAATCCTGGGCGACATCATTGAAATGCAACATATACGTGTCATTATCCCCGATAAACGGGAGGACGTGACATGAGACTTGCATCCTTCAATGTCGAAAACCTGTTCGACCGCGCAAAGGCGATGAACCTGGAAACCTGGGCCGACGGCCGGGTTGTTCTCGACCGCTTTGCCGAACTGGAGAAATTGCTGGGGCAGGTGACCTACAGCGAAGCCGACAAGGCGCGCATGGCCACGCTGATCATCGAGCTCGGCATGGAGGAGAGTGATACGGGTCCCTTCGTCATTCTTCGGCGCAACAGGGGCAGTCTTCTGAAACGGCCGAGAGCCGGCGGCGTGGTCATCACCGCCAACGGTCGCATCGACTGGGTCGGATCGCTGGAATTGCGTGACGAGCCGATCAACGAGATCGCCATGCAGAACACGGCGCGCGTCATGAGTGATCTCGAGGCCGATATTCTCGGCATCGTTGAAGTCGAGAGTCGGCCTGTGCTCACCGCTTTCAACACCCAGGTGCTGCCGGCCGTTGGCGGCAACCCCTTCACGCAGGTCATGGTGATCGACGGAAATGACGAGCGGGGCATCGATGTCGGGCTGATGACCCGAAAGGGTTTAGCGCTCGACATCATGCGCAGCCACGTCGATGACAGGGACGCGGCAAGCAACCCGATCTTCTCGCGCGATTGCCCCGAATATTACGTGACGACGCCCGGGGGAACGACGCTGCTTGTCATGGTCAATCATTTCAAGAGCAAGGGTTTCGGCAGCGCTCAGTCCTCCGATGCTCGCCGGCACGCGCAAGCGCAGCGGGCGCGCGAGATCTACGAGAAGCGTCTCGCGGAAGGATTCGACCACATCGCACTGATCGGCGACCTCAACGACACGCCGGATAGCGCCCCGCTGGCGCCGTTGAAGGAGAGCACGTTGAAGGATGCCTTTACGCATCCCGCGTTCGATGACGGCGGCTTTCCTGGGACCTTCGGTCTTGGCAACGCCGGAAACAAGATCGACTACCTGTTCCTGTCGCCGAAGCTTTTTGACAAGGTCGAGCGAGGCGGTGTCTTCCGCAAGGGCGCCTGGCCCGGAAGCCGGCCGAAACGCTGGGAGACCTATCCGGAACTCACCGAGCCGAAACACGCGGCGTCGGATCATGCCGCCATCTGGGTTGACCTGCACATCTGAGGCCAAAGACAGGGAGGCTGCCGTCCGTCGATGCCACGGCACACACGAGGAGGGCCGCTGGCCCGGCTACTCGAATGTCGCCAGAAACTTGCGCAGCAGGGCGTCGAGCTGGGCCTTCTCCTCCGCGCTGAAACCCTGCGTCAAGCGTTGCTGATTGGCGACGTGGAGGCCGACGGCACTTTCCACGGCGGCAAATCCGGCTTCGGTCAGGGCGATGAGAACACTTCGCCGATCAGCTGTATTGAGAACGCGCTCGACCAGGCCCGCTTTCTCCAACTGGTCGATCCGGTTGGTCATGGTGCCGGAACTGACCATCGTCATGGAGAGCAAATCGCCGGGGGAGAGCCGATATGGCGCGCCTGAACGCCTGAGGGTTGCCAGCACATCGAAGGACGAGGAGGAGAGCCCCTGCTGCTGCAGCACCTGGTCGACCTCGCGGGCGAGGTGCGTCGTCAGCCGCTTCAGTCGCCCCATGATGCCCATCGCCTCGGTATCGAGGTCGGGGCGCTCGTTTTTCCATTGCGCAAGTATCTTGTCGACGCGATCCATCGGTCAGCCCGTTCTTCTGCGAAGACTGTTATCATCGCGTATCTTGACGTCAAGATAAATGGCGCTACATTGGATTTATCTTGATATAGAGATTCTTGAGATGAAGAAAACTCAAGCACCGCTTTCCGAGGTGCTGATCACGGCGTTGGCGCCGACGATCTGGGGCAGCACCTATTTCGTTACGACATCCTTTCTTCCGCACGGATATCCGCTGACGGTCGCCTTCCTGCGGGCTCTGCCGGCCGGGCTTCTGCTGCTTGCGATCGTCCGGCAGCTGCCGCAGGGAATCTGGTGGCTTCGCGCCTTCGTGCTCGGCGGCCTGAATTTCTCGTTCTTCTGGGCAATGCTGTTCGTGTCGGCCTATCGTCTGCCGGGCGGTGTTGCCGCGACCGTCGGAGCCATTCAGCCACTCATCGTCATCCTGCTGTCGCGCATCTTCCTCGGCCGGCCGATCCACGCCGTTGCCGTTGGGGCCGGCGTGGTCGGGATGACAGGTGTGGCACTTCTCGTGCTCACACCCAATGCGGCGCTCGAACCGATCGGCGTTGCCGCCGGCATTGCGGGGGCGGTTTCGATGGCATTCGGCACGGTGCTGACGCGACGTTGGGTTCCGCCGGTTTCGAATCTGGCCTTTACCGCATGGCAGCTCACGGCCGGCGGCATCCTGCTCGCGCCCGTCGCCTTCTTCGTCGAACCCACACTGCCGGTGCCGACCGCGGCCAATGTGCTGGGCATCGCCTATCTTGGCCTGATCGGCGCAGCGTTCACCTATCTGCTGTGGTTCCGGGGGCTCGCGCGTATCGAACCGTCAGCTGCGGCCTCGTTGGGCTTCATGAGCCCGGTCACCGCCACCCTTATCGGTTGGCTGGCTCTCGGGCAAAGCCTGACGCCCGCGCAGCTCTTCGGCTTCGCGATGGTGCTCGCGAGCGTCTGGCTCAGTCAGCGCACGATGTCGGTCAGGCCCACTCGCCCTGACGCATCACCGGAACCCGCGAGCCGTCCGGCTTGATGCCGTCGATATCGACCTGGCCGGAGCCGATCATCCAGTCGATGTGGATCAGGCTCGAGTTGCCGCCTTGCGACTTGATCTGCTCCTGCGTCAGGCTTGCGCCGTTGACGAAGCACTTCGAATAGCACTGGCCGAGCGCGATGTGGCACGACGCGTTCTCGTCGAACAGCGTGTTGTAGAAGAGAATGCCGCTGGCCGAGATCGGCGAGGAATGCGGCACCAGCGCCACTTCGCCCAAGCGGCGCGCGCCCTCATCGGTATCCAGCACCTTGTTCAGCACTTCCTCGCCACGCGAAGCCTTCGCTTCGACGATCCGGCCGCCTTCGAAGCGAACCCGGATGTTGTCGATCAGCGTGCCCTGATGGGACAGCGGCTTGGTGCTCGAAACATGGCCTTCGACGCGCAACGCATGCGGGGTCGTGAAGACTTCCTCGGTCGGAATGTTCGGATTGCAGGTAATGCCGTTCTTGGCCGTCGACGAGCCGCCGTGCCACTCGTGACCGTCGGCAAGACCGACCGTCAGATCGGTGCCAGGTCCCCTGAAGTGCAGCGAGGCGAAGCGCTCGCCATTCAGCCAGTGCGAGCGTTTGGCGAGATTGGCATTGTGCTCGGCCCAGGCCGCAATCGGGTCTTCGACATCGACGCGCGACGCCGCGAAGATCGCCTTGGCGAGCTTGGCAACGGCGATTGCTTCCGGATCGTCAGGGAAGACGAGCGCTGCCCAGGACGGGTTGGGGTAGGAGACGATGTTCCAATTGATGTCGAAATTCGAGATCTTTTCCAGCGCCGGCTTGTAGGCCGCCGAGTTCGCCCGATTGGCACGGCCGACCTTTGCCGGATCCTGTTCCGAAAGCAGCATCGGATTGTCGCCAGAAACCGCAAGGCGTGCAGTGCCTTTGGCATAGGCCTTGGCCATGCCGTCGTAGAGCCAGTCGGAGGCGCGATCGAAGCTCTGATCACTGCCATATCGGTAGCGCGCCAGCGTCGAATCCTCGTCCGAATAGAACGCTGTCACCAGCCCGGCACCTGCCATATAGGCATGCTGGGTAATCAGGCGCACGAGGGGCAGGGCGACGACCGGGGCCGTGATCACGAGATCCTGGCCCGTCTGCAGCTGCAGCCCGACCTTGACGGCCACCTCCGCCAGTTTCTCAAGCTTTACGGGATCCACGGAGGTCTGGCTTTGCGGCATGAAATTCATGATCGGTCACTCCTCGAACAAAACGGATTGGCCGGTAGACTTAGACCCCTTTACGGCGAAATTGAAGCTCGCTTGTCGACCGATGGCAGCTCTTTGCCGCCATCGGCCCACACGCGGGATTAGGCCGCCGAAACGGATGGCTGCTGCAACAGCACCGCGTCGTGGCGCTTCAGGAAGGCCATCAGCCGGTCGGCATAGTCAGGTCCGACGGCGGCCTTCACGCTCGGTCTCTCGGACAGCGCTGTCCGCCAGGCCTGGACGCGGGGCAGGCCGGCAAAAATGCCGCTGCCGCCGATGGCGTCGAAGACGTCGAAGTAGCGAAAGATCGGCGCAAACACGGCATCGACCAGGCTGAAGTCCACGCCCGCAAAGTAGGGGCCATCCTTCAGTTCCGCCTCGATGGTGGCGAACTTTGATGCGAGCACCTGCCGCTTCGCCTCCAGCTGCGCGCGATCCTGCGTCGTTTCGTAGACCCAGAGATCGGAGAGGATCGAAGAGCCGAACTCCATCCAGCCGCGGTGGCGGGCGCGTGTCAGCGGGTCGGATGGATGAAGGCGGCGGCCGTCCTGCGTCTCCTCCAGGTATTCACAGATTACGCTGCTTTCAAAGAGCACGTCCTGACTGCCGTCGCTGAGGCGAATGCAAAGCAGAGGCACCTTGCCGAGCGGCGAGACCTCAAGGAACCAGCGCGGTTTGTCCGCGAGGTCGATATTCACGCGCTCGAACGGCACTCCTTTTTCCGCAAGCGCGATCGCGGCGCGCTGTACGTAGGGGCAAAGGTGGTGGCTGACGAGCAGCAGAGCGGAACCGGATACTTGAGGTGGCAAATGATCCATCGTGGCAATCTCCATTGTAGATGCAATTGCATGTAATAGCTGTTGCGCCAGGATTCAAGATAGATGTAAATACATGTATGAGTGAAAAGACGAATAGAGCCACGCCCTCCGATGCGGTGATCGATGCCTGGATCGGGCTGATGCGCGCGCAGCAGCGACTGCTCGGTCAGATCGAAGCGGATCTCAAGCAGGCCGGGCACCCAGCGCTCGGCTGGTACGACGTGCTCTGGGAACTGGTGCGGTCGCCGCAGGGCAAGTTGCGGCCATTCGAGATCGAAGAACGAACGTTGCTAGCCCAATACAATCTTTCGCGACTGATCGACCGCCTCGAGAAGGCAGGGCTGGTGCAGCGCCAGAGCTTCGATCAGGACGGGCGCGGGCAGTGGGTGGTCGTTACCGAGGAGGGACGCGCGCTGCAGAAGCGCATGTGGAAGGTCTATGCCAGAGCCATCGAGGAAAACTTCGGCGCCAAGCTGAGCGAGGTTGATGTCGCGACGCTGACCTCGCTGCTGTCACGCTTCAGCTGAGATCAGGCAATGAGGGGCGCGGCGGCAGCCTTCAGCGTCTTCAACGCGTCCTTCGGGTCCAGCCGAACCTGCAGGCCGCGTTGCCCGCCGTTGATGTAGACCTGCGCCTCCGTCAGCGCTGTTTCCTCGATTGCTGTCGGGACGAGCTTCTTCTGGCCGAACGGGCTGATACCGCCGACGTGGTAGCCAGTCAGGCGCTCGGCATCGGCGGGCTTCATCATGTTGGCGGACTTTCCGCCGAAGGCGCTTGCGAGCTTCTTCATGCTGACTTCACGATCCGACGGCACGACGACGCAGACCGCTTTGCCGTCGACCTCCGCCATCAGCGTCTTCAACACGCGATGGGGCTCCTCGCCAAGCGCTTCTGCCGCCTGCAGGCCAACGCGCTCCGCATTCGGATCATAGTCGTAGGTATGGACCGTGAAGGCAATTCCGGCTTGGCTCAGAACCTGCGTGGCGCGTGTGGTTTTCGACATCGATCAGGCCTTGAAGAAGCTGCCGTAGATCTCGGGCTTGAAGCCGATGAGCAACTTGCCGTCTGCCTCGACAACCGGCCGCTTGATCATCGATGGCTGCTCCAGCATCAGCGAGATCGCCTTGCCCTCGTCGAGATTTTCGCGCTCGGCCTCGGGCAGCTTCCGAAAGGTCGTGCCTGTTCGGTTGAGCACCGTTTCCCACCCGGCTTCCTTCGTCCAGGCCTGCAGATGCGCGCGATCGATCCCGACAGCCTTGTAGTCATGGAACTGGTAGGCGACGTCATGCTCTTCCAGCCAGGTTCGGGCCTTCTTCATGGTGTCGCAGTTCTTGATGCCGTAGATGGTGACGGTCACTTAGTCCTCCAGCGTTCCAGGCTTGCGTGTTGCCTTGCTGGCGGTCTTGCAAGCAATCTTCATCAGGTCGGCGCGGCGGCGAACCAGCCGTTCGGAGCTGCGCGTCACGATCAGGCCGGCCTGTGGTGCACAAATCTCGATGCTGCCGTCAGCCATGCCGGGGCGGGTGATCAACGTGGCAAGCACATCGCCTTCGCCAACCCATTCGCCGATGTTGCGTTGGAAGAGAACCGTGCCGGCCTCCGGCGCGCGGACCACCTCGATATTGTCGAGCGGGACAGCGGGGCCGTCGAAAGCGGGCAGCGAGACCGGGGCATCGATTGCGCCGCGGCTTGCCAGGAATTTCCACAATCCCTCGGCATCCTTCTTCGCCATCTCGGGATAGACGTCACGCCGGCCGCGAAGCTCGACGGTGACAGACAGCTTGCCGGGCAGGCGCGATTGTTTCTCTAGGGTCTCGTATTTCCAGGCAAAACCGACGGCCTCCTCGAAGGCGGAACTCTCGCCATCGGAGAGAAGAACGGCTTCCATCTCCATCGCAGAGGCCAGATCGGCCGCCTCCGGCCAGAATGCCTCGTCGATATAGGCATATTGCAGGGATTCATCATCGCAATGCAGATCGATCACCAGATCGCAGCCGAGCGCCATATGCAGCAGCTGGCGCTTCAGTTTCTCGACGGCCGAACGGCGCTCGAGGTCCTCAAGCAACCCGTCGCGATCTTTCACCGAGATCAGCGGAAACTCCCTGTTGAAATTGGTGCGCGATCCAAGATCGAAGCGGCCCTGAAGTTCGCCGAAATGCGACTGGGCCGCCCCGATCGGATTGGCATGCGGGACGACGATGAAGTCGCTCTTGATCTGACCGGCGTTTTCCGACTGGCGCAGTCTTTCACACAGGAAGTGAACCAACGCCGTGCCCGGCAGCTCGTTGGCGTGGAGAGCCGCCTGAATGTAGACCTTCGGTGCCTTGGGATCGCTGCCATTGAAATGAAGAACCGGCAAACGCCACTCGATACCCGCCGTGTCACCGGCAATAATGATCTCGGACGTGTTCATGTCGTTCTCCGCTTGATGCCTTGTCGCAGGAGCTTTAAGCGAGTTCGATAGCCGGAGGCAAGGTGTTATCCGCGCGCATGAAGCGGCCAGCGCCCGAGCTCTTCGTAGCCTGCTTGACCCCGGCGATTGTGCAGCAGAACGAATTCGCGCGCAGCCATCACGACCGGCCTCTGCAGGGCGATCCGCGGCACCACGTCCTTGTCGTAGAGGAGCGTGGCGTGAGGTTGAAAGTTCGGGTTCAGATTGGCGTCTGCGCCCAACCGGTGTATCTCGATCGCGATTTGCACATGCAGTTGCCGTAACAGTTCCCGTCCGCCATTGCCGGCGAGTACGATCGCGTTGTCCTGCGGCAGCAGGAAGGTGATGATATGGTCGAAGACGAGCTCGAACTGACACGCCTCGATCGCCGTTCCTGCCTAGCGTGCCGCCGCGATGACCCCTTCGGGAATGCGGGCGCGCTTGCCGACACAATAGAGCGAGACATGCACGGCCGCCGGCGGACGCGGCGATGCGAGGGGAAGGTGTTCCCGCTGTAGCCACTGCTGGATCGACACGCATTCGTCGAGCGATTGCGGATCCGGCAATATCGCAAAGAAAAGACTCTCTCTGGCGAAGCGCGATGGTTGTTGGCGCGTCTTCGGCGAAGCGAAATCGAAAGATGCCTGCTAACATTTGATCTTGAAATGGCAAGAACAAAAAAAGAACATACGGGCGAGCGATCGACCGGAGCAAGCTCGTGCTACGCAAGAAACGGGTTGAATTCGGGCCGCGACGGCACGATCTTCGGAGAAGAGCAGCAGGGAGGCAATGACCCATGCAACAGGCAATGCATCACTATCTGATTTTCGAGACGAGCGGTGGCTTCTGCGGCATCGCCTGGAATGATGTCGGCATTACGCGGTTTCAGCTGCCGACGTCGAGTGCCGAGGCAACCGAGCGATTGCTCCTTCGCCGCATTCCCGGCGCCGAGCCGGCGAAGCCGACGGCTGCCGTTGCCGAAGCTGTTGCCGCAGTGAAGCGCTATTTCAGCGGAGAGCCGACGGACTTCTCAACCGTGGAGGTCGATCTCGCTGGTCAGGATGCCTTCTTCAGGCAGGTTTACGATGCTGCCCGCCAGATTGGCTGGGGCCACACGACCACCTACGGTGCGCTTGCGAAACAACTCGGCGTAGGGCCGGAGGCCGCCCGCGACGTCGGCCAGGCGATGGCGAAAAATCCGGTCGCCTTGATCATCCCCTGCCATCGCGTGCTAGCGGCCGGAAACAAGATCGGAGGCTTCTCCGCGCCCGGCGGCTCAACGTCCAAGCAGAGGATGTTGGAGCTCGAAGGCGTTAGCCTGGCGCCGCCAAAGCCGGTGCAGCAGTCACTTGATTTCTGATGGATGTCGCCTCGATTGAGGCGACTCTCAAGTCATTCCCACTCGATGGTGCCGGGCGGTTTCGAGGTCACATCATACACGACACGATTGATGCCGCGCACCTCGTTGATGATGCGGGTTGCGGCGCGGCCGAGGAATTCCATGTCGTAGTGATAGAAATCCGCAGTCATGCCGTCGACGGACGTCACGGCGCGGAGCGCGCAGACGAACTCGTAAGTGCGGCCGTCGCCCATGACGCCGACGGTCTGGACAGGCAGCAGCACGGCGAAGGCCTGCCAGATGGCGTCGTAGAGGCCGGCCTTGCGGATCTCGTCGAGATAGATGGCGTCGGCTTCGCGGAGAATCTCCAGCTTTTCGCGGGTGATGCCACCCGGGCAGCGGATCGCGAGACCCGGACCCGGGAAGGGGTGGCGGCCGATGAACGAGTCGGGCAGGCCGAGCTCCTTGCCAAGCACGCGCACTTCGTCCTTGAAGAGTTCGCGCAGCGGCTCGACGAGCTGCATGTTCATGCGCTCGGGAAGGCCGCCGACATTGTGGTGCGACTTGATCGTCACCGACGGTCCGCCGGTGAAGGAAACGCTTTCGATCACATCAGGATAGAGCGTGCCCTGGCCGAGGAAGTCGGCGCCGCCGAGCTTCTTGGCCTCTTCCTCGAAGGTCTCGATGAACAGGCGACCGATGATCTTGCGCTTGGTCTCTGGATCGGAAACACCCTCGAGTTCGCCGATGAACTTGTCGGATGCGTCGACGTGGATGAGGTGCAGATTGTAGTGTTCGCGGAACATGGCGACGACGTTGGCCGCCTCGTCCTTGCGCATCAGTCCGTGGTCGACGAGCACGCACGTGAGCTTGTCGCCGATCGCTTCGTGGATCAGTAGTGCTGCGACCGAGCTGTCGACGCCGCCCGAAAGGGCGCAGAGGACGCGCTTGTCGCCGACCTGCTCGCGGATCGCTTCGACCGCCTTCTGGCGATAGGCCGACATCGACCAGTCACCTTTGATGCCGGCGATGTTGTGAATGAAGTTGCCGATCAGCTTGGCGCCATCGGGCGTGTGCACGACTTCCGGGTGGAACTGCACGCCATAATATTTGCGCTTCTCGTCGGCGATGAAGGCGTAAGGCGCGTTCGGCGAAGTCGCGACGACCTTGAAGCCTTCAGGCAGCGCCGTCACGCGGTCGCCATGGCTCATCCAGACCTGATGGCGGGAGCCCTTCGACCAGAGGCCTTCGAACAGTTGGTTGTCTTCGTCGACTTCGAGGAAGGCGCGACCGAATTCGCGGTGATGACCGCTCTCGACCTTGCCGCCGAGCTGCATGCACATCGTCTGCTGGCCGTAGCAGATGCCGAAAACGGGCAGGCCGCTGTCGAAGATGATCTGGGGCGCGCGGGGCGAGCCTTCATCAACCGTCGAGGCCGGGCTGCCGGACAGGATCACGGCTTTCGGCTGCAGGCGCTTGAAGCCTTCTTCGGCGGACTGGAAGGGAACGATCTCGCAGTAGACACCCGTTTCGCGCACGCGGCGTGCGATCAGCTGGGTTACCTGGCTGCCGAAATCGACGATGAGGACGCTGTCTGGATGTGCTGTCTGGGTCATGGCGAGCCTTTAATGAAAAGCACCCGGTCTTGCAATGCGCGAAATCCCCCGGCCGAGGATTTTATTGTGCTGATTGTCCCTATCCCGCAGGGGTTAGAACCAGAATACGCCGTCTTCCAGAGCCGTAAACAGGCTGTCGACGGCATAGGAAAGCTTGCGGTCGATGACATGCAGGTATTCTGTCCAGCCGGAAATGTGCTGCAACTCTTCGACACCGTCGGAAATCCCGCGCAGGCCGATCAGCGGCAGTTCGTAAGCCTGGCAGGTGCGCAGGATTGCGAAGGTCTCCATGTCGACCATATCGGCGGCGATACCATTATAGGCCTGCCCGGACACGACGTTGCCGCCGGTCGACAGGCTTGCCTCCGGAATGCCTGGGATTCTAAGCGGCAGGTCGATGGTGGCAGGGAGATCGAGGAACGGCGTGCGCCCCTTCTCGAAACCGAGTGGCGATGCATCCATGTCGCGATAGGATACGGAGGTGGCCTGATAGACCTCGGTCTGCTCGAGCTTTGCCGAGCCCGCCGAGCCGAGCGAAACGACGAGGTCGGGCAACTCATCGGCCTGCGCTAATTGCGCCAGCGCCCGGGTGAGGACGATTGCCGCCTCGACGGGACCGACCCCCGTCATCAGCGGCTCGAAGCGGGAGCGTAGGAACGGACCGTACTCGGCCTCCGCCGCCATCACGAAGAGAATGGATTTGCCGGCGACCGATTTCAGCTCAAACTTCATCCCGAAATGCCCTCTCTGCCACGGATGATCATCATGGTGCTTGTCATGGAAGCGATCAGCTTTGCCGGTCCGTCGCCGATCGCATAGCCGCGCCCGTCCGCAACGATGATGTTCGATCCCGGCTTGGTGATTTCGCCCCTGAAGAGGAAGCGATCGCCACGGCCTGGCGACAGCAGGTTGACCTTGAATTCGATCGTCAGAACGGATGCCTCGGCGTCGATGACGCTGTAGGCCGCCAAGCCGCAAGCGGAATCGAGGGCAGCGGAGATCACGCCGGCATGCAGAATTCCGTGCTGCTGGGTGAGCTTGACGTCGAAAGGCAGTTCGATCTCCACCAACCCCCGCCCGACGCGGGTCAGTTCGGCGCCGAGCGTATGCAACGCCGCCTGGCGGGTAAAGTTCTGGCGGATTCGCTCGTGGAAATCGCCGCTGTCGTTGTCGGTCATCATCGCGCCTTTCTTGCGATCGCGAAAGTGGCATGCTGCGCCGCATCAGACAAGCGCTTCCCGGAAATCTGTTGGCAGAGTGCTCCCGTGCCATGCGGTCGCTTGTCTGACGCGCATGCAAGTGCCGGGCGTAAAGATTGGATTCAGTCTTTTTTGGTAAATCTCCGTTAGCCATTGCTTTTCGATGGGTCCCTGGCGGCAGCGAATCTGTCGTCGACAATTGTTTTGCGTGCGGGTTCTTATGCGTCTATTGGCTGCGCCAGCTTTCTTCCTTGCTTGTCTCGCCTTGTCGGGCTGCACGTCCAGTTTGGGACCGGACAGCCTCGTCGCGGGAATCCCGTCGCGGGAGACGACCAGCTCGGTCGCACGCCCAATCGCGCCCGTGCCGGCCAGCGTCATGCCGGCGAGCCCTGTTCCCTCACCTGATGTCGCCGAGGCGCCAACGCCAGCCGCGCCGCAACAGGAGGAATTGGCCTGGGCCGGCCCGGCGTCTCAGCCGCAAGCCTTCACACAACAGGCCGGAGTGGCCACCGCTCCCGTGCCGTCGGAAAGGCCGATGGCAACGGCAGTGCCAGCCGTCCTGACGCCCGCAGCGCCCGAAATTGACGAGACGCCGCGCACACGTTCGCGGATCTACAGTCATCGTTTCCGCGACGTCAAACCGATCAATTTCGGCTCTTCCTCGCCCAGAAAGCTTGCCGTCCATGGCGTCGACGTTTCGCGCTGGCAGGGCGACATCGACTGGGACAAGCTGAGAACGCAGGGTGCGAATTTCGTCTACATCAAGGCGACCGACGGCGGTGACCATCTCGATCCGATGTTCCGGAAGAACTGGCGCGACGCCAAGCAAGCTGGGATGAGGCGGGGCGCCTATCACTTCTTCTATTGGTGCCGCACGGCGGGCGAACAGGCGGACTGGTTCATCCGCAACGTTCCCCGCGAAGCCGGGGCTCTGCCACCGGTCATCGACGTCGAATGGAACGGCGAGTCGAGCTGCAAGCGGCGGGTCTCGCCCGAGAAGGTTCGCGAGAAGATGCAGGTCTTCATGGACAAGCTCGAGCAGCACTATGGCCAGCGGCCGATCATCTACACCGCGCCGGACTTCTATCGCGACAACCTCAAGGGCGCCTTCCTGAACTATCCCTTCTGGCTGCGTTCGGTTGCAGCCCACCCGTCGAAGGTTTATCCCGGACGCCGGTGGGTATTCTGGCAGTATTCGGGCTCCGGCATCTCGCACGGCGTTGATGGCCGCATTGACCTGAATGTGTTCCACGGCAGCGAAGCCGACTGGCACGCCTGGGTCGCCAGATCGGACTGAGGTGCTGCTCGTCTCGCCCGCGCGAAACAACCGGGAGGTTCGCCATGGCAGAGGTTGTGCTGTTTCACCACGCGCTTGGATTGACTCGAGGCGTCATCGCTTTTGCTGGCGATCTGCGGGCCGCCGGGCACGTCGTACATACGCCTGACCTGGTTGCCGGCCGGACGTTCGACACGCTGGAGCAGGGCGTGCAGCACGCCCAGGAGACCGGCTTCGGCGAGATCATCCAGCGTGGAGCCCGCGCCGTGGATGGCCTTGCAGCCGATCTCGTCTATGTCGGGTTTTCCCTGGGAGTGCTCCCGGCACAATATCTGGCTCAGACGCGTGCCGGTGCGCGGGGTGCGATCTTCCTTCACGCCTGCTTGCCGCGTTCGGAATTCGGCTCGGCCTGGCCGAAAGGCTTGCGGGCTGAGATCCATGCCATGGACGCCGACCCGTTCTTCGTTGGAGACGGTGATATCGAGGCGGCGAAGGCGTTGGTTGCCGAGTCGGCGGATGTCAGGCTTTTCCTCTATCGGGGGGACGCGCATCTTTTTTCCGATCGGTCGCTCGCCGCCTTCGATCCAGCGGCGGCAGCCGTTCTCGAACGGCGCGTGCTCGATTTTCTCGCTGATCGCTAGTTCAAATAGACGATCGCGGCGTTGAGCAAGGTCGCGAAGCCAACCCAGGCTGCATAGGGCACGAAGAGCAGGGCGGCGGTCCGATCCGAATTCCAGCGGTTTGCGGCAAAGGCGAGGATTAGTCCGAGCAACAGCACAATGACGACGAGCGAGGCCGACAGCATTCGCAGGCCGAAGAAGAACGGCGACCATAGAAAGTTCAGCACCATCTGCCAGGCCCAGATAAGCATGCCGACAGACAAATGCCCGCGCAACCACGTCCGTGCCCCGGCAATACCAATCAAAACATAGAGGGTGAGCCAGACAGGCCCGAATATCCAATCAGGTGGATTGAACGGCGGCTTGGCGAGAGATTGATACCATTCCTCCGGCAGATTGTTGACGCCGATGGCGAGCCCCCCGCCGAGCGCGATGGCGACGAAGACGACGTAGGTCAGGGCTTTGCTCATTCGCCGGAAATAGGGCGGCTGGACTCTCCAGCCAGATCGCTAGCGATCTTTTGCGCACAATTCAGACGGCCGCAATGCGCACGATATGCTGGTCCCAGGTAACGTCGCTCTGCGTCGACAAAAATCCGCCTTCATAGGATGACACGGCAAAGCCGGCCTTGGCTGCGGCAATCCCTGCCGCATCCGGCACAATCTCTTCACGAAGCACGCGTCCGCTCTTCGCATCGATCGTCACGGACGCGCCGCCCTTGGGAGACGTGACGCCGACGAGCCCTTCACCGCGATTGATTGCGATCGCGCCGACATAGTTGGCAAGCCGGCGCGTCGTCTCCTCCGGCAGATCGACGAAGCGCAGGTCTTCGCCTTTGGCAAAGGAGCCGACGAGCGGCGGCAGGTCGTTGCGGTGCCCTTCATACTGGCAGGCAAACCAGATGCGGCCCCTCGCGTCGACATCGACGTGTCGGGTGGAGAGCTGCGCCCACTGCGATGGGAGGGAGTGCTTTTCGATCAGGGCTCCGGTTGCCGCATCGATCAGCGTCAGCGAAGGCTGCATATTGGAGAGGTTGAGCTTGGCGCGGCCGAAATCCGGATGCGTTTCAATGCCGCCATTGGCAACGATCAGCATGCGCCCGTCGTCGGACACGGTCATGTCATGCGGACCGACACCGTAGGTCTCGAACTCTCCTATGCGCTCAAAACGCCCGGTCGCATCGTAGAGGCCGATCATGCCGCGGTTGGCGTCGAAGGCGTTCTCGCTGGCATAGAGAATCCGGCCGTCCGGCGAGAAGGCGCCATGGCCATAGAAGTGGCGCCCCTCGGCGGCTGCAATGGTGATCGGCTCGTTTTTGCCGCGGGGATCGAAGATCATCGCATAGGTGCCGGGGCGGCGCGCAAAGGCGACGGTTTTTCCCGTCGCGTTGCTGAAGGCCATGCCATGGGCGCGTGCCGGAAGGGCGATTTGATCGACGATCTCGCCGCGCTCCGTGACCGTCGCAACGGCGTAGGATCCGTTCGCGGTCCGCATCCCTGACGCATAGATCGCATCCGCGCGCTCAAGTGCCATGAGCGCTCGCGGCTGTAGGGCAGCCAGGAAAGTCAGCCCGGCCGCCTTGACGAAACTGCGCCGATCGATCGCGGAGCTATTCCACATGGATTCAGTCGCCGTCCGAGAAGGAGAAGCCCGCTGAAAGGCCGATTGCCGCGCCATAGTCATCGCTGATCTTGGTGATCAGCTCGCGCGTGCTGACCAGAAGAGCATCGAGCTTTGCCCTCTCGGCGTCGCTTGTTGCAACTTCGATATCGGGGTTGAGCTTCTGCAACGCCTCAAGCAGCGACTTCAAATTGGCATCGATCGTGTCGGCGATCGGCTTCTTGTCGGCTGGCAAGAGCTCGGCCATTCCGGCTTTTTGCCAGAGTGTGCGAAGTCCCTCGACGTTGGCCGTCATCGACTTCCAGGTGTTCCCGGAGCGCCAGTAGATCGCCATGCGTGGACGAGGCGTGGCGTCCTTGCCCTTGTAGAACTGCTCGAGCCGCTGATCGCGAACGGTCTCCGCGCCATGAACGAGGATGCCGAGCAAAGCGGTTATGGCCTCCTTGTTGTCCATGAAGTCTTCGCTTTGCGGGCCGGGATGCTTCCAGCTTCCCTGCACGCCGTCGGGCTTTTCCCAAGCCGCGACGACCTCGCCCGCCTCACGCTGGATGTTACCGGCAATCGCAGCGCCATAGAGGCATCGGAAGCTGTTCTTCTGCGTCGTCAGGTCTTCCGTACCGGTGCCGTGGAGCACGTATTCGAGCGCAGTCAGCCCCTGCAGCGCGACGCTCTTGCCGGCGATTGCATCGACAGTCGTATCCTTGGGATCGGCTTTGGCGATCAGAGCCTGAACCTGCTTCAGGGCGACGCCCTTGCGATCGGGGTAGAACAGGATGTGCTCGAAGAGATTGTCCTGGATCACTGGTCCAGTCTGAACGATTTCAATGACCGACCAATAGCGGATCATGTCGTCGAGTGCTGACCGCGCCTTGTCCAGCTTCTGCTGTGTCGCGTCCTCGCAGAGGTCCTTCATCGCCGTTGTCAGGCGTGCTGCCGATTGCTGGGCATTGCGATAGCCTGGGCGGATCACCTCATCGACCGCCCGCTGCATGACTCCGGAGACCGCCTCCTCGTTCAGACCGGCTTGCGGTGCGGGAGGAGTCTGGGCGAAGGCAGAAGTAGCAAGGACAAGGGAGAGGACAAGAGGTTGCCAAAGGCGCATCAAAGGGACTCCAGGAATGTAATCAGTGCCTGCCGGTCATCCCCGGGCAGGGATGCGAAAGCGTCACGCGCCTTTTCAGCCTCGCCGCCATGCCAGAGAATCGCTTCGGTGAGATTTCTGGCGCGGCCGTCGTGGAGGAAAAAGCTGTGCCCGCTGACAGTCTGGGTCAGACCTATACCCCATAGCGGCGGCGTGCGCCATTCACGTCCGTTCGCGCTCCCGACTTGTTGTCCGTCCGCGAGACCCTCGCCCATGTCGTGCAGCAGGAAGTCGGAATAGGGCCAGATCAGCTGGAAGGCTTGAGCCTTGTCGGCGCTGTCGCGCCGCGTGACGAACTTCGGCACGTGGCAGGAAATGCAGCCGCTTTGGTAGAAGATTTTCTTGCCCTGAAGGGTCGCGGGGAAGCTCGTCTTGCGGCGGGCAGGAACGGCAAGGTTGGCCGAATAGAAGGTGACGAGGTCGAGGATCGGGCCGGGGGCCTCCTCCTTGCCAAGCCGCTTCTGCACGCCGGTCGGCATCTTCCCGCACTTGGCTTCGGCTTCTGTGCAATCGCCATGCGGGTCGGGTCGGTCCGGCGTCGAAATGCCAATGTCATTGGAGAAGGCATCCGCGCTCTGGTCGCGCAGGCTCGCATTCTGTGCCTTCCAACCGAAGCGCCCGAGCGCAACTTTGCCGGTGCGATGGTCGCGTACGATGGCCGCCTTGCCGTGGATGCCGTCGCCGTCCGCATCGTCCGGATCGGCGTGGGCAAGGATGTCCGCTTCAGGGATGGCCTCGATCAGCCCGAGCCCGATCATCGCCGGCGCAACGCGCGGCGAGATCGTCGTTGTTGGGTCGAGTGGCCCATAGCCGAGGTCGGTCACTTCGTATGTCGGACGGCGGAGCGAGATGGTCTCGCCGTCGCCGAGCGTCACGGGCTCCTCGGTGTAGCGGATAGCCATCTTGCCCTCTGAGGGAAGCCCTGGAATCGCAAGATCCTGCAACTGCTGGCCGTAGATTGGGTCCGGGAAATTGACGACTTCGGCGCTGGCAATCGCCCGCTGCTCATCAGGCGTTGTCGCCGGGCGCGACAGGCGCAGGAACATCGAGGTGGCACTGACGCCACCTTCCGGCGGCTTGCCGCGGCCGTCGTTCAAGTGGCAACTCAGGCAGGAGCGGGCATTGAAGAGCGGCCCCAGACCATCTGAGGCCTGCGTCGAGGAAGGGGCGGAGACCCAGAGCTTCTTGAAAAGGGCATTTCCGAGCCGGAACGGCTGTTCTTCTTCAAAGGGGATTGTCGCCGAGATATGCGAAAAGGAATCCTGCGTGACCGGATCGATGGAGGTGGCGCCGCCGGCCTGCATCGCTTCGTATTGCTCGGCCTTGGAAAAATCCGTGGTCGGCCGCGTGACATCGGCGACGCGCTTCATATCCGCGTCGGAAAGGTCGCTTCGTTTCGTCGGAAGATCGAACCCGGATGCCAGCGCAACGGAGAATCCGGCA
Organism: Rhizobium sp. RHZ01; assembly: GCF_014851595.1. Lineage (NCBI taxonomy): Bacteria > Pseudomonadati > Pseudomonadota > Alphaproteobacteria > Hyphomicrobiales > Rhizobiaceae > Rhizobium > Rhizobium sp. RHZ01. The sequence goes on from NZ_JACUZZ010000002.1 coordinate 40,483, forward strand.
ATCGCGGCGCAAAATGCTGCGCAACTGAGAAGACGACGAGCCGGTCTGGGAGGCATTCGAGAGTTCGGGCCGCTGCGTCGAACGAAGCGGCCCGCCTTTTCACTTATTGGAAGACCGCGCCAGGATTATCCAAGCTGTCGGAACCTTCAAGCTTCACCGTGCCGAGATCGAGTGCGGCAATAACGCGCTGCACCGTCTTGGTCTGGTCGACGAGACCGTCGATGGCGGCCTGAACGACGGCGTTGCCCTTCTTGTTGCCTTCGCCGATCATCTGGTCGTACTTCTCGACGTTCAGACCACGCTTCGCCATGACATTCATTGCCTTGAGCGTCGCGTCGAGTTTGGCCTGCATTTCCTTGTCGAGCTTCTCGTCCTTGGCTGCGACGAGATCGTGCAGCGACGGTCCCTTCATCTTCGTGCCGTCGACGCGGGTGTAGTCGCCCGTGTAGGCAGCGGCGATGCCGATCGCGTCGTTGAGGTGCGAGTTGAAGGTGTTGTCCGAGAAGCAATCATGCTCTTCTTCCGGATCGTGCAGCAGCAGGCCGAGCTTCATGCGCTCGCCGGCCAGTTCACCGTAGGAGAGGGAGCCCATGCCGGTCAGAATGGCAACGAGACCGGCTTTCGGATCGGCTTCGACATGCTTGGTGGCTTCGCCCTCCGGAGCCCAGTTGTTGGTCATTTCCTGAAGGTCGGAGACCAGCAGCGTCGAGGCGGACTTCAGATATTCGGCACGGCGATCGCAATTGCCGTGCGTGCAATTCTTCAGGTCGTAGTCCGTGGCAGGGCGGTTGCCAGCTCCGGGACCGGTGCCGTTCAGGTCCTGGCCCCAGAGCAGGAATTCGATGGCATGATAGCCCGTTGCGACGTTGGCTTCGACGCCGCCGGCTTCGGCCAGCGTGCCGGACAGGAATTCAGGAGTCAGCTTGGACGCGTCGACATCCTTGCCGTCGATCTTGATCGTCTTGTTGGCGATGACATTGGCGACGTAGAGCGCGTTCTCGTCGCTCTCGGTGCCGTAGGACGCATCGACGTAATCGATCAGGCCTTCGTCGAGGGGCCAGGCGTTGACCTTGCCTTCCCAGTCGTCAACGATCGGGTTGCCGAAGCGATAGACTTCCGTCTGCTGGTAAGGGATGCGTGCCTTGATCCACGCGGCGCGGGCAGCCTTCAATGTCTTGTCGGTCGGGTCCTTGAGCAGGGCGTCGATTGCCGCGTCGAGGGCCTTGGCCGTCGTCAGCGAGTCTTCGTATTTGGCATGCGCAACGTCGGCGTAGTGTTTTACAACTGCAGCAGCATCCGGGGCCGCGTAAGCGGGAATGGCCAGCAGAGCGGCTGGGGCCAGCGCCAGCGCCACGGCTGCGCGGAAATTCTTGTTGAGTTTCATGATCCTCTCCTGTGCGGACTTTCCGTCTGAGGTCCGACGAAAAATCTCTTCGCCCAAAAGCAAACTGGTGTCAAACACTCTAGTTTGGAATGATTTTAAGTGTATTCGCGCGGTCTGACGAACCTCTTGTTGTTTTGACACCCCCTGCTTCTCCGTCATTCCGGCCTTGAGCCGGAACCCAGCCCGCCGCGCGTCTGCGGGGCTGAAGAGTTTTTCGCGATCAAGGACTTGATCGCGCTGGATACCGGCTCGAGGCCGGTATGACGGCGATGGGTATCTCGCCCCCAGAAAATCAATTGAGTTGACGGCTTTGTCAGAAGTCTGCCGGCTGAGCGAGGGCTCAGCCTTTCCTCTGCATGCGGCAGAAGAAGAAACCGTCCGTATCGGTGGAGGCGGGTGTCAGCGTGATGGTCTTGCCGTCGGACGAACGAGGACGTGGGCTGTCCTTTCCGAACAGTCCATCCCACGCAGGCAGGGCGCTGACAATCTCGTAGTCGCCGTTTTCTGCGGTGAAACGCCGGACCTGCGCCTCGTTTTCCTGCGGCAGCACCGAGCAGGTCACGTAGATCAGTTCTCCGCCCGGACGGACAAAGGCGCTCGCCTGCTTGAGCGCGTCCTGCTGCTGGGTCGTGCGCTCGTCGAGGTTCTTCGCGGTCAGGCGCCACTTGGTGTCGGGCCGCCGCCGCCAGGTCCCGGTTCCCGTGCATGGCGCATCGACGAGCACCTTGTCGCAGCGATCGCTCAGGCTCTTCAGAGCCTTGGCGTCATCGTGCACCTGGACATTGCGCGTTCCGGCACGCTTCAGCCGTTCGATGATCGGCGCGAGCCGCTTGCGGTCGGCATCATAGGCGTGAACCTGGCCCTTGTTGTGCATCGCCGCCGACATGGCGAGCGTCTTGCCGCCACCACCGGCACAGTAGTCGAGAACCTGTTCGCCATCTTTTGGGAGCACGAGATCGGCAACGATCTGCGACCCCTCGTCCTGCACTTCGAACCAGCCTTTCTGGAACGAAAGCTCGGCGGTCACGTTTGGCAGCCTTGAGGCGCCTTCGCCGGCGGGAATCCGGACGCCGTAACGCGCGATCGCCGCCTCTTGTGCACCGGCTCTTTCGAGCGCCTTGACTGTCTTGTCGCGGGTCGCCTTCAGGATGTTGGCGCGCAGATCGAGGGTCGGACGCCCGGCGAGGGCCTGCGCCTCGACGATCCAGTGATCGTTGAAGGCGCTTTCAAACGAGGGCTGGACCCATTCGGGAATATCGCCCTGGATGTGAGCGGGCGCGTGGGCCAGCTGGCGGCTGTTGAAAGCGGAAAGCTGAGCTTGCGAAAGCGGGCTTGGTGCGAACTTGTCGTCTGCGAGTTCCGCGGCGAGGCTTTCTGGCGTGAAACCCCATTGCCGGAACATCACGGCGTGGGCGATAGCGGATGCGCTGTCATCGTCCATCAGCCAGGCGTGGGAGAGGCGCATGCGAAGGGCATCGTAGACGATATTGCCGATCGCGGCGCGATCGCCCGATCCGGCAAACCGATGGGCAAGACCCCAGTCCTTCAATGCATCGGCGACAGGCCGTCTGCGGGCATCGATATCTGCAAGAACCGAAATCGCCCCTTCGAGCCGACCGCCCAACCGCATTCAAACAGCTCCTATCGCCTGGATCAAAATACCGGGCTTGTGAACAATCCGCAGGAAGCGCGACAGACGCAGCGGATAGTACACAAGTCTAGACCGCGTCGTAGACGCGATTGGCGGCAAGAGCAAGCGACCCGTTCGTGTACGGGCGAACGCTTAGCCTATGACTTCGTAGCAGACCTTTGCCGTGCCACTGCTGACCATGCCAATGTTCTGGGCGGCAGCGCGGGAGAGATCGAGGACGCGGCCGCGAATGAATGGGCCACGATCATTGACGCGGACGACGACGCTGCGTCCGTTTTTGCTGTTGGTAACTTTCAGCTTCGTGCCAAATGCCAGCGAACGATGTGCTGCAGTATTGATGGTCGGGTTCATACGTTCCCCGGAGGCGGTTTTGGAGCGAAGTGCGTACCATGAAGCGCCACCGCAACCATTTGCAGCAAATCCTTCAACGGGAAGGATAGTAGAGCAAGCTGCAATTGTTGCTGCGGCGATGACAGAACGGCAGATTTTCTTCAAAACGGATTGTCCCCTCAATTGTTGAACTCACGCCTTGTGGGCGGTGGGAGGGTTGAATCCGGCCAAGTGTGGCGAAAAAGTGCCCCCAATTATCACGGAATATTACAAAGTGTAATATACGTGATGGCTAGATGCGCGGCATCTGCGCCACAGAAAATCGAATGATTGGGAAAAAAGATAATGAAATCAAGTAAAATTAGAACGTTTTTTGCAAGGCCTGATCCACGCAACCAAAGATCACAAAATTAACGAAAATAATTTTGCGCGATTGCCATAATTAGTGCCTCATTTGCGCAAATTCAGAGGCCGTTAACCATAATCAGGCGCTATATTATATGCGCCGAATGCAGGAAGTAGAAATTTCCTACCCTGAAACCGCGCTATTTGTGATCGACAAATACAATCGCAAGACGAAAAGTCTGCCGCCCGCTCTCGCCCCGCAGGCAAGTCGTGATATGCAAGTCGACGGAAGTCGCTGCGGCATAGCATAAAAACGCCTCGGGCGTGTCCAAAACGGTGACATTCAAACGTCTTTAGCTTGCAAGCGCGCAAGCAGTGCGCGCCTCGTTCAAATTGGGCAGGGAGGCTGCGAAATCATGAGCATACCTTATCGTTGGATCATTGTTTCTGCCGGGGCGTTGATGACCTGCGTTGCACTCGGCGCGATGTTTTCCCTGGCAATCTTCCAGGAGCCAATCGCGACCGAGACCGGCTGGTCGCACGCTGGCATTGCGAGCGCGATGACACTTAATTTCATTGTCATGGGGATTGGCGGTTTCCTGTGGGGCACTGCGAGCGATCGCTTCGGCGCGCGGGTTGTCGTTCTGATCGGTGCTGCCGGCCTTGGCCTGGCCCTTGTGTTGGCAAGCCGCGCGGAATCGCTTCTGCAGTTTCAGCTGACCTACGGGATTTTGGTCGGGCTTGCCGCCAGCACCTTCTTCGCGCCAATGATCGCGACGACGACCGGGTGGTTCGAGGAGAACCGCAGCCTCGCCGTCTCCCTTGTCTCTGCCGGCATGGGTGTCGCGCCCATGACGATCTCACCTTTCGCACGCTGGCTCATTTCTGCCTATGATTGGCGAACCGCGATGCTGCTGATCGGCATCACTGCCTGGGTCCTGCTGCTTCCGGCAGCCTTGCTGGTTCGGCGCCCGCCGGCAGAGGCAGGGGACGGCGCGACCGCCACTGCAACAAGCGGGGAACAGCCTTCGCTCTCGCGGGTGTTCCGATCGCCACAATTCATTGTGTTGGGGCTGACGTTCTTCGCCTGCTGCGCTGCGCATTCCGGTCCGATCTTTCACATGGTCAGTTACGCGACGATCTGCGGCATAGCGCCAATGGCCGCCGTCAGCATCTATAGCGTCGAGGGACTTGCGGGGCTCGGCGGCCGGCTTCTCTATGGCGGGCTGGCCGACAGGGTCGGGGTGAAGCCGGTCCTCGTCGCCGGTTTGCTCGTCCAGGCGATTGCGCTTGCGACCTACCTCTTCGTCAGCAGGCTCGGCGAATTCTACGCCCTCGCCATTATCTTCGGCAGCGCCTATGGCGGCGTGATGCCGCTCTATGCTGTTCTGGCGCGAGAATATTTCGGGCCGCGCATCATCGGTACGGTGTTCGGCGCGGCGACGATGCTCTCCAGTCTCGGGATGGCCTTCGGTCCTCTGATCGGCGGATGGATCTTCGACACCTTTGACAACTACTCGTGGCTCTTCATCGGATCCGCTCTGGTCGGGCTCGGCGCAGCCGCAATAGCCCTCGCATTCCCGCCGCTCGCACGGGTAAAGGCCGAGCCGGCGCTCGGCGTCTCGATTTGAGGCGTCGCTATCCTCGCCAGCTGTTGTTCTGCATCAGCTGCGCGAGCGAGGCGGGATAGGTCGGGAAGGCGAAGATAAAGCCCGCCGCCTTCAGCTTGGCGTTCGAGACCCGCTTGTTCTCGCCGTAGAAGGACCGCGCCATCGGGGTGAGCGCGGCAGTTTCGAAGGGCTGCTCCGGCGGCGGCTCGACGCCCAGCAGCCGGGCTGCTTCGACGATGACGTCCTGAGGCGGGCCGGGCAGATCGTCGGTCACATTATATATGCCGCCGAGCCCACGGTCGGCGAGGAACCGCGTCGCCGCGCCGATATCCTCAACCCGGATCCGGTTGAAAACCTGATCCTTCTTGATCAATCGCCGTGCGGTACCGCGTTCCAGATTGCAAAGGGCATTGCGGCCTGGCCCGTAGATACCGGAGAGGCGGAGAACCGCCGCCGGAACATTGATGGCGGCGCCGATGGCCATCCAGCCGTCTTCTGCTTCCAGCCGCTCCTTCGAGCGGCCGGAAACCGGCGTGCAGGGCATTTCTTCGGTGACCCAATTTCCCTTGTGATCGCCATAGACGCCGACCGTCGAGAGATAGCCGATCCACTGGAGCTTGGGCATCATCTCCTTCAGACGGTCGCCAGCGAGCCTGATCAGCGCATCACCATTATCGCGCGGCGCAATGGATTGGACGAGATGGGTCGCGCCCCGCATCGCCTCGCTCAATTTCTCGTCCAGCACGTCGCCGTCAAACACGAAAGCGTCGATGCCCTGGCCACGCAGGGCAGCTGCCTTGTCTTCCGAGCGCGTCGTACCGGAGACACGCGCGCCGTCCGCCATGAAAGCCTTGGCGATCGCCGTGCCCGAATAGCCGCAGCCGAAAATCATCACTTGCATCAAACTGCTCCCGCCAGGCGCCATTCACTCAGGACATCGCTATCCGACTCATCTGGCCTTTGTGCCGCAAAGGCAGAAAATTCGCCAGCCTCGAGAAGGCGCGACAAGGCCCAAATTGCCATACCGCGTACGACCGGGGAGGGATCCTCTGACAGTTTCCGACACTGCTCGACAAATCGGCGATCGTTCGAATTGCCGGCGGCAATGAGCACATTGCGGATGAACCGATCGCGGCCGATACGCTTGACGGGCGAGCCGCTGAAGAATGTGCGAAAGGCGGCATCATCGAGGCCGAGCAGATACTCGATCGATGGCTCCTTCAAGTCCTCCCGGGCCTGCAGCTTCATCTCGGAGGCCTCATGGGCAAATTTGTTCCATGGGCAGGCGGCGAGACAGTCGTCGCAGCCATAGATCCGGTTGCCGATCAGGGACCGCAACGCCGGGTCGATCGGTCCTTTGTGCTCGATGGTCAGGTAGGAGATGCAGCGCCGTGCGTCGATCTGGTAGGGACCGGGAAAGGCTTTCGTCGGGCAGATATCGAGACAGGCGCGGCAGGAGCCACAGTGGTCAATCTCCGGCGCATCGATGTTCAGATCCGCGGTCGTGAACATCGAGCCGAGGAAAAGCCATGATCCGTGCTCGCGGCTGACGAGGTTCGTATGCTTGCCCTGCCAGCCGAGGCCGGCCGCTGCCGCGAGCGGTTTTTCCATCACCGGAGCCGTGTCGACAAAGACCTTCACATCCGCCCCGGCGCGCGCCGCAAAGCGTGTTGCGATCTCCTTCAATCGCCCCTTGATGATGTCGTGATAGTCGCGATTGCGCGCGTAGACCGAGATTGCAGCCTTGTCGGGTTTTGTCAGAATCTCGCGCGGATCTTCATCCGGTCCGTAATTGAGGCCGAAGACGACGATCGACCGGACGTCGCTCCAGAGCGTGCGTGGATCGCCGCGCCTGTCGCGGGTCTCCGCCATCCACTCCATCGTTCCATGCCGCCCGGCGTCAATGAATTCGCCGAGCCGCTCCTTGGCTTCCGGTATGGCGTCGGGTCGCGTGATGCGACAGAGGTCGAAACCCAAGGCCTTCGCCTCCGACCGAACGAAGGCGGTGAGGGTATCGCGGCGTTTCTGGTCCTTGTTTTCCATGGCCATTGAAGGCCCTCGTCAGAAATCCAGGTCGGCGTAGTGCGAAACCGGGGTCAGGCCACGCACGCGCTCGGTGAGCAACGGCCGGAAGGATGGACGCGACTTCAGGCGCTGATACCACTCCTTGACGAGAGGAGCTTCCGACCAGTCGATTTCACCGAGATAGTCGAGAATGGAAACGGCCGAGGCAGCAGCGAGATCTGCATAGCTCATGCGGTCGCCGGCCAGCCACTGTCGGGAGCCGGCAAGCCAGCCCAGATATTTCATGTGCTGGCGGATATTCGCCCGCGCCGTGCGGAGGATCTTGGAATCAGGCGCGCCGCCGCCCTGGTCCGCCGTCATCTGCAGCTTGTAGACCCGCTCGCGGGCGAGCGGCTTGGTCACGTCTGTTTCCATCTTCTGCATGAACCATTCCGTCAGCCGGCGAATCTCGGCGCGCTGGAATGGATCTTCCGCCAGGAGCCGGCGATCACGCTTGAGCACGCCGTGCGTCTCGTCGAGATACTCGGAGATCACAGCCGCGCCGCACAACGCCCGCATGCTGTCATCGACATAAACCGGCAGGGTTCCGGCCGGGTTGAGCGCGAGGAAATCCCGGCGCTTTTCCCAGGTCTGCTCCTCGATCAGGTCCGCCTGATAGCCGTACTCCGTCAGGATCAGCCGAACGAAGCGTGATGCGGATGACATGGGATGATGATAGAGCGTGGGCATTGATTCTCGGATTTTTTGAGGTGTGTGGCATGTTGCGGGAGCGCGATGATCATAGCGCCCTAGTCATGACTTATTCGTTGAAGCTATAGGAGCTTGGCCCTTTCAATACAAGCGAGTCGGGTAGCCAACTCCCTGACAAAGGAGGTGGGCGTGCTCGAAAAACGGATTTTTGTTTTCCCGCCCTGCCTTCGTCATTTCCGGACGCCATAACCCCAATCAAAGCCCGACCAAACTCCACGGAGAGAATGTATGGATTATGTGAACTCTATAATTCTAGGCATAATAGAGGGAATTACCGAGTTTCTGCCGATTTCGAGCACCGGCCACCTTATCATCGCTGAGCAATGGCTCGGCCACCGGTCGGACATGTTCAACATCGTCATTCAGGCGGGCGCGATTCTCGCCGTCACCATTATTTACTGGCGTCGCCTCCTGGATCTCGTCCTGGGCTGGCGTGATCCGCGCAATCGCACTTACGCGGCCAAGCTGATCGTCGCGTTTCTCATCACGGCGATCCTCGGACTGGTCGTCAAGAAGCTCGGCTTCCAACTGCCGGAGAATGCGACGCCGATTGCCTGGGCGCTGATCATCGGCGGTATCTGGATGATCTTTGCCGAATGGGCCGCCGCTCGTCGACCGCCTCACAAGGAGATTACCTGGCTCGTCGCCATCTTGGTCGGTATTGCCCAGGTGGTGGCCGGCGTCTTCCCGGGAACGTCGCGCTCCGGCGCCACGATTTTCGTTGCCATGCTGGCCGGCACCGGCAATCGCGCAGCAGCGACCGAATTCGCCTTCCTGGTCGGCATCCCGACCATGTATGCCGCAAGCGGCTACGAACTGCTGAAGACGTTCAAGGATGGCGGGGCTGCAAACGAGGATTGGACGAGCCTCGGCATCGCTTTCATCGTCTCGACGATTGTTGCGTTTATCGCCGTGAAATGGCTGCTGTCCTACATCAGGAGCAACCGGTTTACGGTGTTTGCAATCTACCGCATCATTCTCGGCGCTATCCTGCTCGGCATGGCGGCATTAGGCATGATCGCCTGAGACGCACTTGATCGACGCATCCGAGTCCTTGTGGCGCGGATGCGGATCAGTTCCACTACCGAAAGCAAGGCAAGAAAAAACCGGCGTGAAGAGCGCCGGTTTTTTGTTATCGGCTAATCGAGCCGGTCTCGCAGGGATCGACACCGTAGGCCGGCGAGCACTCACCCTTCACCGCTGCAACCGATCCGGGCGCAATGAAGGAGCCTGCCAGAATAACCAGCGCCGCACACGCAAACAGGAGCGCGATTGACCTACCCATTGAAGAAAGCCTTTCAAAAGTCGTTAGTGCGCCGTCAAGGCGCTGAGTCCATTGGGAAACGCGCGGGGTGTGTAGTCAGTGGAATGACAAATAGCAATAAATGTTCCTGCTAAATTTGGTGTTAATTCCGCTAATTTTTACGTGCGACTTTTATGCAACGAGTGCCGGTCTGCTACAGGGAAAAAAGCGTTCACAACTTCTGCGATTCTGAAAAAACCTTCCACGAGAAACGCCGCCCGTGAAGGTCGCGAGCGGCGTGTTGCTTTGGGAAGGTCGCAGCTCTCAGGCCGCCTTGCCCGATCCGGTGTACTGCCCGTGCGGACGGTACTGCACGAGGTAAGAGCCGATGACCGAGTTCACCAGCGTCGGTGTGACGCCGATACCCTTCAGCGTCCGGCCTTCGGTTTCCGCTTCCTTCGAAACGACATTGTCCTTCTTCAGCAAACGCACCTGGTCGGAGGTGATCGGCGGTGTGACGAACGGAATGAGCGAGGCGATGCTGCCGATGAGCGAGGCAATGCCAAAGGGAAGCGAAACCAGACGATTTTTGCGCCAGGTTGTCTTGAGCATGACCTCGAGACATTCGCGGAAGGTCAGCACCTCGGGGCCACCAAGCTCGTAAACCTGGCCCGCGGTCACCTTGCCCTCGATTGCCTTTGCCACGGCTTCGGCCACGTCGACGACATAGACTGGCTGGAACTTCGTCTTGCCGCCGCCGACCAGCGGCAGCGCCGGCGCGATGCGCGCCATGTCGGCAAACTTGTTGAAGAAGCTGTCCTCGGGACCGAAGACGACGGACGGGCGGTAGATGATGGCATCCGGCTTGATCGCGTGGATCGCTGCCTCTGCGCGGCCCTTGGTGCGGGCGTAGGCTGAATCGGAGTGCGCGTTTGCGCCGATTGCTGAGATGTGGATCAGCTTGGCGCCGACGCCGCGAGCGGCTTCAGCGACAGCACGTGCGCCAAACTCCTGAACCGCCTCGAAGGAGTTGCGGCCGGCTTCGTGCAGAATGCCGACGCAGTTCACGACAAAGTCGGCTCCGTCGACGGCACGGTCGATGGAGTTGCGGTAGCGAAGGTTTGCCTGAACGAAGGAGATCTGGCCGACATTGCCGAGCGGCTGCAGGAAGCCGGCGAGATCCGGGCGGCGAACGGCGACGCGGATGCGATAGCCGCGCTTTGCGAGTTCACGGACGACGTGCCTGCCGATGAAGCCGGACCCTCCGAACACGGTAACGAGTGGCGGCAGGTTGGCAAGGGTCATGACAGGCTCCTCGAAAGGCTCGGTTGTGTGGTCGATCTGGTTTCGTCTTAGACCAATCGCGACCCGACGAAAAGGGTCATCGCGCCGCAGATCTCACGGCTGAGAACTCGTCTTAGATGCCTTCGACGACGACCATTTCGGCGTCGGCGATTTCCTGGCGGATTTTCGCAGCGATCTGGTATTCCGGCGAATTATAGCAATCGACAGCGTGCTGCATCGAGGGAAACTCGATCACAACGTTGCGTGCGCGGGACTTGCCCTCGAGCTCGGTGATCGCGCCGCCCCGGGCGAGGAAGTTGGCGCCATACTTATCGAAGGCCAGCTTTCCTGCTGCGACGTAGTCCTTGTAGCGCTCGACATCACGAACATCGACGCGTGCGATCCAATATGCCTTTGCCATTTCAGGTCCTCCCTGTTTGTCAGGTTATTAAAGGGCCGCCGACATTTCGGCGAGGATTGCGCGAGCCGCTTCGCGGGGATCGGGTGCCTTCACGATCGGGCGGGCAACGACCAGATGGCTGGAGCCGGCCTTCAGTGCGTCAGCCGGCGTCATCACGCGCTTCTGGTCGCCCTTGTCGGCGCCGGCAGGGCGAATGCCCGGCGTGACCAGCGCCATATCGGGGCCGATGATCTTGCGCACGGCCGCCGATTCCTCTGCGGAGCACACGATGCCGCCCATACCGGCGAGGTGGGCCTGTTCGGCGCGGCGCAAAACCAGCGTATGCGGATCGTATTCGTAGCCGGCCGCGACCAGGTCCTGCTCGTCCATCGACGTCAGTACGGTCACGCCGAGCAGGCAGAGGTCGGAGCCCTTGGCGGCCTCGACGGCGGCCTTCATCGCCTTCGGATAGGCATGCAGCGTCAGCATCGACATGCCCATCTTGACGATGTTCTCGACACCCGATGCAACCGTGTTGTCGATGTCGAGCAGCTTCATGTCGAGGAAGATCTTCTTGCCGCTCTTGGCAAGATCGCGCGCAAATTCCAGGCCGCCGGCAAAAGCCAGCTGATATCCGATCTTGTAGAAGACGACGTCGTCGCCGAGCGTATGGACGATCCTTTCGGCCTCGCCAAGTGTTGGAACATCCAGCCCGACGATCAGGCGTTCGCGTACGTCCATCTCACATCCATCCCTGCCATTCTTCGATAGGCGTCCAGTCGCACGACGGGCGTCGATCCGCAAGGCTGAAACAGTAGAGATTGCCACCGCCTCCCGGTTGATCGCCATCACGCCGGATCGGGCGGCCCTCAAGGTGGCACTTGAGCAGCGTGCCGACGCCTCCATGGCCGACGAATGCGATGGGAAGGGCGGGATTGTGCGACGCGAGGATATCTGTGACGGCGGAAACGATACGCCGCTGGGCGTCGATCGCGCGCTCCCAGCCTTTGAAGCTTGCCTCGGGATGCGCAAAGAACCAATCTGCGGCCTTCTCGAACTCGGGGGGCGGCATGAAACCGGTCGCCGAGCGGTCGTTCTCATGCATGTCGTGGACAATCTCGACGGTCACCTCCGCTGCGGCTGCAAGGATCTCGGCAGTCTCGATCGCCTTTGTCTCGTCGCTGGAAACGATGCGGCGCAGCTGCTTTGCCCAGCGGCGTTCAGCGGCCTTGTGGGCGCGTGCGGCGCCGATCTCCGACAGCCCCCATTTCGGCACGGGAACCGCTGCGTCGATCCTCACCTGCGGATGGGTGACGTAGAGGCCGAACACCGGGTCAGCCGCGTCGGTAGATCCAGAGCTGTGCCGGCGGAATGTTGCGGACGATAAAGTCGAAGTGCTGGATATGGTAGCGATCCGGCCGCGCGATGATCGGCGACACCGGGCCGTAGGAGATCTGGACAACGGGGCGGCCTGCCGGCAAGCGGTCGAGCAGGCTTTCGAGCAGCGCGATGCGCGCCTGCATCGGGAAATTCAAAAGCGGGACGGCGGATACAACGGAATCGAACGTCTGATCCTTCATCGATCCGAGCGTCTTGTCGAGATTGAACGCATCGCCGTTGATGAAGTTCACGCCCGGATAGAGCCGGACCAGGTGCTCGTAGAAATCCGTCGAATATTCGACGGCGACCAGCTTCTCGGGTTTCACGCCGCGACCAAGAATGGCCTTGGTGATTGCGCCGGTACCCGGGCCGAGCTCAAGGACCGGCAGTCCCGAATGCGGGTTGATGACGCTTGCCATCTTGCGGGCCGTTATGGAGGAGGTGGGAACAATCGAACCGACAGTCTTCGGCCCCTGCATCATTCCTTTGAAGAAGCGGATTTCTTCATCGAATTTTTTGCCCAGCCGTTCCTTTAGGCGCAACGCCATGCCCGTCCTCCTAGATATGCAACAAAACAGCCCGCTCTCTAATTGCAGTCAGTTCCGCCGAAAAACAAGGCCTGACGTCGCAATTGGCAAAGTTTGCACCGTAGATGCGACGCGCGGCTAGACGCGCATCGGCATCAGCACATAAAGGGCATCGTCGCCAGCCGTGTCGCGAATGAGCGTCGGCGAGCCGGCGTCGGCGAGCAGGAAGATCGCTTCATCGCCGGAAAGCTGCGCGGTGATATCAAGCAGGTATTTGGCGTTGAAGCCGATTTCCATCGAGTCGGTGTCGTAGCCGACCGCGACTTCTTCGGTTGCGCTGCCGGAATCCGGATTGTTGACGGTGAGCAGCAATTGGCCGTCGGAGAGGGCGAGCTTGACGGCGCGACCGCGCTCAGAGGAGATCGTCGACACGCGGTCGACGGCCTGAGCGAACGTCGTGCAATCGACGCGCATTTCCTTGTCGTTGTTGGTCGGGATGACGCGCTGGTAGTCCGGGAACGTGCCGTCGATGAGCTTCGAGGTCATGACGATCGAGCCGATGCTGAGGCGGATCTTGGCGTCCGAGACTTCCACGGTCACCATCGCATCAGGCACATCGACGAGCTTCTGCAGTTCGCCGACGGTCTTGCGCGGGATGATGATGCCGGGCATGCCCTCCGAGCCGGATGGTGCATCCACGTCGGCGCGGGCGAGGCGGTGGCCATCGGTTGCGACGGCACGCAGCTTCAGGTCGCCTTTGCTCTCGATGGTGTGGAAGAAGATACCGTTCAGATAGTAGCGGGTTTCCTCGGTCGAGATCGCGAACTGGGTGCGATCGATCAGCATCTTGAGATCGGTCGCCTTCAGTTTGAAGGTATGGCTGAAGGTGCCGGCGGTGAGGTCAGGGAAGTCCGACTCCGGCAGGCACTGCAACGAGAACTTGGAACGACCGGACTGGACGGTCATCGAGCCGCCGTCGGTGCTGGTCGCCAGCAGAACTTCGGAGCCATCAGGCAGCTTGCGCACAATGTCGTAAAGAAGATGGGCGGGGACCGTAGTGGCGCCGGCCTGTTCGACATTCGCAGGCGTCGCTTCGGTCACTTCGAGATCGAGGTCGGTCGCCTTCATGTCCAGATTCTGGCCGTCGGCGCGCAGCAGGATGTTGGACAGAATCGGGATCGTGTTCCGGCGTTCGACCACGCGATGCACGTGGTTCAGCGACTTCAAAAGGTTGGACCGCTCAATTGTAATACGCATGGGATGCTACCGCTTTCGACCGTTACTGCTTGAGCGCGCATGTTGCGCGCCGCAAGGAATGCCTTTGCCCAAAAGGGACCATAGAGTGGATAGGCAAAATGGCAGGATTTTGAGACCGATTGCAAGAGGCGCGAATGGCCGCGCCAGTGCATTTGCCGTTTTCCGGTGCAATGCACACAGAAATTGCTGCGGCCTTGCCGAACGGCGGGGTCTCGCCCATAAAAGCGGAAACCAGAGGAGAGTATCGATACCTTGAGCAATGACGATGTGATGGCCGATGGCGGCAGGCAACGCAGCTTCCGCCTGCACAATATGTCCGTTCCGGCACGACCGTTGGAGCCGGCGCTTTACCTCGTTGCGACGCCGATCGGCAATCTCGGCGACATCACGCTGCGTGCGTTGGAAACGCTTGCCGGCGCCGATGTGCTGGCCTGCGAAGACACGCGCGTCACCCGCGTCTTGCTCGACCGTTTTGGCATTCAGAACCGCCCCTATGCCTATCACGAACACAATGCCGACGAGGCTGGTCCGCGGCTCCTGCAGGCGCTGGAGGCCGGCAAGTCAGTCGCTCTCGTCTCGGACGCCGGAACGCCCCTGGTCTCCGATCCCGGCTATCGCCTCGCACAGAGCGCCATCGAGGCCGGCTATCGCGTCGTGCCAATCCCCGGTGCCTCGGCACCGCTTGCGGCTCTCGTGGGTTCCGGCCTGCCGAATGATGCATTCTTGTTCGCCGGTTTTCTGCCGACCAAGGACAAGGCCCGTCGCGATCGGCTGGCGGAGTTAGAGGCGGCCCCCGCGACGCTGATGTTCTTTGAATCGCCGCATCGCATTGCTGCGACCCTTGCCGCCGCCGCCGATGTGCTCGGTGCAGACCGGTCGGCTTGCGTCTGTCGCGAACTGACCAAGGCCTTCGAAGAGTTTCGCCGCGGTACCCTAGGGACGCTGGCTGCCCACTACGCCGATGTCGACAACGTCAAAGGCGAGATCGTGCTGGTCATAGGTCCTCCTCCCGAACGGGTGGTCGAAGCTGCCGATGTCGATGCGATCTTGGCCTATCTGGCAAGAACCCTGCCGACCTCCAAAGCGGCAGCCGAGGCATCGAAGCTGACTGGCGTCTCCAAGAAGGAACTCTACCAGCGGCTTCTCGACATGAAGGGCGGCGATGGGCGATAGGGCTGCTGCTGCCGACCGCCGCAGGGCGCTCGGCCGGGGCCAGGTCTCCGAGTATCTCGCTGCTCTTTATCGTATGCTGAAGGGCTATCGCATCGTCGCGCTGCGCTATCGCACCAAGCTCGAGGAAATAGACATCATTGCACGTAAGCGCAACCTGGCGATTTTTGTTGAAGTGAAGGCGCGGCGCGAGGAGATGAGCGCGATCGACGCCGTGTCTCCTACAGCGCAAAACCGCATCAGAGCGGCCAGCGATCTGTGGCTACAGCGACAACGCGATTATGCTTTGCTTTCGCGGCGTTACGACATCGTGGCCATCCTGCCCGGCCGCCTGCCGCGAACTTTCCGAATGCCTTCTGACGTCATTGCAATCGCGTGCAAAAGAATCCGGCTGTAACAGTCCTGTCATGAAACCATCAAGGAGGCGTCATGGAAGGCCTCTATTGCACTCCTCACCCCAACAATTGGTGGAGAGGGATTAGCCATGTTCAAGAAAATTTCTATGGCCGCCATGGCGGTCAGCTTTTCGGCGTCGTCGTCCTTTGCTGCGACCAACATCACCTGGTGGCACGGCATGGGCGGCCGCAACGGCGAAGTCATCAATGAGGTTGCACAGAAGTTCAACGCTGCGCAGTCCGCCTGCGCCCTGACCCCGGTCAGCAAGGGCACATATGAAGAAGCACTTGCCGCCGGCATCGCGGCCTTCCGTTCGGGCGAACAGCCGAACATTCTGCAGGTCTTCGACGCAGGTGCAGCAACCATCATCAACGCCAAGGGAGCTGTCGTTCCGGCCGAAGACCTGATCAAGGACGCCGGCTACAAGTTCGACCGCAATGCCTTCATTCCCGGCGTTCGCTATTTCTACGCCGCCGCTGACGGCAAGTTCGTCGGCATGCCCTTCAACTCTTCCGCACCGATTATGTACATCAATCCGGAAGCGCTGAAGAAGGCTGGCGTCGAAGCTCCGAAGACCTGGGAAGAGTTCGAAGCAATTGCTCCGAAGCTCAAGGAGGCCGGCTATATCCCGCTCGTCCAGTCGCAGTTGACCTGGGAATTCACCGAGAACTTCTTCTCGCGCAACAACATCCAGTTCGCCACCAACAACAACGGCTACGACAGCGTTGTCGACACCAAGCTCAAGGTCACCGATCCGAACCTCATCATGATGTTCGACAAGCTGAAGGCCTGGTCCGACGAAGGCTACTTCAAGTACTACGGCGCCGGCTGGAACGACAACCAGAAGCCCTTCGAAGAAGGCAAGGTCGCTCTCTGGATCGGTTCCTCGGGCTCCTTCGGCGGCCTGAAGAAGACGGCAACGATGCCCTTCTCGGCAACCTTCCTGCCGTTTTGGGGTGCGATCAAGGGCGCCGGCACCCACAGCTTCATCGGCGGCGCGGCGCTCTTCGCAATGTCCGGCAAGTCGGCTGAGGAGAACAAGTGCGTTGCCGACTTCTTCCAGTTCCTGACCTCGCCTGAGATCCAGAAGTTCTACCACCAGGCAACCGGTTACGTCGCCATCACCGAGGCAGCCTACGAGCTCGCCAAGAAGGAAGGCTACTACGACAAGGAGCCGGTTGCCGAAGTCGGTATCAAGCAGCTGAAGCTGGATGATGGCGAATGGTCGAAGGGCTACCGCCTCGGCTTCTACCCGCAGATCCGCGAAATAATGGAACGCGAATACGGCCGCATCTTCTCGGGCGAAACCTCCGTCAAGGACGCTTTCGACACCATCGAGAAGGAAGGCAACCAGCTCCTCGAGCGTTTTGCCAAGACTGCCGGCTGATTTAGGCCATTGCTGAAAAACAACGGTTCCGGAGGCGTTGGCCGTCTCCGGAACCGCTTTGCAAAAAGGTCTCGCCATGAAGCGCGTGCAGTTTTCGTCGCCAACGCTGCCTTATCTCTTCCTGCTGCCGCAGATGGCGGTGATTTTCATTTTCTTCTACTGGCCGTCCGTTCAGGCGGTGAAGTCCTCGTTCTTCCTTGAGGATCCCTTCGGCTTCGGCTCCAGCTTCGTGGGCTTCGACAATTACAAGGGCATCCTCGAAAGCGCGGAGTACCGCTCGATTGCCGGCTTTACGGCGATCTTCACGGCGCTTGTCACGTTTTTCTCGCTGTCGCTTGGCCTCCTGCTGGCGGTCAAGGCGGACGCTGTTATTCGCGGCAGCTCGGCTTACAAGACCGTGCTAATTTCGGTCTATGCGATCGCCCCGCCGGTCGCCGGCCTGATCGGCATGATGTTCTTCGACCAGCACATAGGCCCCTTCGTGCGTTTCGCCGCCTTGTTCGGCTGGGACATGAAGATCGGCCTGAACTACTTCGACACGGCCTTTGCGATGGTGGTCGTCTCCGTTTGGAAGCAGATCCCGTATAATTTCATCTTCTTTCTTTCTGGCCTTCAGGGCATTCCCGTTTCCGTTCGCGAGGCTGCGGCGCTCGACTGCCGCTCGGGCTTCCGCCGCTTCTGGACAGTTATCCTGCCGCTTCTGGCGCCGACCGCCTTCTTCCTCTTCGTCATCAACGTCACCTATTCGCTGTTCGATACCTTCGGCATCGTCGACGTGATGGTGAAGGACAAGGCCGCCAACAATCCGATCACCCTTGTCTACAAGGTCTACATGGACGGCTTCCGTGGCAACGACCTCGGCGGCTCCTCGGCCCAGTCGGTAATCCTGATGATTGTCGTCTTCGTGCTCACGGTCTTCCAGTTCCGCTTCCTTGAGCGGCGCGTTCACTACAATTGAGGGGGCGCAATGTATCGTCTCAAGATAACCGATCACATTATCCTGCTCCTGGGCGTCTTCGTCATGATGGCGCCCGTCGTCGTCGCCTTCTTCACCTCGACGCACGAGGCGGCCGAAATTCACCGCAACGGTTTGACGCTCAGGTGGGGAAACCATTTCGTCGAGACCTACAATGCGGTTCTGAACCGCGAAGGTGGTTTCACCGGACAGGTGACCGGCATGCGGATGCTGATGAACTCGCTGATCCTCGGTATCGGCTTTGCCGTCGGAAAGATCGTGCTGTCGATGCTCGCCGCCTATGCGATCGTCTATTTCCGCTTTCGACTTGGAACGCTGTTTTTCTGGATGATCTTCACGACCTTGCTGCTGCCGCTCGAGGTCCGCATCCTTCCTTCCTACGAGGTGATGCACCAACTGCACCTCATCAACACCTATACCGGCCTGATCGTGCCGCTACTCGCATCGGCAACCGGCACCTTCTATTTCCGGCAGTTCTTCAAATCGATCCCGGACGAGCTGCTCGAGGCGGCGCGCATCGACGGCGCCGGCCCGATCAAGTTCTTCTTCGACGTCATCGTGCCGCTCTCGAAGACGATGGTGGCAGCCATCTTCATCATCATGTTCGTCTATGGCTGGAACCAGTATCTCTGGCCAATGCTGATGACCAATGACGAGAGCTTCTACACGTTGGTGCGCGGCATCAAGCAGATCCTGCTGGTCTGGGTCGGCGCTCAGATCCCCGATTACAACGAAGCCTTTGCGATCGCGATCCTCGCGATGCTACCGCCTGTCATCATCGTCGTGGTGTTCCAGCGCTGGTTCATCAAGGGCCTCACCGAAAGCGACAAGTAAAGGAAACGCCGATGGCCGCCATCGAAATCAATCAGGTCTCCAAGATCTATACCGGGGACGTGCATGCGGTGAAATCCGTGAGCATCGACATCAAGGACGGCGAGTTCATCGTCCTCGTCGGCCCCTCCGGCTGCGGAAAATCCACTCTGCTTCGTATGGTCGCGGGACTGGAGGAGGTCTCCAAGGGTGACGTGAAGATCGGCAATCGCGTCGTCAACAAGATCGATCCGGCTGAGCGCGACATTGCCATGGTTTTCCAGAATTATGCGCTTTATCCGCATATGTCGGTCTATGAAAACCTTGCCTACGGCCTGCGCAACCGCAAGACGCCGAAGGCCGAGATCGACGCCCGCGTCGCGGAAGCCGCGCGCATGCTGCAGCTCGAAGCATACCTCGAGCGGAAGCCGCGCGCCTTGTCCGGCGGCCAGCGTCAGCGCGTTGCCATGGGCCGCGCGATCGTGCGCAAGCCGGCGGCCTTCCTGTTCGACGAGCCCTTGTCCAACCTCGACGCCAAGCTGCGCGTCTCGATGCGCGGCGAGATCAAGCGCCTGCAACGCCGGCTCGGCACCACCTCGATCTACGTCACCCACGACCAGCTGGAAGCCATGACGCTGGCCGATCGCCTGGTGGTTCTGAACGGCGGCGAGATCGAGCAGATCGGCGCGCCGCTCGAGGTCTACCACACCCCGGCCTCGACCTTCGTCGCGAGCTTCATCGGCTCGCCGGCCATGAACCTGCTCAAGGGCGAACTGCATGGCGACAAGCTCGCATTGGGGCCAAGCATGATCGACCTTGCGGGGCTTGCTCCTACATCGGGGCCGGTCACCGTCGGCATTCGCGCCGAGGACCTCCGCCTTGCCGGTCCCGGCGAACACGCCATGACCGTTGCGGTAGACTATGTAGAAGAGCTCGGTTCCCAGCGTCTCGTGCACGGAAATCTGGGCGATCAATCGCTGACGGCAGTCCTGTCCCCTGAGACAGAGCTGAAGTCGGAGTTGCGGCTGGTGGTGGCCACCGAGAAGCTGCATTTCTTCAATCAGGAAACGGGGAAGCGCATCGGCGATACCGTGTCTCCGCAGGTCGTCCAGGTGAAAACGGAAATCGCCTGACGCCTTGGGCTGATCACTCAAATTGTACCGACCGCCTGTACGGTGCCTTTACGACTCTCTGCTATCCCGACAAGGACTGGATAGCAGCGGGGGTTGCTCATGGGTATTCATGTGATGCTGGCGAGCGTGGTCGCGATGGCCGCGCGGGTAGTGCCCCTTCCGAGTCTTCCGCAACCGGCAGCAAAGACCTTCGTGGCGAAGTCCGGGGATAACTTCGTCATGCACGCGACGCCCATCAACCCGGACTGGATCATCGGCGGCGAGCCACAGGCCCGCACCGGCGAGCATTCGCGCAGCAATGATGATGCGGCATATACGGCGATCTGGGATTGCACAGCCGGCGAATTCCGCTGGCACTTCTACTGGGACGAAACGGTGATGATCCTTGAAGGCGGCGTCCATATTGTTGCCGAGGATGGCACGGAGCGGACGCTGGAGGCCGGCGACGTTGCGTTCTTCGCGGCGGGCACCTGGGCCTGCTGGCGCGTCGACAATTATGTGCGCAAGGTCGCATTCCTGAGAAAGCCGTTTCCGAAGCCGCTCGCGCTTGTCTACCGGCTTCGCAGCCTGTTGCGCGGCGAGGCGCCGAAGAGCGGCATCGCGGCCTGAGGAATTCGCCCGCTCGTCGCCCCGGACGCCATTGATTGGCGTTGCTTTCAAGGCATCTGCAGCCTACATCTGTCCGGCATCAGCTAAGGGACGGAAATGGCCAAGATCAAGAATGTAGCGGTCCAGATGGACCATGTTGCCGGCATCAATATTGCAGGCGATTCCACCTTTGCGATGAGCCTGGAAGCCCAGACCCGTGGCTACAAGCTCTTCCATTACACGCCTGAGCGCCTGAGCTTCAGGGATGGCAATCTGTACGCCACCGTGGAGCCGATGGTGCTGCGCGACGTCAAGGGCGATCACTTCGAGCTGGGGGCGCCGGAACGCGTGGATCTGTCGACGATGGATGTGATCCTGCTGCGCCAGGACCCGCCGTTCGACATGGCCTATATCACCTCGACGCACCTGTTGGAGCGAATCCACCCGAAGACGCTCGTCGTCAACGACCCGGCGTGGGTCCGGAATTCGCCCGAGAAGATTTTCGTCACCGAATTTGCAGATCTGATGCCGAAGACGCTGATCACCAAGGACGCGGCCGAAATTCGCCGGTTCAGGGACGAGATGGGCGACATCATCCTGAAGCCGCTCTACGGCAATGGCGGCGCCGGCGTTTTCCATTCGACCAGGGACGACCGCAACCTGTCGTCGCTGCTCGAAATGTTCGGTCAGCTGTTCCGCGAGCCCTTCATCGCGCAGCAATATCTCCCGGATGTCCGCAAGGGCGACAAGCGCATCCTGCTCGTCGACGGCGAGCCGGTCGGCGCCATCAATCGCGTCCCCGCCGAGCACGACAGCCGTTCCAACATGCATGTCGGCGGCCGCGCCGAGGCGACTGACCTGACGGCCCGCGAAATCGAAATCTGCAAGCGTATCGGCCCTGCGCTCAAGGAACGCGGTTTCCTCTTTGTCGGCATCGATGTCATCGGCGACTACATGACGGAGATCAACGTCACGTCGCCGACGGGCATTCGGGAGGTCCGCAAATTTGGCGGCGCCGACATCTCAGCCCTTCTTTGGGACGCGATTGAGCGCAAGCGCGCCTAGCGCTTGGCTTCGCCGCCTCATGCGCGGTGAGGAGAGCTCTTCCGCAAAATTATAATGAGTTTGTGAGCGCCCGGATTGGCATCGATCCGGGCGTTTCCTTACTTTGTTCTGCTAGTGCAACCAACCACAACCTGACTACAGCGCAGGCTTGAATTCGTTCTTTTATTGTTCTTGTTCCATTCTGTTTTCTATGAAAGATTGTAATTGTCGACAATGATACGTCGTTAAACTGTAGTGTAGTGGGTTGCGGCACAGGGGATTGGGGCATGGTCGCACGCGTCAGCACGGTTGCATTTCAGGGCATTGAGGGTGTTCCGGTCGAAGTTCAGGTCATGGTCGCGCCCGGGCGGGTCGTGACCCAGATCGTTGGGGTTCCGGACAAGGCCGTTGCCGAAAGTCGAGAGCGCGTTCACGCGGCATTGCACGCCTCCGGCCTGGCTCTGCCAGCCAAGAAGATTACCGTCAATCTGGCACCGCTGACTTGCCGAAAGAGGGCTCCCACTTCGATCTGCCGATTGCCCTCGGCTTGATGGCCGCTCTCGGCGCGATCCCCGCGGACGCGCTCTCCGGCTACGTGGTTATCGGCGAGCTCAATCTCGACGGCACGATCGCTCCCGTTGCCGGGGCACTGCCGGCGGCCATTGGCGCCAACGCGATCGGCAAGGGCTTGATCGGTCCGGCCGAGAGCGGTGCGGAGGCAGCCTGGGCCGGTCCCGATATCGACATCCTCGCGCCGCGCAGCCTCATCGCGCTTGCCAATCACTTTTGTGGCACCCAGGTTCCGCTCGTCCGTAACCGGGGATCCGCGCGAATACGGCGAACCTGCCTGATCTAGCCGATATCAAAGGGCAGGAGAGTGCCAAGTGGGCGCTCGAGGTGGCTGCGGCTGGTGGCCACAATCTGCTGATGGTCGGTCCTCCCGGCTCGGGAAAATCGATGCTCGCCGCTCGGCTGCCCTCGATTTTGCCATCGCTTTCGGCTGCCGAACTGCTCGAATCTCGATGATCCATTCGGTGGCCGGACAATTGTCCGGCGGAAAGTTTTCGGATCGACGCCCCTTCCGGACCCCCCATCATTCGGCAACATGGCGGCACTGATCGGAGGTGGTCTTCGAGCGAAGCCCGGCGAGGCGTCGCTTGCCCGCCATGGCGTATTGTTTCTCGATGAGTTCCCGGAGTTTTCGCCGCAGGCGCTGGATGCCCTTCGCCAACCTCTGGAAACGGGCGAGTGCAGCATCGCACGCGCCAATCATCGCGTGGCTTACCCCGCCAGCATCCAGCTGGTTGCGGCCATGAATCCGTGCCGCTGCGGCATGGCCGGCGAACCCGGCCACAGCTGCGCCCGCGGCCCTTGCTGCATGCCGGATTATCAGGCGCGCATATCAGGTCGGCTGATGGATCGTATCGACATCCGCATCGATGTGCTCGCCGTTTCCGCTGTCGATCTCATCCGGCCGATGCCGGCTGAAAGGAGCGCGGATGTCGCCCGCCGCGTCGGCCGTGCCCGCGATATCCAGCGTAGCGGTTTTGAGGCGGCCGGGCTTGGAGGCGTCGGCACCAACGCTCGCTGCTCAACCGCCATGATCGAGAAATTACGCCGCGCCCGAACCTGCCGGCCTGCAATTGCTCCGTGACGCGGCCGAGAAAATGAGGTTTTCGGCTCGGGGCTACCATCGTTTACTGAAGGTGGCGCGCACTCTCGCGGATCTCGACGGTAACGAGACGGTGGGCCGCATTCACCTCGCCGAGGCAATTTCCTATCGCATCGCCGGTGAGCGGCTAAGCACGGCTGCCTGAACAGAAAGGGGCGCCGAGGCGCCCCAGATGCTGCAGAAAAGGCGTTGCCTAGCTTCCAAGGCCATCGAACAGCGCGGTCGAGAGATAGCGCTCGGCAAAGGACGGAATGATCACAACTATATTCTTCCCAGCATTCTCGTCTCGTTGGCCGACCTGGATAGCAGCGGCCAGTGCTGCGCCGGAGGAGATGCCAACGGGCACGCCTTCGAGCCTGGCGACTTCGCGGGCAAGGTCCAGCGCCTCGGGGCCGCTTACCGTAACGATCTCGTCGTAGATATGGGTGTCGAGGATTGCCGGCGCGAAGCCTGCGCCGATGCCCTGGATCTTGTGCGGTCCCGGCTGGCCGCCGGAAAGGACCGGAGATTCTGTCGGCTCGACGGCGACCACCTTGATGCCGGGCTTCTTCGACTTCAGCACCTGGCCGGCGCCCGTAATGGTGCCGCCTGTGCCGATGCCGGAAACCAGGATGTCGACCGTACCGTCGGTATCATTCCAGATCTCCTCGGCCGTCGTGCGGCGGTGGATTTCCGGGTTGGCCGGGTTTTCGAATTGCTGCGGGATAATCGCATCCGGGAGCGTCGCAGCCAGTTCCTCAGCCTTGGCGATCGCACCCTTCATGCCCTTCGGACCTTCCGTCAGCACGAGCTCGGCGCCAAGCAGCGCCAGCATCTTGCGGCGTTCGACGGACATGGTTTCCGGCATGGTCAGGATCAGCTTGTATCCCTTCGCCGCAGCGGCGAAAGCCAGCGCAATCCCGGTATTGCCCGATGTCGGCTCGATGAGGGTCGTCTTGCCGGGCGAAATCTTGCCCTGCGATTCCAGAGACTCGATCATCGCGACGCCGATGCGGTCCTTTACGGACGCGATCGGATTGAAGAACTCAAGCTTGGCCAGCAGGTTCGCCTTTACGCCTTTCGCCTTGGCGAGCTTGTCGAGCCGCACGATCGGTGTGTCGCCAATGGTTTCGGTGATCGAGGAATAGATGCGGCCGCGGCCAGGTTTCTTCGACATTAGGCTCTCCCTGGGTGAAATGTGCGGAGAGAATAGGGTCAAAGGCGCATGGAAACCAGTCTGGCTTCACCCGCTTGAGGCCATCCTTTGAGAAAAAAACCTTTAAGAACCGAACTTTGCCGGTTGAATTTTTCACGCCGTACGGGTGGCGATAAAGGCTGCCGTACCGGCCAGAATGCCTGCCGCTGTCTTGTTCAGCGCCTGCAGCGCGCGGGGCTGCTTGAGCATGATGCGCGCCCGCGACGCCAGCAGCATATAGGGCACCAGAACCACGAGCAGGACGACGAAGGTGGTTGCCAGGAGGGTGCAGTATTCGCGAGGTCCGACGCTGTTGATATTAATCAGCGTCGGCACCAGGGCGACGTAGAAAAGCATGGTCTTGGGGTTGCCGAGCGTGACCAGCAGTCCGGACAGGAAGCTCATGCCGGCACTGCTTGCCTTCTTGGCCGCGATGTCCTGGGGCAGCAGCCCGGCGGTCCATAGTTTGTAGGCGATGTAGCAGAGATAGAGCGCACCGGCGACCTTGATGACGATGAAGACCTCGGTGAAGGTCTGTGCCACGAAGGCGAGCCCGAGGATGACGGCAGTCAGATAGGTCATGTCGCCCAGCACGAGGCCGAGGCCCATGAAAAACGTCTCGCGAAAATTCGAACCGAGCGCGCGCGCGACGATCGCCGTGATGCCCGGTCCCGGAATTGCCGCCGCGATGAACAGCGCCGCAGCGTAAGCTAAAAGGGCGGTGAATGACATGATGTGGACTCCTGCTTCAGCCGCCTTCTACGCCTGCGGCTCGCTCCATTCAAGGAGCGTCGTTCTGTCATCATGCTGCGGTCGCTTGTCGCTATTGACGCTGCCTGTCGCGGTTCTAGTTCCAAGGCGGTGATTATGGCTGGTGGAGCCTGCATCCCCCAACCGCGCCGACACCTGCCACCCGCCGCTCGCCAAAGGAGACACTGATGAGCCCCACTGCCGCCGAAAAGCGCAAACTCGCCCCGCTCGCCACCCCCACCGACCTGAAAAGCAATGCCATTCAGGATATTTCGGCCGCCCTGGCGGCGCTGCTGGCGGATGTCTTTGCGCTCTACATGAAGACCAAGAATTTCCACTGGCACATGTCGGGGCCGCATTTTCGCGACTATCACCTGATGCTCGACGAGCAGGCCGAGCAGATCTTCGCCACCACCGATGCGATCGCCGAGCGCGCCCGCAAAATCGGCGGCACGACACTGCGCTCGATCGGCCATATCGGCCGCCTGCAACGCATCAACGACAACGATGCAGACTACGTCACGCCTGAGGACATGCTGGCGGAACTGCGTGATGACAACAAGCAGCTGGTCTCGCTGTTGCGCGAGACGCACGACGTCTGCTCAGAGCATAATGATTTCGCGACGACAAGCCTGCTGGAGGTCTGGATCGACGAGGCTGAGCGCCGCACCTGGTTCCTGTTCGAAACGACCCGGCAGCAGAAGTAGCCGGTCCTTTAAACCTGAAAGGCTCTAAATCATCAGCCCGCCCGCGCACGCAACAGCTGCGCGGGCGTCCAGCCAAGGTTCATTCCGGCCGCAGCGACCAGAATGACGGCAGCGCCGACGAGCTGCAGCGGCTGCAAGGCGTGTCCGAAGGCCAAACGGTCCACCAGGATCGCCGCAATCGGATAGATGAATGACAGCGCTCCGATCAGATGGATCGGCAGCTTCTGGATCGCGCCATAAAGCAGCACATACATCAGACCGGTATGCACGACACCCAGGGTAATCAGGATCGACCATGACTGGCCATTTGTGGGCAGCTCAGAAAAATTCACCGTCGGCAGCAACATCAGCACGCCGGTCGCCACCTGGATCAGCGCGATAAGATGCGGCGGCGTTCCTTTGAGCCATTTTGCCGCGATCGCCGCGAGAGCGTAGAAAAAGGCGGCACCGAGCGCCAGCAGGATACCGAGGCCATATCCCTCATGGCCACCCGCCGCGGCCGGCTTGGCCTCGACGATCGCCGCCATGCCGGCAAAGGCCAGCGTCAGCCAAAACAGCTTTGCGGCGGTGATCTTTTCGCCGAGGAACAGGGCGCCCAGCGCAAGCAGCATGAAAGGCTGCGTGTTGTAGACGGTCGTCGCGATCGAAATCGATGCGTGGCCGTAGGATGCAAAGAGCAGCAACCAGTTGAGCACGATGGCCACGCCGCCGAGGACAGCGATGCCTGCCGATTTCAGGCTGATGACGCCCGGTCGCAGCAGCCCCATTGCCGCGCATACGACAAGCAGGCTGATCGCGCCAAAGAGGCAGCGCCAGAACACCACGCCGCTCACCGGCTGGCCCGACATCACCACGAACCAACCGATTGTCCCCGATATCAGCATTGCGGCGGTCATCTGGGTCGTGCCGGCGCGGATTTCGCTCTGCATCACATTTCTCCATCTCGATGGATGAAGACTATTGCGGCAGTGCGCTGCATTATATAGTTTTCATTAGGTTGGTTGCGGCTATTTCCTATCATTGTGAGGTATAATGTCTGTTTCGCCTAATGATAATGTGATCGACGATGTCGACCAGAAGATCCTGGAGGCGTTGGCGGAGAACGCCCGCATCTCGTTGAAGGAACTGGCCCAGGCTGCCGGGCTGTCCTCGCCCAGTGCCGCTGAACGCCTCCGCCGCCTGGAAGAGCGCGGGATAATCGCCGCCTTCACGATCGACATCGACCCGGCCGCACTTGGATATCCGCTGCAGGCGATCGTGCGCGTTCGGCCGCTGCCCGGGCAATTGCATGTCGTTCAGCGGATCATCCAGGAGACGCCTCAGTTCGTGGAATGCGACAAGGTGACGGGAGATGACTGTTTCATTGCCCGGCTCGTCGTCCGCTCGATGCCGGAACTCGACACGATCCTCGACAAGGTTGCGGAGAAGGCCGAAACAAGCACCTCGATGGTCAAGGCATCGCCGGTCAAGCGGCGTCTGCCTCCGCTTTCGCGCGAGCGGTAGCTCAGAAGTCGGCCATCGGCGAGAGCATGGCTGGTCGATCGAAGGCGATGGTGCCGGGCGCTCGGATCATCAGACGCGTGTGGCTCTCAAGAGGCTTCGCCTGTCCACTCCAGTCAAGCTTGTCCGGGCAAAACAGCACATCGACGATCTCAGCCTCGACGTCGAGTGCACCAATGATCGTCGCGAGCGACGGGATACCGCCGCCGACGACGTCGAGCAGCATGACATGTCGCGGTGCGTCCATCTTCCATGCAACTGCGGCCCGTTCCCGTTCCAGCCAGCTGATCCTGACGCCAGGATCGAGCTGGGTGTTGATCAGAAACATCGCGGCGCTCTCGCAAACGCCGAGCACGTCCGAGACCGGCTGACGCGTCTTCAAGGCGGCGCTTAACATCTCCAGGTCTGCCGTTTCTCGCGGATTGAGACGCCGGGCCGACCTCTGTGCTTTCGGTACCGTCGGTGCCTTGCCGGAATAAGCGTGCAGCGGCAGCACGCGAAAGCCGTAAGGTCCATAGAGCGCCGGCTTGTCGGTGTAGAGCACGATGGCTTCGAAATCCTTCTCCTCGCACCAGGCGAGCGCCTTTTGGGTCAGGTCGCGATACAAGCCGCGCCCACGCCAAGGCGGGCGAACCGCACCGGACTGGAAGGCGGCAGCATTCAGCGGTCGACCGTTGATAACAAGCGGCATTGCAAAGGTCGAAAGATTGGCGGCAAGCAGGCCATCGCCGTCAAACCAGCCGAAGGGCATGCTGCTCGGGTCCGGCCCGCCCATTTGCTGCAACGGGCCGATATCGATAGCGAATGTGTCCTTCAGGAGATCGACCAGTGCCTGCCAGGCCTTGAGGTCGCCGAAATAGTCTCGGCGGAAGGTCAGGCCGGAATGATCGATACCCTTGGAGGTCATACGCCGGTCGAGCCGAAGCCACCAGCGCCGCGCGCCGTGGCACTCGCCTCGGAGATTTCGCAGATATGGGCCTGGATTGCCGGCGCAATCACCATCTGCGCGATGCGCATGCCCCTTGTGATCTCAAACGGCTCTTCGCCGAGATTGATCAACAGGACTTTTACCTCGCCGCGATAGTCGCTGTCGATCGTTCCCGGCGTATTGAGGCAGGTGAGGCCGTGCTTGAAGGCAAGGCCGGAGCGCGGGCGTACCTGGCCCTCGAATCCTTCCGGAATTTCGAAGACGAAGCCCGTCGGCACCAGCGCACGCTTGCCAGGCTGTAGAATGGTCGGCGCGTCGGCATCAACGGCGGCGCGCAGGTCCATGCCGGCCGCCCCCTTGCTTTCGTAAGTGGGCAGATCGAGGCCCTGGCCATTGGCGAGGCGGATGATGTTGAGCGTCGGGCGCGTATCGGTATGGATTGTCATGGGGCATTAGTTTGCGCCCGATGCGCCAAGGTCAATTGCAATGCCGGGCTTTAATCGCTAGATACGCCGCAATTCCACAGGATTCACATCATGGCCGAAAGTCTCGCCGAGGCGGTCTCCCGCCGCCGCACATTCGCTATTATCGCGCACCCGGACGCGGGTAAGACCACGCTCACCGAAAAACTGCTGCTGTTCGGCGGCGCCATCCAGCTTGCCGGCGAAGTCAAGGCAAAGAAGGATCGCATGCAGACGCGCTCCGACTGGATGAAGATCGAGCGTGAGCGCGGCATTTCCGTCGTCACCTCGGTCATGACGTTCGAGTACAAGGACAATGTCTTCAACATTCTCGATACGCCCGGCCACGAAGACTTCGCCGACGACACCTATCGCACGCTGACGGCCGTCGATGCCGCGGTCATGGTGATAGACGCCGCCAAAGGTATCGAGCCGCGGACGCTGAAGCTGTTCGAAGTCTGCCGCATGCGCGACATTCCGATCATCACCTTCATCAACAAGATGGACCGCGAAAGCCGCGACCCGTTCGAAATCCTGGATGAAGTCGAGGAAAAGCTGGCGCTCGATTGCGCGCCGGTGACGTGGCCGATCGGACGGTCGAAGACCTTCTGCGGCTCCTATCACCTCGCAACGAACGAGGTGCGCGGTGCCGACACGCAGGAGATCATGACGAAGGTCACCGATCCCGAGATGGTTGCCCATCGCTTGCCGGAAAACGAGCGCGACGCGTTCGTCGAGGAGACGACGCTGGCGATCGAGGCCTGCAAACCCTTCGACAAGAAGGCCTTCCTCGAAGGCCATCTGACGCCGGTTTTCTTTGGTTCGGCGCTGCGCAATTTCGGCGTTCGCGACCTCATTGACGCGCTCGGCGAGTTTGCGCCGCCGCCGCGCGACCAGGTGGCCGATATCCGCACCGTGCAGGCGACCGACAACAAGATGACCGCCTTCGTCTTCAAGATCCAGGCCAACATGGACCCGAACCATCGCGACCGCATCGCCTTTGCCCGCATCTGCTCCGGCAAGCTCGAGCGCGGCATGAAGGCTCGCCTGTCGCGTACCGGCAAACAGCTCGGTCTCACCGCGCCGCAGTTCTTCTTCGCCTCGCAGCGCCAGCTGGCCGATACGGCCTACGCCGGCGACGTCGTCGGCATTCCCAACCACGGCACGCTGCGCATCGGCGATACGCTGACGGAAGGAGAGTCGCTGGTGTTCCAGGGCGTGCCGAACTTCTCGCCGGAAATCCTGCGCCGCGTACGTCTGGAAGACGCCATGAAGGCGAAGAAGCTCAAGGAAGCGCTGCAACAGATGGCTGAAGAAGGCGTTGTCCAGCTGTTTTCGCCGGAAGATGGTTCGCCGGCTATCGTTGGCGTTGTCGGCGCCCTGCAGCTCGATGTTCTGAAGGAGCGCCTGATGGCCGAATATGGCCTGCCGGTTTCCTTTGAAATGTCGCGCTTTTCCGTCTGCCGCTGGATTTCGGCCGATCAGCCGGCGGAGCTCGAAAAGTTCATCACCGCGCGTCGCGGCGATATCGCGCGGGATCTGGATCATGATCCGGTGTTCCTGGCGCAGGACAGCTTCTCGCTGCGTTACGAGGCCGAGCGCTATCCGGCGATCAAGATGGCCGCCCTCAAGGAATATCACGCCGTCAAGGCGGCGTGATATTGGATTGGATACAACGATCTGCCATGATGCCGTTCCGAAAGGGAGCGGTTCATGGGTTGCGAGAATGAAATCAGGGAAAATGAGGTCGCGGTTGAAGTGCCCCCGACGACCGACGCTGAACTAGTGTTCATCGGGCGTATCTCGACGCCCTGGACCTCGCGCATGGAGACACCGCGCCAGGGGCGGCACGACGGTCCGCTCTGCAAAATCGAGATATTCGAGCCTTGGAAACAGGCTCTCCAGGGCGTGGAAGCCTTCGAGCGGCTGGAAATACTTTATTGGCTGGATCGGGCGCGGCGCGATCTTGTTCTGCAAAGCCCCGCCAATAGCGGAAAAGTCCATGGCACGTTTTCGCTTCGCTCGCCGGTGCGGCCAAATCCGATCGGTACCTCGATCGTCAAGCTGGAAGGGGTCGAAGACGGCGTCTTGCTGGTGCGGGGGATGGATTGCCTGGACGGGACACCGCTTCTCGATCTGAAGCCCGATCGCACGCTGTTCAAGCCGATCGCGCCGCCGCAGCCTGGCGATTTCCAGACCGGCGACGACGTGGTACATTATTGCAGGAAAGCCTGACGGTCAGTCGACGGCGATCATGACATCAGAGGCCTTGATGACCGCATAGGCGTCGCCGCCTGCGGCAAGCCCGAGTTCGTCGACCGCTTCGTTGGTGATTGAGGCCGTGACGATGGAGCCGCCGCCGATATCGATCCGGACGTGCGCCGTGGTCGCACCCTTCTTCACCTCGACGATCTTTCCCTTCAAGCGATTGCGTGCACTGATCTGCATCGACGCCTCCTGTTTTGCGTGCGGAGTGTAGTGGCTGAGGTGTGCTGCTGCAATCTACTCGCCGCGCGGATAGCGCTGGCTTTCCTCTAGTACGTTCAGATCCATGTGGTTGCGCATGTAACGCTCTGACGCCTTCTGCAGTGGCTGGTAGTCCCAAGGATAGTACGCCCCATTCCGCAACGCTTCGTAGACCACCCAGCGGCGTGCCTGGCTTTCGCGCACGGCGGCATCGAAATTCTGCAGGTTCCAGCGTTTCTCGGCCAGGGCTGTGAGCTTCGCCAGGACGTCGGCATACCCGGTATCGCCGGCGAGGTTGATCAGCTCTTTCGGGTCCGCCTCCAGATCAAATAGCATCGGCGGGTCCTTGTCGCAGAGCGTCAGCTTGAAGCGGCCATCCCGCAGGCAGACGAGCGGCGCTTCCGACCCTTCCGCGGCATACTCCATGGGCACCGGGCCACGACCGCCAGTGCCTGTTGCAAGTGGCGTCAGGTCCTCGCCATCCGTCCATGGCGCCAGCTTGGCAATGTCGATGCCCGCCAGTGCCGCCAGCGTCGGGGTCACATCAAGCGTCGAGACAGGCTGCCGGATAGAGGCCGGTGTCCAGCCCAGCGCCGCGATCGTCAGAGGCACCCGCGATGAACCGTCGAAAAAGCACATCTTGAACCAGAGGCCGCGGTCGCCAAGCATGTCGCCGTGGTCGGAAACGAACAGAACGATCGTATTGTCCGCCATCCGCCCGCGCTCGAGCACGTCAAGGATCTCGCCGATCTTGTCGTCGATGTAGGAGATACTGGCGAAGTAGCCCTGTCGCGCGCGCCGGATCTGTTCCGGCGTGATGTCGAAGGCATCATAGTCACAGGCTTTCAACAGACGCTGCGAGTGCGGATCCTGCTCGTCGAACGGAATTGTGCCGACCTCAGGATCCAGCGCTGGGGAATTCTCGTAGAGGTCCCAGTACTTGCGGCGCGCGACATAGGGGTCGTGCGGATGCGTGAAGCTCACCGTCAGGCACCAGGGGCGGTCGTCGTGACGGCGCGAGAGGTCGTAGAGCTTGCGGGTCGCGTTGTAGGCGACCTCGTCATCATACTCCATCTGATTGGTGATTTCTGCAACGCCGGCGCCCGTCACCGAGCCGAGATTGTGGTACCACCAGTCGATGCGCTCGCCGGGCTTGGTGTAGTCAGGCGTCCAGCCGAAATCGGCGGGATAGATGTCGGTCGTCAGACGTTCCTCGAAGCCATGCAGCTGGTCGGGGCCGACGAAATGCATCTTTCCCGACAGGGCGGTATGATAGCCCGCCGCCCGCAGGTGGTGCGCGAAGGTCGGGATATCGGACGCAAACTCGGCGGCATTGTCATAAACGCGAGTCCGGCTCGGCAACTGCCCGGACATGAAGGATGCCCGTGCCGGGGCGCAAAGCGGACTTGCCGTATAGGTGTTGGCGAAGCGCACCGAACGCGCTGCCAGGGCCTTCAGATGAGGCGCGTGAAGAAAATCAGCCGGTCCGTCTGGAAACAGCGTGCCATTGAACTGATCGACCATCAGAATGAGAATATTCGGGCGCGCCATGCGTATCGTCCTTCAGTTTGCGAGAGCGGGAACTTAGCCGCGTCTGCGGAGGTCTTCTAGTTGGCATCGACTGCTTAGAGTTCGAGAATCCCTCATGTTTGCCATCTGTTTGATTTATTGATTATCAATATCGCATGACCTGTGAAGTAGGCATTTTTTGACGTCTCCTCTAAGGAATTTTTATGGAAAGCCGTCGTCTCGATCTTGGGTGGATGCGCATCTTCGCGGAAATTGGCAAGACTGGGAGCCTGTCGGCGGCGGCAAGTGTTCTTGGCCTGACTCAGCCGGCCGTGAGCTATCAGATCCGTCGTTTGGAGGAGCAATTCGGCGTCAGCCTGTTGAAGCGGCAGCATCGGGGAGTGGAGTTGACGCCGGAAGGCCAGCGTCTCCTCGATGTCGTGGCAAAGAGTGTCAGCGACATCGATGAACTGGCGCGGCGATTCCGCAACGAAGCAGATCGGCCGATCATCCGGTTGCGCACGGATTATGCGTTTTCCGCGCTATGGCTGATTCCGCGCATGCATGCGTTCCGCGCCCTTTACCCGAACGTCGATATTCAGATTGTCGCGACGCAGCGAGTGCAGGGCGGCCGCTCTGATGACGGCGACGTTGCCGTTGTCTTTGGTACGCGCGCGGAGTTCGAGCGCCAGGCCGTTCTGCTCTTGCCGGAAAGGGTCACGCCCGTCTGTACGCAGGGCTTCCTTGATCGCCATGGCGCTATCGTCACGCCGGCTGACCTTGCCCGCGCACGCCTGATCCATCTCGATGCGCCGGAGCCTTCGCCTTGGTTCGATTGGCGGCGGTACTTCGCGCAACTCGGGGTCAGTCGCAATCCTAACGCGGGGCAGGGCGATCTGAGCTTCAACACATACTCTCTGGTCGTGCAGGCCGCTATCGGTGAGCAGGGCGTTGCAATCGGATGGATGGGCCTCGTCGATCCGCTGCTCGCGTCGGGGATGCTGAGAACCGCAGGCCCGACGCTGGAGGCGCCGGACCGGGGTTACTGGCTGTTGCCGCCGCGAACACGCGACGCTCAAAGCGATCTGCTCACGGCATGGCTTATGGCAGAGGCGGGAATCGTCTGAACTCGCGCTCAGGCAGCCAGGTCATTGAGGAAGTCGTCGCACCAGCGCGACACGTCGTGCTCAAGCAGATAGTCCATCATCCGCTGCCAGCGCTCGCGGCGCTCTTCCATCGGCATGTTCAGGGCGCGCGCCAGCGCGTTGGCCGTTCCTTCGATATCATAGGGATTGACCAGCAGCGCGCCGCTCTTCAATTCGCGCGCCGCGCCTGCAAAGCGGGAGAGCACCAGAACGCCGGGATCTTCCGGGTCCTGCGCTGCGACATATTCCTTTGCCACGAGGTTCATGCCGTCGCGAAGCGGCGTGACCAGTCCGACTTTGGCGAGCCGATAGAGACCGGCGAGGATTGGGCGGCTGACGGAGCGGTTGATATAGCGGACCGGCACCCAGTCCACGGTTCCCAAGGCACCGTTGACGCGGCCTGCCTGCTCCGCGACGGTGCGTTGCATCTGTTCGTATTCCGGCACCTCCGACCGCGATTTCGGGGTGATCTGGAGATAGGTGACCTTGCGCTGGTGGGCCGGATTGTTGACGACGAAGCGCTCGAAGGCATCCAGCCGCTGCGTGATGCCCTTGGAGTAATCCAGCCGATCGACGCCGATGATCAGGTCGCGGTCCTTGATGCTCTGCCGCGCCCTCTGCACCATGTGATGGCTGCCGGCCCTCTTGGCGAACTCGGCAAAGGCGGCCGTCTCGATGCTGATGCCGTAGGCTCCGCCCTTGAAGACCTTACCATTCGCCGTGAAGCGGCCGTCGCCGATGGCATCGCCCATATCCTCGCGGCGAAGGCAACCGGCGAAGTTCTCCAGATCGTGGTCCGTCTGGAAGCCGACAAGATCGTAGGCCGCAAGTCCGTGCATGATCTCCTCGTGAACCGGCATGGTGTAGAGCACATCGGCGGGCGGCCAGGGAATGTGCAGGAAAAAGCCGATGCGGTTCTTGAAGCCCATCTGCCGCAATTCCGCGGCCAGCGGAATCAGATGGTAGTCATGTACCCAGATGATGTCGTCAGGCTTGAGCAACGGCGCCAGCCGATGCGCGAAGAAGCGATTGACGCGGAAATATCCCGCCATCTCCTTGCGGCCGTATTCCGCAAGGTCCAGCCGATAGTGACAGATCGGCCAAAGCACGCGATTGGCGAAGCCGAAGTAGTATTCCTCGACGTCCTTGCCGGTGAGATCGGTCAGTGCATAGGTGATCTTGCCTTCCTCCGTCAGGGAGAGCGGGCCGGGCTCGTTGTTTTCGCTCGACTTGCCGGACCAACCCATCCAGATACCGCCGCGGTCTTCCAGCGCCGCCTTCAGCGCCACCGCCAGTCCGCCGGCCGAGGCTGCGCCCTCCTTCACGGGAGCTGGCACGCGATTGGAAACGATGACGAGACGGGACACGAAAATTCCTTTCCTGGGAGGGCAGCACCTGGTGCTTGGGATCAAACGGCGAGCTGCGCGATCAGTTCCCGCACCGCCGACGCCGAAGGCAGCGTCAAGGCGGCGGTGGTGTCGGAGGGCGAGCCGACCCGAACGGAGAGGCCGCCCTGGCGATTGGCGACACGGAACATCGCCTCATCCGTGACGTCGTCACCGATGGTGATCGGACGCCTGCCGGCAAATGGCGGCATCGAAAGAAACGCCTCTATGGCCTGACCTTTGTCGGCGCTGGCCGGTCGGATTTCGAGAACCATCTTGCCGCGCTGCAAGGTCCAGTCGGGCCCTACCTTGGACAGCATCGCCTCCATGATCGGCTCCACCTCTGCCTGCCTCTGCGGCACAAGGCGATAGTGAGCGGCAACGGCGGCGCCTTTGTCTTCCACGATGACACCGTCCAGGCTTTCAGCCGCCCTGCGAAGATCCGCTTTCATCGCTTCGAATGCGCCAGTGGTCTCGGCTTTCGCGACGCTGCCATCAGGTCGACGGAGTTCGGCGCCGTGTAAGCCGGCGATCGGAAAACGAAATGGCGCAAACAGCGCGTCGGCATAGGCAAGCGCTCGCCCTGTTACCAAGGCAAGCGCACCGCCAAGCCTTCGCGAGACCGCGTCAAGCGCCGCCGGCAAAGACGGCGGCACGACAATCGCGTCCGGCATCTCGGCCAGGTCAAGCACCGTCCCATCGATATCGAGAAAAAGAGCGCAGTCTTGAGGGGAGGACGAAAGGGCGCTCAGCAATTCCGTCTGCCCCGAGGCCGGTTGCGGCATCGTGGCAGGAAATGGCTTACTGGGGTATGACATGGTGACTTACCTATGTCGGCATCGGCCGAAGGCAACCCATTTTGGCGTAAAACGCGAGAAAATCTCAGGTTTTCGCGTTGGATACCAGTTCATTCAGCCGGCATTGCAGCGGAACGTCCGGCGAAGAAGGCCCTGGCACCGGCGGTGAAGGCAGCGCGCTGGTCGGCCCGCGTATAGAACATGTGGCCGCCACGATAAACCTTCAGCGCCACGCGCTCGCCGGCAAGCGACGCCGGCAGGTGGTCGACAACATAGCGGCTCACCCCATAGGGCGTCACGAGATCGCTATAGCCATGGGCGATCAGCAGGCGGAATTTCGGATTGGAGGCGAGAAGCTGGCGGATATCGTCGGTAACGCTCGCCTGCCGCATGGAACCGCCGCCACGCCCGCCCCATTCCCACTTGCGATTGATATCGCTGTCGAGCAGCGAATAGGTCATCTCGGTCTTGAATCCGAGTTCACTGCGCGCATAGTCGGCGAAGGCCCCGCCATAGGCACGGGTGAAGCCGTCGAGGATGGCGTCGTCGCCGCGATCGGAGTCTGATTCCGGATAAGGATCGGGCGTCGAGAACGCCGCGTCGTAAGGGCTGACAACGCGCCCGTCCTGCCCTTCTGATTGCTTGGCGTAAGCATTTCCGAGGAAGCCACGGTTCTTCTCAACGACATCTGAGGGGATCCCGGTCATGCCGGCAATTTTCTCGTAAAAGGCCTTAGCGGCTTCGCCTGTTGGCGTCGGGCCGGCGAGTGTCGTGAGATAGTCGCCAAGCGCAAATTTCTCCGCATCGCGCTGTTGCCCTTCATCGAAAGCGCTGCGTCTGTCCATGTGCGCTGCTGCAAGCGAGGGGAATTCGAGTGCCGCGCCGAGCGCAAACTGATCAGCATTGAACATCAGTTGCCCCTCGAGCAGCGGCGAAAGCATGATCGCGCCCGAGACGATAATGCCCTGGCTGTCCTTCAGGGCGCCGGCCACCTTGGCGGCGCGAAAGCCGCCATAGCTCTCGCCGAGAAGATACTTGGGCGAACCGGATCGATTGTTGTGAGTGACATAAAGAGCGATCGCCTTCGCGATGCTCTCTGCGTCGGAATTGACGTTGTAG
The DNA here is from genome assembly GCF_014851595.1 of Rhizobium sp. RHZ01. Taxonomy (NCBI): domain Bacteria; kingdom Pseudomonadati; phylum Pseudomonadota; class Alphaproteobacteria; order Hyphomicrobiales; family Rhizobiaceae; genus Rhizobium; species Rhizobium sp. RHZ01. Next base: position 77,786 of record NZ_JACUZZ010000002.1, read on the forward strand.
TATTTGGAGGCGTCGTCGGCCTTGGCGGTCCGGCTCCAGCCAGTTCCGATCGGATCGATGAAAACAAGATCAGTAAAGTCGAGCCAGGTGTGCGGGTTGTCGACCAACTTCGCGGCGGCCCCATCGTCGCCTTTCGGGCCGAAGTCCAGGATACGCGGCCCCATCAGGCCGAGATGCAGGAATGCCGACGCCGCACCGGGGCCGCCATTGAAGGCAAAGGTCAGCGGGCGGTCGGGGGCGCCTTTCTTGGCGACATAGGCCGTGTAGAATATAGCGCCTGTTTTGGTGCCGTCTTGCGCGAAGAGATCAAGCGTTCCGGCCGTGGCCACATAGTCGAGCGTCCGGTCGCCGATCTTCAGTGCGTGTTGGGTGACCGAGTCCTCCGGCAGCAGCTTCAGTACGCCGTCGCTCGATGAGGCCCGTGTGGCAGGTTCGCCTCGACCCTCCTGCGACATGGCGGGTGCGAGTGGCGCCAGCAAGGCTGTTGCAAGCAGGATGGCGGATAGGAAACGCAAAACTTGTCCTCCGACGGAAGCGGTATTGGAGGCGTAACCTAAACATCGCCGTCTGGCGGGAGAAATCAACAGATGGTGAGGGGGGCGTTAGTCCATTTTTTCGATCGTCTGCGCATTCACATATTCCGCGCGGCCGGCGTTCCAGCCGTTGATCGCAGCCCCGGCGCCAAGCGCGACGAAAAGCACGGCCGACCACGCAAAGCTGCCGGTCCAGCCGCGGATGAGCCCGACGACCAGCGGGCCAATCGCCGCAAGCAGGTAGCCCACGCATTGCGCCATGCCGGAAAGATGGGCCGCCACATGCGGATCGCGGGAGCGCAGCACGATTGTCGTCATGGCGACGGCGATCAGGCCGCCCTGGCCGATGCCCTGCAGCACGGCCCAGACCCAGATCGTCGAGAGCGGCGCAAACAGTAGGCCGAGCAAGGCGACGACGGCGACGGCACAGAGCGACGCGTTGATCAGTCGCTGATCCTTGCCCCTCACGGCGATCTGCGGAGCTACAAGGCAAGCCGCGGCCTGAACCATCACCGATACCGAAACGATCGCTCCCGCGGTGACACCGTCAACGCCGCGCTCGCGCAGGATGGGAACGAGCCAGCCGAATACGCAATAAGCCAGAGCAGACTGCAGGCCCATGAAGAGCGTGACCTGCCATGCCAGCCGGTCTCGCCAGAGTCCTTGGACGGAAAAGCCGCTGCGCTTGACCTGGCTCTTGGTGGACAGCACTTGCGGCAACCAGATGATCCCGACGATCAGCGCGGGCAGCCCCCAGGCGGCCAGTGCGCTGGAGAGCGAGTCGCCGAGAACGTGCTCGAGCGGCAACGTGAAGCCCGCAGCACTTGCCGCGCCCGCGCAGAGCGCCATCGTGTAGAAGCCGGTCATCAGCGCGGCGCGATCGGCAAAGTCACGCTTGACCAAGCCAGGCAGCAGCACGTTGCCGACAGCAATGGAAGCGCCGGCGAGCGCGGTGCCGATAAACAGTAGCGGAACGGATGAAAGGCCCCGGAGCGCTGTCCCGAGGGCCAGCAGGATGAGTACCCCCAGAAGCGTACGCTCTGCTCCGATTCGTTGGGCAAGCCGCGGCGCCACTGGCGAAAAAGCACCGAGGCAGACGACGGGCAGGGTGGTCAGCAAGCTGGCGCCGAGCGACGAGAGGCCGAGTTCCGTCTTGATTTCGGGCAGCAGCGCGGAGGCGCTGGAGAAGACCGGCCGCAGATTGAAGGCGATCAGGACGAGACTAATCCCGAGAAGGAAGCGTGCCGCTGCACTGCTGCCCACTGGGGGTTGTGGTTGGGGAACGCTATCGGCTTCGGCATCGATAAGTTGCTCGTCCGCGAGGTCGTAGACCTCCGCGGAGTCCTGAAGGGGGGTGGTCATGAATGGAGCATCCGGTCGAGAGCGCTGATGATGGGAGCCATGAAGCGGCGAACGGCCGCGTCGGCCTGTTGCGGATCGCCGGTGGCGATCGCGTCGATGATGTCGGTATGCGCCTGCAGATCAGGCTCGGGAATCTCATTGTCCAAAGTCGCCGCGATCGTTTCGGCGATCGAGGCGGAGAAGAACTGATAGATCTCAACCATCGCGCGGTTGCCGGAAGCCGCAATGACGGCTTGGTGGAAGGCAAGGTCGCGTTCGACGAAGCCGCTTTTGTCGCCGCCTTCGAAATTGCCCCGCTTGGCGAGAAGCGCCCTCAATTCCGCAATGGTTTGCGGAGTTTGTCGTACCGCGGCCAGCCGCGCCGCCTCGACATCGAGTGCACACCGGGCCTCGAAGAGATCACGCAGACCGGCACGACGCGCCATGGTGAGCGGCAGCCTCGTATCGGTGGTAGACAGCACGTAGGTTCCGGAGCCCTGCCTGGTTTCGAGAAGGCCCTGCGACACCAGCACGCGGACGGCTTCCCGTATGGTGCCGCGGCTGACGGAGAGCATGGACGACAGCGTTGCCTCGTTGGGCAGTTTTTCCCCAACGGCCCAACGCTTACCCAATATCTCGGCGCGGATTGCCTCGATGGCCGTGTCGGCAAGCTTCGTTTTTGCGAGTGGTTGCATCGTCGGTATTCGTAAAGTCATTTGATGACTTTACGAATACGCCAAGATCGTGGGCGTCGTCAATCCTGTGATGGAAAATGAAAAGGGCCGCTCGAGGCGACCCTTTCCATGAGTTCTGGCCTGTAAATGGCCGGACCGTCAAAGCGATCCTAGGAAGGTGGGGCTTAGAGCGAGGGCTGCCTCGCTTTCATCACCACTTCCATGCCTTTTACGAGGTCTGAAATCTCATTAGACATTGGATCACCTTCCTTTCGTTCTGTTGTCGATGGAAAGAAGGTAGGATGATTCGTCCGCGATGCAAGAAAAAACCTCGGCCGAGTCGCTGCCACATCTTCAGGAATGCCCGATTTCATTTCCTCGCTGTCGGGAATACGCCAACGTTTACAATGAAATGTTGTTTCGTTGTGTCGATATACAGATTTAGTGGTAGCGCCTGTGGATAAGCCGGCTCAATGTGCGGCCTTGATGAAGGTGCCGTTCTGCAGTTCCCGCATCGCCTGCATGATCTCCTTTCGCGAGTTCATGACGATCGGCCCATGCCAGGCGACCGGCTCCTCGATTGGCTTGCCCGAAACGAGCAGAAAGCGGATGCCTTCGTCGCCGGCCTGCACGGTCACTTCATCACCGCTGTCGAAGACGACGAGCGTGCGGTTGCCGGACATATCGCGAATGTTCAACTCCTCCCCGTTGACCTCCTTCTCGACGCGGACGCCAAACGGCTTGGAGGCGTCGCGGAACGTGCCGGAGCCTACGAAGATATAGGCAAAGGCGTTGCGATAGGTGTCGACGGGCAGGCGCTTCTTCTTGCCCGGCGGCACCGAGACGTCGAGATAGATCGGTTCGGCAGCCACGCCGTCAACCGGGCCCGCCTTGCCCCAAAAGTCGCCGCAGATAACGCGTACGGCAGTGCCGTCGTCGTCGACCACGACAGGAATGTCGGCTGATTTGACGTCCTGATAGCGTGGCGCCGTCATCTTTAGCGACGAGGGCAGGTTGGCCCAAAGCTGGAAGCCGTGCATCCGTCCGGCGAAATCGCCCTTCGGCATTTCCTGGTGCATGATGCCGCTGCCGGCCGTCATCCACTGGATGTCGCCGGCGCCGAGCAGGCCGCGATTGCCGAGGCTGTCGCCGTGCTCGACCGTGCCGGCGAGCACGTACGTGATCGTCTCGATGCCGCGATGCGGATGCCACGGAAAGCCACGGATGTATTCGGCCGGATTGTCATTGCGGAAATCGTCCATCATAAGGAACGGGTCGGTCATTGACGGATCCCCGAAGCCGAAGACGCGATGCAGCTTCACGCCGGCGCCCTCTATCGTCGGAGTTGCAGTGCTCATATGCTTTACGGGACGGATCGACATGGCATCCTCTCGAAGGGTTCAACTTGCCCGGGACTATAGCCGCCTGACCGGCATCCGCGAAATCAGCCTGCCCGGCAACGCACTGTTCACAAAAGAAGATGCGCCATTGCGCAATGTGATCGCGTCCGCCGCCGGAAATTTGTCATCTTCTGCTTGCAAGCCACGAGGCCGTTCAGGTCTTATTAACCATCGGATTCGACAATCACTGTCGCGTTTCGGCATTCTCCCGCCTCAGGGCGGGCTCGGGAGTGGAAAGAGCATGTGTCGCTGGGCAGCCTATCGTGGAGACCCCCTCTATCTGGAGGAACTGGTGTCCTCGCCCGCGCACTCCTTGATCGAGCAGTCGCATTGCGCCACCCGCGCCAAAACCCCCACCAATGGCGACGGCTTCGGCATCGCCTGGTATGGCGACCGGCTGGAGCCAGGGCGCTACCGCGATACCTTGCCGGCTTGGTCCGACTGCAACCTGAAGAGCCTTGCGCGGCAGATCCGGTCGCCGTTGTTCTTGGCGCATGTGCGGGCCGCCACCGGCGGCGGCACGCGGCGCGACAACTGCCATCCCTTCACCTTCGGCAACTGGTCCTTCATGCACAACGGCCAGATCTCAGGCTTCGAACGGCTGCGCCGTCCCATGGAGGCCATGCTAGACGATGAGCTTTTCAACGCGCGCGGCGGGACCACCGATTCCGAACTGATGTTCCTGCTCGCCCTGCAGTTTGGCCTGCGCCAGACGCCGATGGCAGCCATGGCGGAGATGATACGCTTCGTAGAGGGCCTTGCCGAAAACGTCCTGGGTTCAGTCTTGGTGCGCTACACGGCCGCCTTTTCCGATGGCAAGTTACTCTATGCGATCCGTTATGCGACCGACCGCAAGGCGCCGACGCTCTACGCGTCTCCTGTCGGCAGGGGCTATTGCCTGGTGTCCGAGCCGCTCAACGACGATGTCGATGCCTGGGCGGAGATCCCGGATGGCAGTGCCGTTACGCTTGCCGACATTGGCCTCGATATCGCACCGTTTCGTCCGGCGCTGGCCGTGGCAAAGACCGCCCCGGTCGCGATTACTACTTGAGCCGTTCGGCGATCATCGCCGCGAGCTTCGTCGCAACCTCTTCCTTCGCAAGGTCTGGCCACTGTTCGATGCCGCTGTGAGCGACGATCTTCACCCTGTTGCGAACGCCGCCCATGATGCCGGTTGCGGGCGAAACGTCGTTGGCGACGATGATGTCAGCCCCCTTGCGTTCGAGTTTCGCCATGGCGTTGCTCTCGACATCCTGGGTCTCCGCCGCAAAGCCGATCACCAGCTTCGGCCGCAGCGTGTGATGACCGACGGTCTTCAGAATATCGGGATTTTCAGTCAGCGCGAGCGTCGGGATGGATTCGCCCGGATGCTTCTTGATCTTCTGGTCGGCGGCCGAGGCAACACGCCAGTCGGCGACGGCCGCAACCATCACCGCGACATCGACGGGAAGCGCGGCGAGAACGGCGTCGCGCATCTGGTCTGCGCGCTCGACGTGAATGACCTTCACACCCATGGGATCAGGGACCGAGACTGGCCCGGAAACGAGTGTCACATCTGCCCCAAGGGCGGAGAGGGCGGCGGCAATCGCGTGCCCCTGACGGCCGGAAGAGCGATTGGCGATGTAGCGCACAGGGTCGATCGGCTCATGAGTCGGCCCCGAGGTGACGATCGCCTTGCGGCCGCTAAGCGGCCTCGGTCCATCGTTGAGCAGCGCTTCCGCGGCCGCGACGATCTCGAGCGGCTCAGCCATCCGGCCGACGCCCGCTTCGCGGCTCTCCGCCATCTCGCCTGACATCGGTCCGATAAAACGGATATGGTCGCCGCGCAGGGTCTCGACGTTGCGCTTGGTTGCCGGATGCGCCCACATGTGCGGGTTCATGGCGGGGGCGGCGAGTACCGGACGGTCGGTCGCAAGCAGCACCGTCGAGGCAAGGTCGTCCGCAAGCCCATTCGCCATCTTGGCGAGCAGGTCCGCCGTCGCCGGCGCAATCAGCACGAGGTCGCAATCGCGCGCCAGCCGGATATGGCCGACATCCTGCTCGTCCTGGCGGGAGAAAAGATCGGTGAACACATGATCGGCGGCGAGCGCGCCGACGGCAAGCGGCGTCACGAATTCCTGCGCCCCCGTCGTCATCAGCGGTCGCACGGACGCACCCCGCTCCCTGAGCCGTCGGATCAAGTCCAGGCTTTTATAGGCCGCGATCCCGCCTGAAATGATGAGGAGGATGCGTTTGCCGCTGAGAACCATGGCTTTTCCCATCGATTATCTGATTGCATCAAACCCTAAGCCTTTGGGGAATAATAAGCAATCGGCACCGGAAGCGCGTTGGTCGCAGTGACAATGCTGCCCTCTTGTGGCATGGAGCGAAGCATGGGGACCATGCGAAGCATCTTGCGGGATCGGGTATCGGCCAGCGCCGTCGCGCTGCTGGTCGCCTGTCTATTCCTGATCCAAGGACTGCTGAGCGGCACTGTGCAGGGTTCCATGGCGGCGTCCGCCGTCGATCCCTTCGCAATCATCTGCTCTTCAAGCGGACACGGTTCCATCGACGATACCGGACATGGCAACTTGCCGGCCAAGAAGGCGCCCGAGTGCCCGTGCGGCACGCTCTGCCGTCTGGCATCGGCTGCCATGCCGGCAGTTCTCGCCGCGCAGGCGGCGGTCCTCTACGTCGCAGTCGAAACTGCAATCGACGCAGCGATCCGAACCGATGCTGACGTTTCGCCCGCTTTACGCGGGCGGATCGCTGAACCGCGAGCACCTCCCATTACTGCCTGACGTCATCGCTCGACCTCGCGCGCGTCACGCCGAGGTTCGATTTTCCTACGTTGGGAGTCCTCCATGTCCGATCTTACCATCGGTCGCGAGAGCGTCAGCGCCTCCGCGCGCTCCGCCTCCGACCTCTATCGCGCCGTCTGGCGCTGGCATTTTTACGCAGGCCTTCTTGTCCTGCCCTTCATGATCACGCTGGCGATCACCGGCGGCCTCTACCTGTTCCAGGATGAGATTGACGCGGTGATCCATTCCGAACTCAAGCGCGTCGAAGTGCAGCAAGGCGCAAACCGCGCGGCACCTTCCACGATGGTGGCTGCTGCCCTTGCTGTTTACCCCGGAATTGCAGTCAAGTTTACCGACCCTGCCACGCGCGATGCCTCTGCCGAAGTCACCATCGGCACCGAGGCGGAAGGCAAACTTGCCGTCTACGTCAATCCGTATACCGCTAAGGTGCTGGGCGCGTTGCCGGATCGCGGCACTGTCATGTGGACGATCCGCTACCTCCACAGCCTCAAATATTTCGGCAACTACGCGCGTATGCTGATCGAGATCGCCGCCGGATGGTCGATCCTGTTGGTTGCCACCGGCGTCTACCTCTGGTGGCCACGCCTACAGACAGGCGGTGTTCTCTCCGTTCGCGGCACCCCTAAGCGGCGGGTCTTCTGGCGGGACACTCATGCGGTCACCGGTATCTTCGTCGGCTTCTTCATCGTCTTCCTGGCCATCACAGGCATGCCTTGGTCGGGGGTCTGGGGCGGCAAGGTCAACGAATGGGCCAATGGCAACAACTTCGGCTATCCCGCGGGCGTGCGGGTTGCCGTGCCTATGTCCGACGAGCATCTCGACCACGTCGCCAAGACATCCTGGTCGCTGGAGCAGGCGCAAGTACCGCACTCGTCAGGGCACGCCCATCATGCACAGGCGATTGGCCTCGATGACGCCGTAGCCACCTTTGATCGTCTTGGCCTGCATCGGGGTTACGCCGTCAACATACCAACCACAGCGGATGGGGTGTTTACCGGATCGGTCTATCCCGACGATCTTTCCAAGCAGCGGGTCGTGCATCTCGACCAATATTCCGGGACGCCGCTGATCGACATGAGCTATGCCGACTACGGTCCGCTCGGCAAATCGCTCGAATGGGGCATCAACACTCATCTCGGTCAGCAGTTCGGGCTTGCGAACCAACTGGTGCTGCTTGCCGCTTGCGCGGCGATCATCCTGCTTGCGGTTTCGGCGGCCGTTATGTGGTGGAAGCGACGCCCAGCGGGCTCGCTCGGCGTCCCGCCGATGCCTGCTGACAAGCGTGTTGTCCGCGGCCTGATCGCGATGCTCGCTGTTTGCGGAGTGTTCTTCCCGCTCGTTGGCCTGTCGCTGGTCGTCATGCTGGCAGCGGACTGGGTCTATATCAGGAGCAGGACGAAGCGTTCGGCGTAAGTGCGGGCCGCGATCCGGTGCTTCTCCTCCCCGCCGTCGTCCTCATGATGCCGGCTGACGAACACGGAAAGGCCGCGGAGGAGAGGGGTCCGCGGCCTTCTCAGGCATCCTCTGATGGGTCTCGGTCCTCAGAGGTTACTCATCCCGCCATCGATAACGAGCTCACTGCCGACGATGTAGGGAGCCTCGTCGGAGGCGAGGAAGATGATGGTTTTGGCGACTTCGCCGGCATCGCCGAACCGGCCGACCGGGATCTGTGCCGCCCTTGCCTTGGTGTCGGTTTCCGACATGCCGAGCTTGCCATAGAGCGGTGTCGCGATGGGCCCGGGGCTGACGGCGTTGACGCGAATGCCGCGGCCGATCAGTTCACCGGAGAGCGTCTTTGCAAGCGTCAGCAGCGCGCCCTTGGTTAGGGCGTAGACGCTCGAATTCGGCATGCCGATATGGGCATTGATCGACGTGTTGAGAACGATCGAAGCCTGCTTCGAAAACAGCGGCAGAAGGGCCTGGATCAGAAAGAAAGGTCCCTTGACGTTGATCGCGACCGACCTGTCGAAGGCTTCCTCGCTCCATTGTTCGAGCGCACCGAACTCCGCCACGCCGGCGTTGACGAAAAGAATGTCGAGATGCCCGAAGCTCTCCTTGATCGCGCCGGCGACGACCTTCTGGCCGGCTGCGTTGCCGGCATCCGCCTGGATGACCAACGCCTTGTCGCCAAATTCGGCACGGGCCGCCGCGACGCTCTTTTCGCTGCTGCCGGTGATGGCAACGCGAGCGCCTTCGGCGATGAATTGACGGGCGGTTTCGAGGCCGATGCCGCTGGTGCCGCCGGTGATCAGGGCTGTCTTGTTCTGTAAGCGTGCCATTGTCGTGAGTTCCTGTGTTCCCGTTGGGCGAGCGCCCGTTGCTGCCTTGGATGATGTGATGAAAATGCCGTCGCGATAATCCGCTCTTTTCCGGAAAGCTTGTCCAGTCAGAGCGGATAGTCGAACGCAGGATCAGGTCCGGGTGATCGATGCGCCACCATCGACCAACGAGGCCGTACCGGTGACGAAGCTCGAGTCGTCGGATGCGAGGTAGAGTACGGAGCGCGCAAGTTCCTCAGGCGCTGCGACACGCTTCAGCGCATGCAGGTTGGTGATGAAGCTCTGCTTGCCCTCAGTGTCGTTCATCTCGCGATACATGTCGGTATCGACCGCACCCGGCAGAACCGCGTTTACGCGCACGTTCTTCGGGCCGAATTCGGCGGCGAGCGCCTGCGTCAGGCCAATAAGGCCGGATTTGCTGGCGGCATAAGCGGCAACGCCGGGAAAGGCGAAGCTGTAGCCGACGAAAGTCGAGGTGAAGATGACGGAGCCGCCGCCATCCTTTTCCATCTGCGCGATCTGATGCTTGGCAGCCAGGAAGGAGGCCGTCAGGTTGATCGTCAGCGCTTCGGTGAAACCGGCCTCGGAAACACCGGTGCTCGGGCCGGCTTCGCCAATGATGCCGGCATTGTTGAAGGCAATGTCGAGCTTACCGTAGCGCTCGACGGCGGTGGCGACCAGCGCCTTGTGATAGTCTTCCGAGCGGACGTCGCCGGCAACAGCAACGGCATATCCGCCGGCTGCCTTGATCTCTGCGACCAGGCTTTCGAGTTCAGCCTGGCGGCGGGCGCCGACGACGACCTTGGCGCCTTCGGCCGCAAAGAGCTTTGCCGTTGCGCGACCGATGCCGGCACTTGCGCCAGTGACGATGGCGACTTTTCCATTCAAGCGGTTCATTGTTGCATCTCCAGTATGGGGGTTGGGATGGCGATTGCCGTCCCTTTCGATGGGCAGAAGATGGCATTTTCTTTTCGTTCGGGTTAGCCTCCAAATGGTGGAACTCGAATTCGGATTTGCCGAACGATGATCAGGGTTGAGGGAATAACGTCCTTCGTGGCGATCGTGGAATCCGGCTCGGTCAGCGAGGCTGCCCGACGCCTGCGCCTATCGAAGTCTGTCGTCAGCGAGAGGCTTGCGGAGCTTGAAAAGTCGCTTGGCGGTGTGCTTCTGCATCGCACCACGCGAAAACTCACTTTGACAGAAGACGGCACGGCCTTTCTGGAGCGCGCGACGCGGATCGTTCAGGAAATCGAGGAAGCCACCGCCGAGATGGCGGTGCGCCGAGGCACGTTGTCCGGCCCGCTGCGCATTGCCGCCCCCGTTACCTTCGGGCGCATGCATCTTGGCCCCGCGCTATACCCGTTTCTGGCCGCGCATCCGGAAATCCGACTGGTGCTCGACATCGACGACCGCCGCGTCGATGTCTCCTCGGAAGGGTATGATGCCGTGGTCCGGCACGGTCCGATCGTCGACTCCCGGTTGGTCGTGTGGAAACTCAGTCGCAGCCGTCGGCTTTTGGTCGCGTCACCGGATTATCTCAGCCGCCATGGTGTGCCGAAGACCCTTGCCGATCTCGATGGCCATAAAGGCATCTTCTACACCAACCGGGGCGTTGCGGACTGGCGGTTCCAGACGCCGGATGGAGCCATCGTCGTGCGGGCAAGCCAGGCCGTCGGCATGAACAATGGAGACATGATCCGCGATGCCGCGGCTGCGGGTCTCGGTATCGCGCTTCTGCCAGCCTTCATTGCCGGGCCTGCGATCAGTGCGGGACAGCTGCAGGAGATCGATGTCGGCTACAGGCCGGAAGCCGAGTTCATCTACATGGCGCATCCGGAGGGGCGCAATCCGTCCGCCAAGCTGCGCGCTGTCGCCGACCACCTGCGCAAGACCTTCGGCGATCCGCCCTATTGGGATCCTGCCGGCTGATCAGACGAGGCTCATCATGTTTGCGGCAACGCGCGACCGCTGCGCCTTCAGCATCGCAAGCCCGAGACGCGCCACCAGCGGCGGTCCCTCGATCTGGCGATAGGCGACCCCGTCGAGTGTCAGGTGGGCAATCGAGGCTGGCACAATCGATACGCCGAGATCGGCGGCGACCAGATTGACGACGGATGGGATCTGCGGCGCCTCCTGCGTCACGACAAGCTCGAAACCGGCATCGCGGCAGCCACGCACGATATCATCATAGAGACTGAGGCCAACCGTCCGCGGAAACAGAATGAACGGCTCGCCGGCAAGCGCCGACACGGGCACCTTCTCGTATTTCGCAAGCGGGTGGTGCGCCGGCAAGGCAATCAGCATCGGCTCATCCGCCAGGCGTTTCAGCGTGACGTTCTTCGGATCCTCCAGGCCGGGCCTGATGAAGGCAACGTCGATTTCCTCACGCAGCAGTTTCTCCATCAGCCAGTTGCTGTTCATCTCGGTCAAGGAGAGGCTCACCTCTGGCCACTGCCCGCGAAAGCGACGGATCGTGCCGCTGACCGCCGTGTTGAAGGCTGAGGACGCCGTGAAACCGAGCGCCAGCCGACCGGTCTCGCCTCGGGTGGCGCGCTGGGCGGCGAGCTTCGCCTTCTCGGCGGCCGCGATGGCAGCGCGACCCTCCGGCAAAAAGGCGCTCCCCGCCTCCGTCAGTTCCGCGCCATGTGGGACGCGATGAAACAGTGCCGCCCCGATCTCGTTTTCAAGATCGCGGATCTGTTGGCTGAGTGGCGGCTGGCCGATGCCGAGTTTTGCTGCGGCGCGGGTGAAATTTCCCTCTTCGGCGACGGCGAGAAAATAGCGGATATGGCGCAACTCCATCGGTATCTCCAGAAGCTATGAAGAATGGTATTTTCATATATTGGACAAATGGCGCGCTGCTGGCTAGATCAAAAGGCGTGAAAGGTTGGTACCCCCAATGCAACGCGCCGCAAACAGCTCGCCAGACGCCTCCGAAACCCATCCCCGTCCGAATCTCCACCTCGTGCGAACGACGGCGGAAATGCAGGAAAAGCAGTTCTTGCTGCGCGGCACGTCACCTTATCGACGTGCCAGCCTCGCCCTCTTCCTTTCCGGTTTTGCTACCTTCTCGCTGCTCTATTGCGTGCAGCCACTGATGCCGATCTTTGCCGCGGACTTCGGCGTGAGCCCGGCCGCGAGCTCTCTGTCGTTATCTCTGTCGACCGGCTTTCTCGCCGTCGCGATCTTCTGTGCCGCTGCCGTCTCCGAAAGCTTCGGCCGCCGCATCCTGATGTTCGCCTCGCTGCTCGGGGCTGCCCTTTGCACGATCGCCTGCGCCCTCGTGTCGAGCTGGCACGCGCTGCTCGTCATCCGCGCGCTTGAAGGGCTGCTGCTTGGCGGCGTGCCGGCCGTGGCGATGGCCTATCTCTCGGAAGAGATCGATCCCCGCGGTCTTGGCGCCTCGATGGGTCTCTACATCGCCGGTAATGCTTTTGGCGGCATGGCAGGCCGCGTCGTCACCGGCACATTGGCTGAGTTCTTCTCATGGCGCATTGCATTGGGTTCGCTTGGCGTGCTCGGCCTTGCCGCGGCAATCGGCTTCTTCCTGCTGCTGCCCGCGTCGCGCAATTTTGCGCCGCGCAAGGGTTTCGATGTCCGCTTTCACGTGAGGGCCTGGGTTGGCCATATAGGCAACCCGGCGCTACCATTGCTCTTCGCCATCGGCTTTCTCGCCATGGGCAGCTTCGTCACCGTCTACAACTACATCGGTTTCCGCCTCGTTCAGCCGCCATACAATCTCAACCAGACGGAGCTCGGCCTGATCTTCACGGTCTATCTGTTCGGTATCGCCGCATCCTGGATCGCCGGCCTGCTTGGAGATCGCATCGGCCATTTCATCGTGCTGCCGGCCGGCATTGCGATTGCGGCGGTCGGCGTCGCGGTCACGCTGTCATCCTCGCTGCCGCTGATCGTCTTTGGCATCGTGTTGCTGACATCGGGCTTCTTCGTCGCCCACTCGGTGGCGAGCGCCCTCGTTGGTCGCCTTGCCCGCGGCACCAAGGGGCACGCGTCCGCGCTCTATCTGTTGTCCTACTACATCGGCTCCAGTGTTGCCGGTTCGGTCGGTGGCTATTTCTGGGGTGCCGATGGCTGGAACGCCGTCGTTGCCTTCACGCTGTCGCTGCTGGCGCTTGGCATGGTCGCGGCGCTCACCGCCGCCAAGCTGGCGAAGTGGTAATCTTCGCGAAAAATAATGGGTCGGCTAAACGTTCTTCAAGGTGCGGCGTGGCTGCTGTGACCGCGCCATGCCGCTCCAGAGATACCAGAAGACCGAGATCAGGATGATCACGCCGCCGATGATCGTGGAAAGCGTTGGCGTCTCGGAGAAGGCGAGCCAGACCCAGAGCGGGCCGAGCACGACGTCGAGCAGACCGATCAACCCGGCCTCGCTCGAGGGAATATAGCGGCCGCCGGTCATGAACAGTAGATAGGCGATTCCCGATGTCGTCGACCCGAAGACGGCAAGCACGAGGATCTCCTGCAGGCTCGGTATCGCGTGCGACATCAGTGGCAGGCAGAGCAGCACGCAGAAGCCGGATCCAAGCGCATTGACCGGCGCCAAGCGCAGTGCGGGGTAGCGCCGCGCCGCGACGAGCAGGATGCTGAAGGTCAGCGTCATCAAGAACGCCAGCGCGTTGCCGGCGATGTCCTGGGGCCTCGCGCCGAAACCTGCAACGATCAGAACGCCAACGAAGGCGATCATACTGGCGATGAGCACACGCCTGCTGATCTTCTCCTTCAACCAGACATAAGCGATGGCTGCCGCGACGAACGGGACGGTCGCATAGATCGCCAGCACGTTGGCGACGGTCGTCAGCTTCAGCGCGCCGATGTAGCCATACATCGATATAGCGGCCATGAGACCGAACAGCGGATAGAAATAGAGCGGTACCTTGCCGGGTTCCGCACTGATCCGCTTCTTTGCCAGAATGATGATCGTCAGCGCCAGACCGCCAAACAGCGAGCGCCATCCGAGCACGGTCCAGACATCGAGATCGAGCGCGCGGACGAAGAGCCCCGCGGTGCTCCACATGATCGTAGCAATGCTGACGAGGAGCATACCGTAGGTGCGGGGCTGCATGGCGGGTCCGTTCTTTGGAAGGGCAGCGTCGAATCAACACTCGATCTCTATCAGAGGCGCACGACCTGCGATCGATCGGTTGCGCCACGCCATAGCGTAATCGGACAGAAATGTTTCCGAGACAGGTGCCTTAGCGCTATCCGAGCCTAATGTAGGGAACGTCCTTCTTGGCCACCTCGTCGAGCGCCTCGTCATAGCCGGCATCGGCATAGCGCATGACGCCAAGCGCCGTGTCGTTGGTAAGCGCATGGTCGAGCCGCTCGTCGGCAGCGTCGGTGCCATCGGCCACGACGGTGACGCCGCAGCTCGTCATGTAGCCGGCATAGCCGCCGCCGCCGGAATGGACGACGACGAGATCGGCCATCGACGAGCAGAGCATCATCGCGTCGATCAGCGGCCAGTCGGCGATCGCGTCGGAGCCGTCCTTCATCCGCTCGGTCATGATGTTCGGATGCGCCATCGCGCCGGCATCAAGATGATCCCGCGAGAAGGCGACGGGCCCTTTCAGTTCACCGCTTGCTACGAGCTCGTTGACCCGGCGGGCAAGCATCGTGCGTTCACCGTGACCGAGCCAGGCAATACGCGCCGGCAGTCCTTCGAAGGGCACGTGCTCGCGCGCCAAGAGGATCCAGTTGGTGATGATCTTGTTGTCTGGGAACATTTCGAGCAGCAGAACGTCGATCCGGGCGATATCACTTTCCGCGCCTGACAGTGCCATCCAGCGGAAAGGGCCGATTGCCCGGGCAAAGAGCGGTCGCAGATAGGCTTCGGTGAAGATCGGAATGTCGAAAGCGTTGGCGACGCCGCCTTCCTTGGCCTGTGTGCGGATAAGGTTGCCATTGTCGAAGACCTCGGAGCCCTTCTTCTGGAAGTCCAGCATGGCAGTGACGTGCTGCACGATCGAAGCTCGGCTTGCCGCCATCAGCTGTCCTTGACCGTCCTCGCGCAGTTCGCGAACCTGCGCAAGGCTCATGCCCTTCGGCACGTAGCCGTAGACGAGGTCGTGCGCGGAGGTCTGGTCGGTGACGATATCCGGCACGATGCCGCGCCGCGCGATCTCGGGATAGATTTCCGCAGCATTGCCGACGAGACCAACCGAAAGCGCCCGCTTGTCCTTCACGGCAGCATCGATCATCGCAAGCGCCGTATCGAGATCCGGCGCGATTTCCTGCAAGTAGCCGATCTCCTGGCGCTTCTTCGCGCGCTCGGGATCGATGTCGACGCAGAGGATGGCGGCCCCCGCCATGCGGCCGGCGAGCGGCTGCGCGCCGCCCATTCCGCCGAGCCCCGCCGTCAGCACGAAGCGTCCGAAGAGATCACCGCCGAACCGGCGCTCGGCAATGCGCATGAAGATTTCATAGGTGCCCTGGATGACGCCCTGGCTGCCGATATACTGCCACGCGCCAGCCGTCAGCCCACCCCAGCAGATCAGCCCCTTGCGCTGCAGCTCGTAGAAGACCTCGGCCTTCGCCCATTGCCCGACGATGTTGCAGTTCGCCATGATGACAAGCGGCGCCTTCGGATGCGTCTTCACGAGGCCGATCGGCTTGCCGGACTGGATCAGCAGCGTCTGGTCCTCGTCCATTTCGGTCAGTGCCTTGACGATGCCCTTGTGCGCCGCCCAGTTGCGCGCTGCCTTGCCGAGCGCGGCATAGACGATGAGATTGTCCGGATCCTCACCGACGGAGAGAACGTTCTCCAGGAGCCGCAGCAGCGCCTCCTGCCGCCAACCCTTGGCGCGCAGCTCCGGCCCGCCCGGTATCGGAAATTTCGGGTGACGTGGATTGGGCTTCGGCATCTTGGTCGTTCCTCTATCTCTGTCTTTTTTGGGTCTCTTGGGCCCAAGCTCCGTTCACTTGGCGGGCAGTGAGCGCACAAAGGCCGTCGCGGTCTCCAGGAGGCGGCGCCGCAAATCGTCATCGCCGTAAATCTCCGCGCCGACCCGGATCCAGCCGTGCATGGCGCGACCGCCGGAAAGCATCTGCACCGCGCCGGGCAAATCGAGCGCCCAGCCGTCATTGCCTTTGCCGAGGCGGACCAGCATGCCGTCTTGTCGGGCGCCGCAAAGGAGATTGCCGTCGAGCAGAAAGGCCAAACCACCGAACATCGGCTTCTCGCTGAGACCGGACATAGTACCCAGCTCTTCCCTCAGCAATTCCTCGAGGCCGACGTCCCGCGCCATGCGATCAGGCCTTTGCCGCGAGCGCGTAGCGGGCAAGCTCTATTCCCATCGCCTTCTCCACCGGGGGATAGACGGTCGGGTCGAGAACGCTTGCCGACAGCGGAATGATGCTCATCGGCACATGCAGGATGAAGACATGCATCCCACCCTTCAACTGACCGACGCTCAGCGGCTCGCCCTCGGGCGAGAGCGTTGTGATAACCGAGGGGAAGGTGGCGATCCGTTTGCCCTCGATGTCGTCGACGGCCATGTATTCGTTCATCACATGCATGGTCACCGCCTTGTCGCCGGAGCCGACGACGATCGTGCCGATGTCGAAGGCCTCCTTGGTATAGACGACGTTCTTCTTGGTGATGATGCCTTCGGCCAGGATGTGCCCGCCTGTTGTCTTGCAGATGGCATCGATCACGGCTGAACCGCCGTTCTTCTCAGCCGCAATGATCGCCTCGCCCAGCGCCAACGCCATCGAGATGCCGCCAAGTGCTGCGTGGGTCCGCACATAAGAGGCGCGCAGCGGATTGCGGCAGCTGGCGATGAAGCCGCCCGACTGGTCGGAAGCCGCCCGCAGGATCGGCGAGATCTTCGCCGTCGCCCCCTTCACGACAAGCTCGATGTATCGGCTTTCGGCGCGGTTTCCGCCGACCGCCGTCTGGATCATCTGCTCGGGCGAGCCCGCCATGCCGATCGAGCCCATGTCGCCGGTCGGATGCGCGCGGATATCGCCGACGGCATCGACGACTTTTGTTCCGAGAATGGCGGAGGGCAGCCAGCCGTTCAGCGTCGACGACTTGCCGTTCTGGCCGATGATCAGGCCGGACAGTTTTTCGCCGAGTTCGTCCTGCAGCAGCTGCACCGCCTTCACATAGTCGATGCCCTGCATCTCCCAGGGTGTCGTGGAAGCCGGCGCGCCGATCGCGGCGGCCGTCGCGATCCAGTCGTCGTCCTTCAGCTCGTCGATCGACACAAGTTCCGGCTTGCCGACGTTGACCGCTGCATAGCCGAGCATGCGTCCGTGATCCGCCCAGCCGCCGCCGCCGGCGGCATAGACCGACCCGCCCTTGACCGCTGCTTCGACGTCCTTCTCAACGAGTATGCGTCCCATCAGGCATTCTCCTGCTTCAAGCTCTTGTCCATGTCCATGACGGCTTCGAAAAGCACGGCCGCCCCAAGCGCGATGTCGTCGTTCTCGGCCCACTCGTCAGCGGAGTGGCTGCGCCCCTCCTTGCAGGGTACGAAGATCATCGCGGCGGGCGCCACCTTGGCAATCCAGGCCATGTCGTGACCGGCGCCCGATGCCATTCGCCGGTGCCTGGCGCCGACGGTTTCGCAAGCCCTTTCGAGCGTCTTCAATAGCCCGGCATCGCTCGGCGTCGGATAGTTGTCGGAGACGCGCATCGGGCTTTTGATGGACGCTCCGTAAGCGATGGCTAACTTTATGACATGTTCGTCCAGCCACTCGCAGAAGGCCTCCATGTCGTTGCGAATCTCGGCGCGCCCATCGATCAGCAGGACGACCTTCGAGGGAACGACGTTGGCGGCATTCGGCTCGATCCGGAACTCGCCGACCGTCGCCGCAAAATGCCCCGGCGTCTTCGCCCGGGCGGCTGCGGCATTGCGGATATCGAGGACGAGTTGTGCGGCGGCGACCAGCGCATCCGAGCGGCTATCCATCGGCGTCGTGCCGGCATGGTCGGCGCGGCCTTCGACGATGATCTCAATGCGGGTGATCCCGGCGATCGCCGTGACGATGCCGATATCGTTCTTCTCGTCGTTCTCAAGGACCGGACCCTGCTCGATATGCAGTTCGAGAAAGCCCGAAATATCGGGCCTGTTTTGCTGCTGCAGCACGCCCGGGCGCCCGCCGACCTCGGCAATGGCCTCGGCGAGGTCGCGTCCTTCCGTCGCGCGCGAAAGCCAGGCTTCCGGCAGTTGCCCGGTCATGCCCCGGCTGCCGATACAGGAAACGCCGAAGATGCTGACCTCCTCCGCAAGGAAGTCGACGATCTCCAGGTCGTGATCGAGCTCGATGCCCCGATCGCTGAGCGCACGCGCGACCTCAATCGCCGCCACCACGCCGGCAATGCCGTCGAAACGCCCGCCATCCGGCACGGTGTCTGAATGCGAACCGAGCATGATCGTGCCGCGCCCGTCGATGGCGCCCCGCCGCTTGCCGATCAGATTGCCGGCGGCATCGATCCGCGTCTCAAGGCCAGCCGCTCGCATGCGCGCTTCGATATAGGCGCGCCCCTCGAGAAAGAGCGGCGAGAAGGCACGACGGGTCCAGGGACGGCCGGGCTCGGTGATCCCGGCCAGAGCGTCGATATCCTCGGCGATACGACCTGCGTTGACCGGCAGGTTTCTGGTCATTCTGCGGCTCCGGCGATCACCTGCCTCGGCAGCGGACGGACAAATCGGCCGGTCCCCGGTTCAGCCAGCACCGTCGCGCCATCGGTGATCTTCTCCCCGCGCAGATAGGTCGCGGCGACCGTCCAGGGAAGGCGGATGCCGTTATAAGGGCTCCAGCCGACCACGTTGTTGCCGCTCGCAGCTGCGTCATAGACCGTTTCGCGCGGCTCAAGCACGACGATATCGGCGTCCTTGCCTGGCGTGAGCGCTCCCTTCACGTGGTCGAGGCGGAAATGCTTTGCCGGGTTCTCTGCCATCAGCTTGGCCGCCCAGGTCAGCGGGATACCGCGCTCGGCGGCACCCTTGATGAAGAGCGGCACCATCACCTCGAGCCCGGGCACACCGGACGCGTTCGCCAGCATGTCAGGATTGGTCTTGCGATTTTCGGACCAGCTGACGTGATCCGTCGAAACCAGCCAGACATTGCCCTCGGCAACCCTGCGCCACAGCGCCTCGACCTCGGCACGCGGCCGGATCGGCGGATTGATCTTCGCCTTGCCGCCGAGGCGTTTGACGTCGTTTTCCTCGTCCAGCGTCAGATAGTGAATGCAGCATTCCACCGTCGCCTCGAAACCGTCACGGCGATAGGCGCGCGCGATGTCATAGCCGCGTCCGAGCGAGCAATGGACCACATGCGAGGGGCATCCCGTATTGGCGCCGGTTTCAAAGATGGTGTGCATTGCCAGCAGTTCGGTGATCGGCGGCCGCGACAGCCCATGCGCCCGCCAATCGGTGATCCCGCTTGCTTTCACGCGCTCCATGTAGGTGCGGACGGCCTCGTCATCCTCGTTGTGGACGCCGGCGGTCAGCCCGGTCGGCGCAATTGCGGCAAAGCATTCGTCCAACAGGGCAGGGGGAATGCGCGGAAAACGTTTCGGATCCGTGCCAAACGTCGAGAACTTGAAGGCGGCAACGCCGACATCCACCATTTCGGCGACCCGCTTGGCGCCTTCCTCGGGATCCACGGTGCCGTAGAGCGCAAAATCGACCCGCGCCTGCGGGCCGGCAGAGGCGATCTTCTTCTTTACCGCTTCCGCCGAACAAACAAGATTGCCTTCATCATAGGGCATGTCGACGATCGTCGTCACGCCGCCGGCAGCAGCCGAGCGCGTCGACCAGATGAAATCCTCCTGGTTCTTCTGCGACAGAGAGTGAACTTGGGCGTCGATTGCTCCGGGCAGGATCAATGCCTTGCCGAGGAGATTGCGTTCGCGGGCGGCAGGCGGTACGCCGAGGCCGATTTCCGCAATCTTGCCATCGCGGACGGCAACGTAGCCGGCTTCCAGAATGCGCTCCGGCAAAACGACCGTGCCTTGCAGAACGAGATCGAAATCAGCCATGCCGCTTGCTCCGTGGCGAATATTGAAGGATCAGATGGCGACCGGCTCCTGGGTCAGGCGCTGCTCGATGCGCGCCAGCGAGCCGAGCGCAAAGAAATCGTCGAAGGATGCGATAGGCACCTCTTCGATCAGCTTGGACATGAAGGCGTCGGAGCCGAATTCTTCCTCGATCGCTTCCACCTCGGCAGAAAGTGGCCGGTCGACCGTATAAAAGTCCGCATGCTTGCGAACGACGTCATAGAGCATTCCGCCGACACCTTTCGGCTTGTCGCCGAGGATGTCCACGGCTTGGGCCGAAAGCAGCGCCTCGAGAGCGGCGAGGCGCATCAGTGCCCGCATCTGACGCTCGAAACGCTCGATCACCAGCGGCAGGAACGCGGCCTCGTCCTCAAGCCCGGCTGCGACCACCAGCGACTGCGCGGAAACCGGGTTTGACATCGACAGCACGCGGGAGAAGATTTCGCCGGCCAGCTTGATAATCGGGCCGAAACCGGTGGCGATACGGCCGGGCGGCACGAGATTGACCGGCAGGTCGCGGCGCTGGCCGTTGCCGAGCAGGACGCAGCGGTTGAAGGCATTGCGGGCGGCATGCGCCATGCAGAGAGCAGCCGATTCGAGAAGGATCGTCACGTCGAGCGGTAGCGACCCGCCCGAGGTCATCACCCGCCCCTCGACGACGACGGGGTTGTCGTCGGAGCGTCCGGTGGCGGCCAAAATCTTGTGGCCCGTCGTCAGCAGGTTCTCGATCACCGCCCCGAAGACCTGCGCGATCATGCGCAAGCTCAACGGGTCCTGGATGTGGGTCTTGACTGGCCATTGCCAGGCGTCCGACGCATTGCAGAGCCAGGAGCCGATCAGGGCCTCCCGGGAGGTGCCGACATGGCGGACGGAAAGCCACGGGTCGCGGGAGGCGCCGAGCGCGCCTGACGCCATCATCCCCGAGGCCAGCAGCACGCGTATGGAGGCCGCGGCGCTGCGGGTCGCGTCCGCCGCCGCGGCAAAGCTCACCGCGTTGACGCTGAGCGACGCCAGGCTGTCGCGCGGAGCCATGGTGAAGGGCTTCATGCCGGCCGCGGCGAAGGCATCGGCCGCCTGCATGCGCTTGCCACGGTAAATCGCTTCCCCGACGCCGGTCAGCACGGCGCCGATCTGGCCCATGAGACCGATGTCGGCGCAACCAATGGAGCCGGTGCGGCGGACGACCGGGATGATGTCGGCCTCCAGCATGCGCATATAGGCATCGACGAGTTCACGCGTGCAGCCGACCTGTCCCGTCAATGCGGTGTTGATGCGAATGGCCATCGCGTTGCGCACCACGGAGCTCGAAAACGGTGTCCCGGTGCCGAAGTGATGCGCACGTACCAGCCCGAGATTGAAAGCGTCTAGGTCCTCCGGAGACCACTCGACATCCTTCATGGCGCCGACGCCGGTGGTCGCCCCGTAGACGGGCATCCCGGCCTTGATCGCGTCCTCAACGATCCCGCGGGCAATCTCGATGCGGGCCATTCCGGTCGCGGAAGCTGACAGCGCCACCTTGCCCGATCCGACCCTCACCATCTCAGCAAAGCTGAGCGGTTGCCCGGAAAGTTCGATGCGGGGGCGTTCATGCTTCATCTGCCATATCTCCTTGAAAAGTGAGAGTATGCGACGGCGCTACTGAATGGGATATCCCAAATATCGAACACAGCATGCATTGCGATGGATCAGGTGATCACCCAGGCTATATAGAGAAGAGCAAGAGCGATAATCCAGAGGGCGGCCCGACCAGAGCGATTGTGGCGCGCCTCGGATTTGCCGATCGCCTCGGCCGTTTCCGCGTCGAACCGCAATCCATTCTCGCTCATCTGTAGCAGCTGATGGTGAAACTTCTCGGTCTTGGCGGCAATCTCCGGCGCCGCTTCGGCAAGCTTCACAGCCGCCTTCAGCCCGTCCTTGAGATCGGTGACGATGCGCTTCGGACCGAGATTGTTGCGGATCCAATCGCCGACGACGGGTTCGGACGCCTTCCACATGTTGAAGCGTGGATTGAGCATGCGCGACACGCCTTCGACAACGACCATGGTCTTCTGCAGCATGACCAGTTCCGGCCGCGTCGCCATGTCGAAGAGTTCAGTCACCTCGAATAGCAGCGTCAGCAGCTTGCCCATCGAGATCGTCTCGGCAGGCTGGCCATGAATCGGCTCGCCGATCGCGCGGATCGCCTGCGCGAAGCTCTCGACATTGTGGTGGCCCGGCACGTAGCCGGCTTCGAAGTGGACCTCCGCGACCCGGATATAGTCGCGGGTGATGAAGCCGAAGAGAATTTCGGCGAGGAAGCGGCGTTCTTTTTTCCCCAGGCGTCCGACGATCCCCATGTCAACGGCGACGATATCGCCGTGTTCGTCGACAAAGAGGTTACCGGGATGCATGTCGGCGTGGAAGAAGCCGTCGCGCAGCGTGTGGCGGAGGAACGACTGGATCAACGTGTCCGCGAGCAGGTTGAGATCGTGGCCGGCGGCGCGCAGGCCCTCGACATCCGACATCTTCACGCCGTCGATCCACTCCATTGTGATCACGTCGCGGCCGGTGCGCTCCCAATCCACCTTCGGCACACGGAAGCCCGGGTCCTTCTCGGTGTTTTCAGCAATCTCGGAAAGGGCCGCGGCCTCCAGCCGCAAGTCCATTTCGACCTTGGTGGTCTGCTCCAGTGTCTTCGTGACCTCCACCGGCCTCAGGCGCCGGCTAGAAGGCATGAAGCGCTCCTGCATGTGAGCGACGAGGTACATCGCCTCGATATCATGCGTGAACCGCTGGCGCACGCCGGGGCGGACGACCTTGACCGCAACCTTCTTGCGTCCGGCAGGCGTATCGACCTCGGCGGGGTGCACCTGGGCAATCGAAGCCGCTGCAATCGGCTCATCGAAGCTCGCATAAAGCTCCTCGATCGGGCGGCCGAGAGACCCGGCGATGCTCGCCTTGGCCGCTGCGAGCGGAAAGAATGCCATGCGGTCCTGAAGCTGCGACAGATCGTCGGCAAACTCGACGCCGACGACATCCGGACGCGTCGCCAGGAACTGGCCGATCTTCACGTAGGAGGGGCCGAGCCGCTCCACCGCCTGCGCCAGCCGGTCGCTGCGCTTCTTCGATTTCGAACGATTGCGCGCGAACAAGCCGACAAACGACTTGGCGATGCCGACGGACGGCGGAAGATCTTCCGACGGCAGGGCCGAAATTACACCTTCGCGCACCAGAATCCAGCCGACGCGAGAGAGCCGGAAATATGCCCCCAGAGTGCTCATGCCGGATTGCCTGCCTGCGAAAGCCAGCGGGTGAACGATGTGCCCTCAACCATGCGTCAGAGCTTCCAGCCGGAATGAAGGGCTGCGATGCCGCCGGTATAATTCGTGAAGCTCACGCGCGAGAAGCCGGCATTGCGGATCATCTCGGCGAAGTTCTCCTGGTTGGGGAACTTACGGATGGATTCGACGAGATACTGATAGGGCTCGGCCTCGCCGGTGATCGCCTTGCCGAACTTCGGAATGGCGTTGAACGACCAGCTGTCATAGACGCGGTCGAGCAGTGGCATGTCCACTTCGGAGAATTCGAGCACGAGCAGCCGGCCGCCGCGCTTCAGCACGCGATGGGCTTCGCTGAGCGCCACGTCGATGCGCGGCACGTTGCGGATGCCGAAGGCAATCGTATAGGCGTCGAAGCTGTTTGCTTCGAACGGCAAGTCCTCGGCGTTGGCCTCGACGAAAGTCAGGTTGTCGGAGAGCTTCTTGTTGGCGGCGCGTTCGGCTCCGACGGCGAGCATCGAGCCGTTGATGTCGAGCACGGTTGCATGGGCCTGCCGGTTCGAGGCCTCGACGATGCGAAACGCGATATCGCCGGTGCCGCCGGCAACGTCGAGAACCTTGTAGCCGGGTTCCTTGCGCGGATTGAGGGCTGAGATCATCGCATCCTTCCAGACGCGGTGCATGCCGACCGACATGACGTCGTTCATGATGTCGTAGCGCTTGGCGACCTTATGGAAGACCTCGTTGACGAGGCCCTGCTTTTCACCATCCGCCACTTCGCGGAAGCCGTAGGATGTTTCCATGCCGCCTTCGGCGGAGGTACGGCTTTCTGACATCGAAATACTCCATCTATCTGAAATCGGCGCGGCGACCATAGCGAACGGACCCGCGCAGCGCTATCTGTGGGCCACGGTCAAAGCTGCGGCACCTTGGCGCTATAGCGCACAACGCCCGTGGTTGAAACATGTTAGATATAGATGGGTTAAGATGCCGGAATTGCCAGAAGTCGAAACCGTCAGACGCGGGCTTGCCCCCACCATGGAAGGCGCGCGGATCGCCCGCCTGGAACTGCGCCGCAAGGACCTGCGGTTTCCCTTTCCGGACGGTTTGGAGGCGCGGGCAACCGGTCGCGAAATCGTCGCGCTCGGTCGCCGCGCCAAATATCTGCTGATCGATCTCGATGACGGCACGACGATCATCTCGCATCTCGGCATGTCAGGTTCCTTCCGCATCGAGGCAGGACCGCTATCCGATGCTCCCGGCGAGTTTCATCATGCCCGTTCGAAGGATGAAAAGCACGACCACGCGATCTTCCACCTGGAAGGACCGAATGGCATCAGCCGCGTCATCTATAATGACCCGCGCCGCTTCGGCTTCATGGATATGGCGCAGCGCTCCGAGCTTGATCTCAATCCCTTCCTCTTCGGCCTCGGGCCGGAGCCTACCGGCAACGAACTCAGCGCTGCCTATCTGGCGGAACGATTCATGGGCAAGGCGCAGCCGCTGAAGAGCGCGCTGCTCGATCAAAAGAATATTGCCGGGCTCGGCAATATCTATGTCTGCGAGGCGCTGTGGCGCGCGCATTTGCGCCCCACCCGGGCAGCGGCGACTGTCGTCACCAAGACCGGTAAGCCGAGCAAGCAGATGGACCTCCTCGTTGCGTCGATCCGCGACGTCATCGCCGACGCCATCAAGGCGGGGGGCTCGTCCCTGCGGGATCATATCCAGACGGATGGGTCTCTCGGGTATTTCCAGCACTCTTTCTCGGTCTATGATCGCGAAAGTCTACCTTGCCGCACGCCCGGTTGCGGCGGTACGGTCGCGCGCATCGTTCAGGCGGGGCGCTCGACCTTCTACTGCCCTGACTGCCAAAAATAACGGGAGGATTGTCCATGGCCTACGAAACGCTGATCGTCGAAACTCGCGGGGCGGTAGGGCTCATCACATTGAATCGCCCGCAGGCGCTGAACGCGCTGAATTCGACAGTGCTGAAGGAGCTTCTACAGGTTCATGAAGCCTTCCAGGCCGACGACGCTATTGGTGCGATCGTTTTGACTGGCTCCGAGCGCGCATTCGCCGCCGGTGCCGACATCAAGGAAATGCAGCCTCTCGGCTATGTCGATGTCTATAGCCGCGATCTGATGAGCGGCTGGGACGACGTTGCCAAGGTGCGCAAGCCTGTCATCGCTGCCGTCAGCGGCTTTGCGCTTGGCGGTGGCTGCGAACTCGCGATGATGTGTGACATCATCATCGCTTCGGAGACTGCCAAGTTCGGCCAACCCGAGATCACCCTCGGCGTCATCCCCGGCATGGGCGGCTCTCAGCGGCTGACGCGCGCCGTCGGCAGATATAAGGCCATGGATCTGATCCTCACCGGCCGGATGATGGATGCCGCCGAAGCGGAGCGCGCAGGACTCGTTTCACGTGTGGTGGCGCCCGAGCGCCTGTTGGACGAGGCGCTGGAGGCGGCCGCCAGGATTGCCTCGCTGTCGCGTCCTTCCGTTCTGATGGCCAAGGAAGCGGTCAACCGCGCCTTGGAGACGACCCTGGACGAAGGTCTGCGCTTCGAGCGCCGGCTTTTCCATAGCCTGTTTTCCACCGAAGACCAGAAAGAGGGGATGACGGCCTTCATCGAAAAGCGTAAGCCTGCCTTTAAGAACCGCTGAGCCTTGGAGAAAGGCGGCGTTTCCTTGAAAATGCGCGTTGACGTGGGTCGGCTTTAGGGTTATATGCCCGCCCACGGTTCGGGAAGCCACTCCGGTTTTCCGATTATGCTCCCGCATTGCTGTATGAAGTGGCCGCAAGGCCCGCGGTGATGACGGAGTTTGTTCGAATTCTTAGAGAGGCATCCATGGCCAATACAACTTCGGCGAAAAAAGCGACCCGCAAGATCGCCCGCCGTACCGACGTCAATAAGGCTCGTCGCTCGCGCGTTCGTACTTTCGTTCGCAAGGTCGAAGAGGCAATCGCATCTGGTGATGCTGCCAAGGCTAAGGAAGCTTTCCTGGCCGCGCAGCCGGAACTGGCTCGCGCCGCAAGCAAGGGCGTTGTGCACGCCAACACGGCTTCCCGTAAGGTTTCGCGCCTGGCAGCTCGTGTGAAGGCTCTGTCGGTTTCTGCGACCGCATAATCTTTCGTTAATAAACGCAGCATTATGATTAGCCCGGCAACTTTGTCGGGCTTTTTCGATTCCGCCGACTAGCTTCCGTATGGTTAATTCGGCGACGATTTCATGTCGGGCGTGTGACATGAAAAATGCAATGAAAACAAATACTTGTTGTAGGATACTTCAGGTGTGCTCGACTCAGGCCCTACAATCTGCGGTCTGAGCAGAGTCAAGAAGCTTTTTTATTTTTTTCTTTTTATGCGTGTCAAAAATGCCCAGAATCGGAATCCCCTTGATTCAAAAGCGATTCTTTTTTGACATCGATGTGACGCTCAAAAACTGCAGCCGGAGTCAACGGCCCGCTCTTAATTTTGCGTAAAATTCATCGTTGATTCCCGCATTCGATCCTGCCTAAATGCCGATCAACAAGGGGTCCAGACATCACCTGTAAAGGCTTGGTCTGAAACTGCCACGTCGGCAGGGCGATGATCCTGTGCCACTTGTTACGGAGAGTCAAAGTCTTCGGTTTTTCACGCAGTTAGGCATTTTTGACCGCGATGTGGCTGTCGCGGAACGGTGATGTTTTGTGTGTTGGTTGCACGCGTTGCGTGAAGCCGAATTGGGAAGAGAAGTCGTGGCAGGACGATTGGACGCCGGTGTTACGAGGAACGGCATCCAGTCCGAGGGAACGCAGTCGAACCGCATGATGCGGCGCGCACTTTCCCGGGAGCATCTTGCGAGTGGGGCAGTATTTGAGTGAACCGGCAGGCGAGTGGCTCATGAGGGTGCCACTTTCTAGCCATAGCGGGGAAATAATCGGGCGACGAAACAAAGTCGGCCGACGAATGGAAGGCGGCATGATGCAGATGAATACAATGACGGCGGATGTCCTGGAGAGTGGGGACAATGAACCGCAGGCGTTTGGCTCTATTTGCGCCGAGGCGGCAGGGGAAAAGGGAGACATGAAGCATGGTGTACTTTTCGAGCGTGTCAGCGCCCGTCTGAAGGCGCAGGTCGGTCCGGATGTTTATGCAAGCTGGTTTGCACGGCTGAAATTGCATTCGGTTTCAAAGAGCGTCGTGCGCCTGACGGTGCCGACGACTTTCCTGAAGTCCTGGATCAACAATCGGTATCTTGAGCTGATCACCAGCCTGTTCCGGGCCGAAGACTCTGAAATCCTGAAAGTCGAAATTCTTGTTCGCACGGCAACGCGTGGCGTTGGTAAGCCGGCTGAAGAGCCGGTTTCCCCGGAGCCTGTTGCCGCTGCGCAGACGCGCCGCCCTGTGGCGCAGCATGCCGGCCAGATTGCGCAGCAGGCGGTTTCGTCCGCTGCCGCAGCCCGTCCTGCCACCTCCGGCCAGCCGCTCTTCGGCTCGCCTCTGGATTCCCGCTTCACCTTCGACACCTTCGTCGAAGGCAGCTCGAACCGCGTGGCACTTGCCGCCGCCAAGACGATTGCGGAAGCCGGACAGGGCGCTGTCCGTTTCAATCCGCTGTTCGTCCATTCCAGCGTCGGCCTCGGCAAGTCGCATCTTCTGCAGGCGATCGCCAATGCCGCGGTTCAGAACCCGCGCGCACTGCGCGTCGTCTATCTGACGGCAGAGTATTTCATGTGGCGTTTCGCAACCGCGATCCGCGACAATGATGCTCTGACGCTCAAAGACTCGCTGCGCAACATCGACCTTCTGATCATCGACGACATGCAGTTCCTGCAGGGGAAGATGATCCAGCACGAGTTCTGCCACCTGCTGAACATGCTGCTCGACAGCGCCAAGCAGGTCGTGGTCGCTGCCGACCGCGCTCCCTGGGAGTTGGAATCGCTCGATCCACGCGTCCGCTCGCGTTTGCAGGGCGGCGTTGCCATCGAGCTCGATGCGCCGGACTACGAAATGCGCCTCGAAATCCTGAAGCGTCGCCTCGCCGTAGCTCGCGTCGAGGATCCGTCACTGGAAATCCCGGCGGAACTGCTCAACCATGTTGCCCGCAACATCACTGCGAGCGGCCGCGAACTGGAAGGCGCCTTCAACCAGCTGCTCTTCCGTCGCTCCTTCGAGCCGAACCTGACGGTAGAGCGCGTGGACGAGCTTCTTGCCCACCTTGTTGGTTCGGGTGAGCCACGTCGCGTCCGCATCGAGGATATCCAGCGCATCGTCGCACGGCACTACAACGTGTCGCGCCAGGAGCTGGTCTCGAACCGCCGCACCCGTGTCATCGTCAAGCCGCGCCAGATCGCCATGTATCTGTCGAAGACGCTGACGCCGCGGTCCTTCCCGGAAATCGGCCGTCGCTTCGGCGGTCGCGATCATACGACCGTGTTGCATGCCGTTCGCAAGATCGAGGAGTTGATTGCTGAGGATACGAAGCTCTCGCATGAGATCGAGTTGCTGAAGCGCCTGATCAACGAATAGTCGGGAAACCTTCTGTGCTTTGACGGCCGGGGCATTGCTCCGGCCGTTTTCTTTTGCGCACAATCTTCTGTACGCTGGCTGTGAGGAGCGTGTGCCGCGTGCACAAAAGGGGAGGGAGTTGATGAGTTTCGACAGGATTGCCGTTCTCGGGCTGGGCAAGGTCGGGCGGTTGGCAGCGACGCTCCTGCACGAGGGGGGCTTCGACGTTCTCGGCATCGATATTCAGGCGCCGACAGAGAGCCTTCCGTTCCAGTGCAGGAGTGGGGACGTTTCCGACCCCACCACCATCGGCGAACTGCTGTCGAGTGTCGAGGCCGTGCTTTCCTGCCTGCCCTATCACCTCAACATCGGCCTGGCGCGCGCTGCCCATCTTGCGGGGATCCATTATTTCGACCTCACGGAAGACGTGCCGACCACAAATTTCATCATCGAACTATCCAAGACCGCGCGCGGGCTGATGGCGCCGCAATGTGGCCTCGCCCCCGGCTTCGTCGGTATTGTCGGATCGAGCCTTGCGGATGGATTCGACAAATGCCGTTCCATTCGCATGCGCGTCGGCGCCCTGCCGCAGCATCCGACCGGTCTCCTCGGCTACGCCTTCAACTGGTCGCCCGAAGGCGTGGTCAATGAGTATTTGAACGACTGCGAAGTGATCGAGGGGGGCATTCGCAAGCTCGTCTCGCCGATGGAATGGCACGAGACGATCTACGTCGAGGGTGTGAAGCTGGAGGCCTTCACGACATCAGGCGGCCTCGGCACCATGTGTGACACCATGCTCGGCAAGGTCGAGAACCTCGACTACAAGACGATGCGCTATCCCGGACACATGGATCTGATGAACTTCTTCTTTCACGAACTCCTGATGCGCGACAGGCGCAAGCTTGCCGGTGAAATCCTCACCAACGCCAAGCCGCCGGTCGAGGACGATGTTGTGTATGTCCACGTGGCAGCGGAGGGCACGGAGAACGGCAACCTGCGCCGCAAGGAGTTTGTGCGCGCCTACTATCCGATCGAGATAGCAGGCGCTCGCCGCACGGCGATTGCCTGGACGACATCGGCCTCGGTGGTTGCCGTGATCGAGATGGTGCGCGAGGACCTGCTGCCGTCCACCGGCTTCCTGCATCAGGAATACATTCCGCTGGAGATGTTCCTCAACACGCCGACCGGCAGTCTTTTCAAGACCGGTGCGCCTGGACGCTAGCCCGCCAAGCTAGTCCAGTATGCCCCCTCGAACGGGACCGCAGCGAAACGCTCGTTGATTTCGGCGAGGCCGCCCGCCGGATCGAGATCGCCGAACAGGTCAGGCCTTACCCAGGATGCCACGGCTTCCGCCGCCAGCACATTCAGCGGCACGGCGTTGAAGAAGTTCCACATGCCATGCACATTTCCCTCGCGCACAGCCTTCAGTGGGGCAAGGGCGGGTGCCTGAACGGTTTCCTGGAGCGACCGACGGGCTTCTGCGGGATCGACGCCAGGGCCAATCGAGAAGACGGTGTAGACGCCACCCGGCGAGCCTGTGGCGATATAGACGTCCGGCTCCGCCGCGATGATGTATTCCGCCGTCACCGGCCCGCCCTGCGGCGGTAGGTTCTTGTCCGCGATGTTGCGTCCGCCGGCAAGCGTGATCAACTCGCCGAGGCCGGTCCGGCCGATCGCCCAGCTGCCCCGTGTTGCGCTCGGGAAGGCGTCCATCAGCACCAGCGGCGCATCCTCGCCTCTCCCTGCCGACTCTGCCTTGATGCGCTGCACCCGCTTTTCGAAGAACTGCGCATAATCTTCCGCTTGCCGATCGCATTCCAGAACGCGGCCGAGGAGGCGAATGTCTCGCGGGGTGTTCTTCAGTGGATCGAGATTGAAATCGACGACGATGACAGGCACGCCGATCGATTGGAGATAGTCGATGGCACGTTCGCCTTGTTCGCCATCGGCCTGCCACCTGCCCATGATTGCAAGGTCCGCCTCCAAGGAGAGTGCGGCCTCAAAGTTCATGCCATCCGCCTGCCCATTGCTGACCAGCGGGACCTTGTCGAGGGCCGGAAACTTGCTGCGAAAGGCGTCGTAGATGAACGGATTGTCCGTCTTCATGTCGGTCGCCCAGCCAGCAAGCAGGCTGACCGGATCCGGATGGATCAGCGACAGCGCGAAAAGATTGAATCCCGTTCCGAGGATGATCGACTTCGGCTTCCTTGAAATCGTCACCGTTCGACCGACCGCGTCGGTCACGGTCAGCGGCCAGCGCGTCTCGGCCTTCAAGAGAGCCGGCGCGCAGAGCGTCGTGGACGCGGCGGCGAGAAAGCCACGTCTCGTGATCGTGGAAAGGGTCATTGTACGTTCCTTTGGCTCGGAAGAGCGCAAGGCTTGCCGCAGCTCGGCACGTCGGGCAGCATGTAGCGCAAGCAGCATATCTTCCGCCGGGCGACGCGCTCACCATCCTCCTCGACATATCGGACGCTGCCGCAAAGAGGATTGACGCCGCCATCCGGCAGGCAGCCGCGCACGAACACCGTGAGATCGGGGCCTTCAGCTGGCCGGGTCAATCGCAGCGCATAGTCGAGATAGACAGCGGCATTGTTCCAGCACAGCTTGGCCGAAATACCGCAAGCGTTGAGTTTCGCGACCGCCTCGGGAAGATGTTGCTCCAACAATGGACCTATCGCCCCGAACCCGTCGTCCTCCTCGACCGCGGCATGCCCGCCCCGGTGTGGAACGCCGAACGCCCGTGGCAGCCCGTTCTCCTGCAATGCGATGGTCATCTCATCGAAGGCGATCGGCAGCGCCTGCGCGGCGAGGCGGCGCGCCAGCACGTAGGGGATGGAAAGAGTGGAGAAGTAATATAACGACCACATCGAGACGACGGCGCGCCTGTCGCTGTCTCCACATGCCTCGGCATAACGATCAATCGCCTGCCTGAACCCGCCGTCACCGAAGAAGCGCGGCAGCGGTACCCCGTCCGATAGCTCGGTTGAGAGTACCATCTTCTCGCTGCACCACGCATGCTCGCCGGCGAAAGCCGGCGAGAGAATCGAGGCGCTCTGGCCTCGATCGGCGACATGGTGCTGTGCGCTCGCCATCAGCTCACCATGTGTAGCGCAGGCTGCCGATCACGGCGCGGCCCTGGTCGCGATAGCAGAAGCCCGCCGAGCAGACGGCCTCCCGGCGGTCGAAGAGGTTGGTGGCGTTCACCTGCAGGCTCAGGCCGTCGTATTTCTTGTCCAGCGCCGCGAAATCATAGCTGATGGCGGCGTCGAAGAGGACGCGTGAGCCGTTCTGCGCCGTGTTGGCGTCGCTGGTGTAACTCTTGCCGAGATAACGGGTGCCGAAGCCGATGCCGAGGCCGTAGACCGGGCTGCTCTCCTGGAATGTGTAATTCGCCCAGAGCGAAGCCATGTGCCTCGGAACCGACGAGACGGAATTGCCAACGGTCCCGGTCGTTCCTTCCAGGATCTCGGTATCGGTGTAGGTATAAGACGCGACCAGCGACAGGCCGTTGTCGAGGCTCGTGGTCGCTTCGAGTTCCAAGCCACGGGAGCGAATCTTGCCGCGCTGCACCTGAATGTTCGCCGGTCCTGTCGGCAGGTTCACGACCTCGTAGTAGAGGCTGTTCTTCTGGTCGATATTGAACAGCGCAGCCGTCAGCAGCGTGTTGCTGTTCGGGAGCAGGTACTTGACGCCGATCTCTTCCTGCTCGCTTTCCGTCGGCTTGAAGGGCTGGTCCGTCTCCTGGTTGATACCGGCATTGGGTGCGAAGGCGGTGGAGTAGCTGGCATAAGGTACAATGCCGAAATCGGTCTCGTAGCCCAAGCCGACACGGCCGGAGAATGCCTTGTCCTTTTGCGAGAGGCTGGTCAGAGCGTTCGTGCTGAGGTCGGTATTGTCGGTGTCGGTCGAAACCCAGTCGTAACGCCCGCCGACGGTGAGTATCCATGCGTCATAGCGGATTTGGTCCTGCAGGTAGGTGCCGACCTGCCATTGATCCTGGATGGTGCGCGTGTCGAAGTCGATCGGTGCAACGGGCGCTCCCGCGGTCGGATTGTTGGTGTCGAGCGGCGGCGACACGCCCCGACCATCGAGCGAACGCCAGCGCAGCTTGGTCAGGTCCAGGCCCGCAAGCACCGTATGGTCGATCGCCCCCGTTTCGAACTTGGCTTCCAATTGATTGTCGATGACGAAGGCCGTCAGCCGCTCGTCGAACGTGCCGGCGCTGCGGTCGAGGAGACTTGGATCGACCGCGTTGGGGGCGTAGGCAAAGGCCCAGTCGGCGTCGATGTTGAGCGTCGATGCGCGGGCGTTCTGGCGGAACACGAAGACGTCGTTCAGCCGGTGCTCGAATTCATAGCCGATGCGCGCCTGGTTCTGGACTGAATCGTTGAAGGCCGGATTGCCTGCGAAAATGTCGGTTACGTTGCCGGCCGGATCATTGTAGTAGGCCGCCGTCCCACCGGTCTTGGTTCGGGAATACTCGCCGAGAATGGTAAGCTTGGTATCCTCGTCCGGCTTCCACATGAAGGCTGGCGCGATATAGACGCGGTCGTCGGGAACGCTGACCTGTTCCGTGTTGGCATCGCGGTAGAGGCCAGTCAGGCGATAATAGAAGGGGTCCTCATTGTTAACGGGACCTGAGAGGTCGAACTGGGTCTGATAGCGTTGGTCGGTACCATACTGCAGCTGAACTTCGTGAAAAGCGTCTTCCGTCGGCCGCTTGGTGATGAGGTTGTAGAGACCGCCGGCGCCCGTTGCTCCATACAGCGCTGAGGATGGTCCACGCAGGATTGAGACACCTTCGAGGCCGTAAGGCTCGGTCTTGAAGAGTGACGAACCTGCGCCGGGCTGACGAAGGTTATCGCGGAAGATCCCCGTATAGGTCACGTCGAAGCCGCGTACCGAGAATGAATCGAAGCGCGGATCGAAGCCGTAAGCACCGACACGAGTGCCCGGTGTGTAGGCGACCGTATCGAGCAGGCTCTGCGGATTGCGGTCCCTCAACTGCTGCTCGGTTACGGACGAAATCGACTGAGGAATCTCGATGAACGGCGTGTCGGTCTTCGTGCCTGTCGCGCTGCTCTTGCCGACATAGCCGTCAGCCTGGATCACGCCGCCGCTGCCGCCATTGACGATGATATCTTCAAGAACCGTCGCTCCGTCTTGGTGCCCCGCGGCATCCTGTGCCGCAGCCGGCGCGAGAAGATGGGCGAGCACCACGCCCGTCAAAGCTGATGTGGAAAGGAATCGAGAAGAAAATTGAAGATTATTCATTGGCTTATCACACCGGAAGGCTCATTGCAGAATTTTATCTGGAGTGTAATAGTCAAGAAAAAGCCCGAAGAAAACCCTATTTTATGATTAAAATGCTCCACTTTTTAATCAGCATGACAAATCAGCCACAGTCAGGTCAGGCCTGTGCCTCGGTCAGCAGCCAGCGGCGAAAGGCCGCCGCTGCCGGTCGCTCGAGCGCGGGGCCCGGATAGACGAGGTGGAAGGCAAGGCGGCTTGCGATCCCAAGCGGGAAAGGCGTGATCACCGCACCTTCCTTCAGGTCCCGCTCCAGAAACGAGCGTCGCATCAAGGCAAAGCCGAGCCCGGCCTTCATCGCGTCATAGGCTCCGTTGCCATGCATGAAGATCGGCCCGCGCGACGGATCGACCCCCGTTGCGCCGGCCGCTTCCAGCCAGAGCTGCCAGTCATGGCGATAGACGTCATGGATCAGTTGGAAACCAGCGAGGGCGCCGGGCGACGGATTGCTCCCCAGTTCAGCGGCAAGCTTTGGCGTGCAGACCGGCACGAGTTCGTCATCGACGAGCCGCTCGCTGATCAGGCCGTCATACCCGCCGAGCCCGTGGCGGATTGCGAGGTCGATGCCGTCACGCTGAAAGTCGAGCACGCGGTGCGATGCGCTGATGCGAACGTCGATTTCAGGGTGCATCGCCTCGAAGCGCCCGAGACGCGGCACGAGCCAGTAGGTCGCAAATCCCGCCGTGCAGGTGACGTTGAGGACGGCGCCGCGTCCCCGTGCCGTGATTGCCGCCGTCGCCTCCCGGACCAGACGGAATGCTGCCCTAAGCGTCGAAAAATAATCCGCGCCCTCAACCGTCAAGGCCAGCGCGCGCGTCTTGCGCTCGAAGAGCTTGACGCCAAGCGATGCTTCCAGGTCACGGATCTGCAGGCTGACGGCGCCCGGCGTGACGTTGAGCTCTTTTGCCGCAAGCGTCATGCTGAGGTGTCGCGCGGCGGCTTCGAAGGCCCTAAGTGCTGAAAGAGAGGGAAGATAGTCGCTCATGGTTTAGCTCAGCTATATCATGGATCGAGAAAGACTCGTTTGTCTCCTGCCAGGCATCGCAATAATATCAGCATGAAAGCTGTCGAAAAAGCTGATTCAAGCTGCGCGATGAGCGAGAATTAATCGAGAATGGCCGCGTTCGAGACGCGCAACAATCGGGTGGTGGCAGCCAGCGGCTGGATGTATTCCGGTCAGGCTGACTAGGGAGAAGATAATGCAGCAGAAACAAATGGGCCTTGCCGAGTGGGGAATGCTGCTGGTGTTGTCCCTGTTATGGGGCGGCTCCTTCCTCTTCAACGGTATTCTGGTGAAGACCCTGCCGCCGTTCACGATCGTCGCGGGCCGGGTCCTGGTTGCCGCACTTGCGCTGAACCTTATCGTCCGAGCCACCGGCCATGCGATGCCGCGCGACGCTAGGTCCTGGGCTGCGTTCTTCGGCATGGGCATCCTGAACAACATGATCCCCTTCTGCCTCATCGTCTGGGGCCAGACGCACATCGCAAGCGGCCTTGCCTCGATCCTGAATGCCACGACGCCGCTCTTCGGTGTCGTCGTCGCGCATTTCCTGACAGCGGACGAAAAGATGACCGGCAACCGCCTGCTCGGCGTCCTCGTTGGCTTTGCTGGTGTTGCCTACATGATTGGCTTCGACGTGTTGCGTGATCTCGGCTCGAACGTGCTGGCGCAGCTTGCCGTGCTCGGTGCTGCGCTCTCCTACTCCTTCGCCGGGATTTTCGGCCGACGCTTCCGCCAGATGGGCATGGCGCCGCTCATTCCCGCCGCCGGACAGGTTACCGCTTCGACCATCCTGATGCTGCCGATCGCGCTCGTCGTGGATCAACCTTGGACTTTGGCCGCCCCGTCACTCGAGACCTGGATGGCCTTGCTGGGCCTGGCCTTGCTGTCGACGGCGATCGCCTATGTGTTGTTCTTCCGCATCCTGGCAACGGCAGGGGCGACAAACCTCATGCTCGTGACCTTCCTGATCCCGGTCAGCGCCATCCTGCTCGGCGCAGCTATTCTCGGCGAGCAACTGCAAGCCAAGCATCTGATCGGCATGGCGATGATCGCGATCGGCCTTGCGGCGATCGACGGGCGGTTGTTTTCCCTGGGACGAAAGCGGCCGGCCTAGCAGGCGAGGTCGGCTACGACGGAATCGAGGATCAGCATACCCGACGGCGTGCAGCGAAGCCGGGAATTGCCGATCCGCTCGACGAAGCCGTGTTCCAGCAGGAATTCTTCACGCTTTGGGTCGAGATCGCGGCCTGAAAGCTGTTGCCAGCGGGCGAGATCGACACCTTCCTTCAGGCGTAGTCCCATCAACAGCAGTTCGTCCGCCTGCTCCTCGTAGCCGAGTTGTTCCTGATCGAGGATGCCGTGGCCGTCGCGCTCGACGAGATCGAGCCAACTTTCCGGCTTCCGCTCGGTCGCCGTCGCGATCTTCATCGCGCCGCGCGTCAGCCGCCCGTGGGCGCCGGGGCCGATACCGGCATAGTCGCCGTAACGCCAATAGGTGAGGTTGTGGCGGCTCTCCGCGCCGGGGCGCGCGTGGTTGGACACCTCGTAGGCCGGCATTCCTTCGCGAGCCGTGATCTCCTGCGTCGCTTCGTAGAGCAATGCCGATTGATCGCCGTCCGGAACGACAAGCTTGCCCGCCTTGTGAAGGCCGTAGAAGGGGGTGCCTTCCTCGATCGTCAGCTGGTAGAGCGAGAGGTGATCGACCGCGTAGGAGATCGCCTCCTTCAGCTCGCGCTCCCATTCCTCGACAGTCTGGTTCGGGCGAGCATAGATCAGGTCGAAGGACATGCGCGGAAAGATGTCGCGTGCCAGCTTGATCGCCTTCAGCGCGTCGGCAACGTCGTGCAGCCGTCCGAGAAACTTCAGGTCGCGGTCATTCAAGGCTTGGACGCCAAGCGAGACGCGGTTGACCCCGGCGGCGCGATAGCCCCGGAAACGCTCCGCCTCGACGCTGGAGGGGTTCGCCTCCATGGTGATCTCGATACCGTCTGGCATATGCCAATGCTTGGCAATACCATTGAGAATGGCCGAAACCGTCGAAGGGTTCATCAGAGAGGGCGTGCCGCCGCCGAGGAAGACGCTCGTCACCGTCTTCGGCCCGCTCAATTGGCGCACCGTTGCCATTTCCTTCAGGAAGGCCGCAGTGAAGCGCTCCTGATCGACCGGCTGGTGGCGGACATGGCTGTTGAAATCGCAATAGGGGCACTTGGCAGCGCAGAACGGCCAATGCACGTAGACGCCGAAGCCGGGTTCGCCGGTATCGGGCAGAAGAGCGGCATAGCGCATCAGGTCAGGCTGTTCCAAAGTGTCCACGTTGCCCTTAGGCTTCCAGGCAGGTTTCGACGAAAATCTTGAAGGCGCGGGCGCGGTGCGACAGGGCCTCTGCGTCGCCCGGCTTCCAGCCGTGTTTTTCTTCCCCGCTCATCTCTCCAAAGGTAGTGTCATAGCCCTCGGGTTGAAAGACCGGATCGTAGCCGAAGCCTTGGCTGCCGCGCGGCGGCCAGACGACAGCGCCCTCGACTTCACCGCGGAAGAGCTCCGTATGGCCGTCCGGCCAGGCAAGGCAGAGCACGCTTACGAAGCGGGCGGTACGCTGTTCCGGCTTTGAAGCGCCGGCCTTGTCCAGCGCCGCCTCGACTTTCTCCATCGCCATCGCGAAGTCGCGGGTCCCGTCGGGCTTCTCGGCCCAGTTGGCGGTATAGACGCCAGGATCGCCGCCGAGCGCATCGATGGCGAGGCCGGAATCATCCGACAGCGCCGGAAGTCCAGCGGCTTCCGCAGAAGCGAGCGCCTTGATCTTTGCGTTTTCCTCGAAGGTGGTGCCGGTTTCGTCAGGCTCCACGAAGTTCAATTCAGCCGCCGACTTCGCGGTGAAGCCGAAGGGGCCGATCAGGTCCTGGATTTCCCGGATCTTGCCGGCATTGTGGCTGGCAACGACAATGGTCTTGGTTTCGAGCTTGCGCATGATTGTCCTATTCGAGGCCCCAGATACGGGCTTCAGCGCATTCAAGGCTGTTGCCCGCTGGATCGCGGAAATAGATCGATCGGCCGCCCTGCGGCCAGGTGACTTCGGATTCGATGGCGACACCCTCGGACATCAACCGGGTGGCAATCGCATCGAGATTTTCGCCCGAGACGCGGAAACAGGCGTGTCCCGCACCGCTTGTGCCATGAGGCGGCACCTGCAGCGCGGTCGGTGAGGGCGGCTTGATCGTTTCTTTCGGATTGAAAATCAGCAGCACGCCGGGGCCGCAGCGAAAGAAGACATGCCGGTTGCCGCTCCGCGAGATCTTCGAAAGACCGAGAACGCCTTCATAGAAGGCTTCGACCTTGTCGAGATCCTCAGCATAGAGCGCCGTCTCCAGCATGCCTTCCAGCACGTCGTTCATCCGGCGATCGCCTGCTTTTGCATCGCCACGAGTTCGGCAATGCCCCCCTTGGCGAGCGTCATCAGCGAAGCGAACTCCTCGTCGGTAAAGGGCGTGCCTTCGGCGGTGCCCTGAATTTCGACGATACCGCCAGTGCCGGTCATCACGAAGTTCGCGTCGGTCTCGGCCGAGGAGTCTTCGAGA
Organism: Rhizobium sp. RHZ01; assembly: GCF_014851595.1. Classification (NCBI taxonomy): domain Bacteria; kingdom Pseudomonadati; phylum Pseudomonadota; class Alphaproteobacteria; order Hyphomicrobiales; family Rhizobiaceae; genus Rhizobium; species Rhizobium sp. RHZ01. The sequence continues at coordinate 116,478 of NZ_JACUZZ010000002.1, forward strand.
TAGTCGAGGTCAAGGACCGACTGGTTTGCGAAGATGCCACAGGAAATGGCCGCGACATGGTCCTTGAGCACGCGCTCGACCTTGAGCATGTTGCGGCTCTCCATCCATTTCAGGCAGTCGTAGAGCGCAATCCAGGCGCCCGTGATCGAGGCGGTGCGCGTTCCGCCGTCCGCCTGGATGACGTCGCAATCGAGGGTGATCTGGCGCTCGCCGAGCTCCTTGAGGTCGACGACGGCGCGCAGCGAGCGGCCGATCAGGCGCTGGATCTCCTGGGTGCGACCGCCCTGCTTGCCGGCCGCAGCTTCGCGCTTCATGCGATCGCCGGTGGCGCGCGGCAGCATGCCGTATTCGGCCGTAACCCAGCCCTTGCCGGTGTTGCGCAGCCATGCCGGCGGCTTTTCCTCGACGCTCGCCGTGCACAACACATGCGTATCGCCGAACTTCACCAGACAGGAGCCTTCCGCGTGCTTGGAGAAATTGCGCTCGAAAGAGACCTTGCGCATCTGGTCGGTTTTTCTGCCTGAGGGCCGCATACTATTCTCCTAATCATCGTGCCGAAGGCGTGAGCAGGCTTCGGGTAGATCATGCGTGCTATGGTGTTGAGAGCTTCTACGATTGGCAGCGTCCATTTGCAATTTCCCTTTTGCCGCTGCGGAGAGATTGGCTATATTTTGTCGGATCATCGTCAGCACGGGTACGCAAGGTTTCATGGAGTTCAGATCGACGTCGGTTTCAGAGGCAGTGGCTGCGCTGGATGAACGCTCCAAGGAAATCTTTCGCCGCATCGTGGAGGGCTATCTGGAAACGGGCGAACCGCTCGGTTCCCGCAACCTTTCGCGAATCCTGCCGATGTCGCTGTCGCCGGCGTCCGTACGCAATGTGATGAGCGATCTGGAAGAACTCGGCCTCATCTATTCACCGCATGTCAGTTCCGGGCGTCTGCCGACGCAGATCGGCCTGCGCTTCTTCGTCGACGCCTTCATGCAGGTGGGCGATCTCTCGGCCGAGGATCGTGCCAACATCGATCGGCAGGTGCGCGCCGAAAGCCGCGACAATCCGATGGAATTGATGATGAACGAGGCGAGCCGAATGCTCTCGGGCATTTCGCGCGGCGCCGGACTTGTCATCACCTCGAAAAGCGATCCTGTGCTCAAGCATGTCGAGTTCATTCGCCTCGAGCCGACCAAGGCGCTTGCGGTGCTCGTTGGCGATCACGACCAGGTGGAAAACCGCATCATCGAGCTTCCGGCAGGCGTCACATCATCGCAATTGACCGAGGCCGCAAACTTCCTCAACGCGCATATGACCGGCCAGACGCTGCCGGAACTGCGCAATCAGCTGAGCCGACTGAAGGACGATGTCCGCCGCGAACTCGACACGCTGTCGCAGGATCTCGTCGAGCGCGGCATCGCTGTGTGGTCCGGCAGCGCGGACGAAGGCAAACCGGCTCAGCTCATCATTCGCGGCCGCGCCAATTTGCTCGCCGGTCTCGCCGGTGCCGACGATCTCGACCGCCTGCGCATGCTGTTCGACGACCTCGAGAAAAAAGACAGCTTGCTGGAACTCCTCAATCTGGCCGAAAGCGGGCCAGGTGTGCGCATTTTCATCGGCTCGGAGAACAAGCTCTTCTCGCTCTCCGGCTCGTCGTTGATCGTTGCGCCTTATCGTGACGATGACGACCGCATTGTCGGTGCCGTGGGAGTGATCGGGCCGACGCGTCTCAACTACTCGCGCATCGTCCCGATGGTCGATTATACCGCTCAGCTTATGACGCGACTGTCACGCGGCGCGAAGTAGCGCGGCTACTCAGGCAACGTGTCGCCCGAGCCGCCCATCTCCGCGGGCATGTCTTTATATTTGGGCAGGCCGTCACGAATGCGCAGCACGCTCTCCTGATAGTTCACGTGCAGCGCCGGGGTGTAGTCGAGATCCGGCAGAAGTGCCGCGTAGACGTCGGTGACGCCCCAGGTCGGGTGCTCGGTGTAGAGATGCCCACCGCACAGCTCGCAGAACTTCCGCACGCTGGTATCGGACTTCTGATAGCCCTCGACATGCTCTCCGCCTTTAGTGACCCGGACAGCCTGCGGCTGCCAGAGCGTGAAGGCATTGACCGGCCCTGCGGACCAATGCCGGCAGGAGGCACAGTGGCAGTATCCCATCGCCACCGGTTCGCCGGTAGCAACAATCTCCACGGCGCCGCAGAAGCAGCGCCCGGAATAGCTTTTCTGATCGCTCATGGTAGCAGCTCCCTGACCCAGGATTAGGCCGAAGCAAGAAAGGTTTAGGTAGCTCTAAAATAAAAGAACTTTAGCGCGAGCAAGTCAAGCTGGCCCTCTCGCTCAACCCGGCATGAGTTGCCCCGCATCGCGCGCTTTTCAGTCACGCAGACTTGATTTTTGCCCGTCAAAGCTCGATATCGGGCACATCCTAAAAGACACCAATCACCGGAGAACGTCATGACTGACGAAACGACGAAGAACGGACCTGACGCAGCCGCGGCCGAAGCCGCAGCGGACGCCGCCGCAAACGTCGAGAACGAAGCCACCGCACAGCCCGATCCGCTGGAACTTCTGAAGGGCGAGAACGCAGAGCTGCGCGACCGCTATCTGCGGCTTGCTGCCGAGATGGATAACCTGCGCCGCCGCACCGAGCGGGAAATCAAGGACGCCAAGACCTATTCGGCTGCTGGCTTCGCCCGCGACATGTTGGCCGTTTCCGACAACCTGCGCCGCGCCATCGATGCGATTCCGGAGGAAGCAAGGGCTGCCGCTGATGCCGGCCTGACAACGCTGATCGAGGGTGTCGAGATGACGGAACGCTCGATGTTGGCGGCGCTCGAGCGCCACGGTGTCCGAAAGCTGGAGCCGGTTGGCCAGAAGTTCGATCCGAATTTCCACCAGGCCATGTTCGAAGTACCGAACCCTGAGGTGCCGAACAACACCGTTGTTCAGGTCGTTCAGGCTGGCTACACGATTGGCGAGCGTGTTCTGCGCCCGGCCATGGTCGGCGTCGCCAAGGGCGGACCGAAGCTGGTCGAACCCGAAACCAATTCGGTTTTCGACCAGAAGGACGCCTGATCCCTCAGGCGCCCGTCAAACAATCCGAAATCAGATGCGGGCGAAACGCTCGATCAGCAGATCGAAAAATCCGTCCGCATCGACATCGCGCATGACCTGCGCATTGCGCTTGCGGTGGGTCACGTGCCACCAGTCGACGACGGTCATTCCGGCAGTCAGTTCCGACTTCACCTCGATCTCGACATTGCAGGTCCGCCCCTTGAAAAGCTCCGGCTTCAGCAGATAGGCGATAACCGTCGGGTCGTGCAGCGGGCCGCCGTCCGAGCCGTATTTCTCGACATCGAAGCGTTCGAAGAATTCCAGCATCTCGACCATGGCGATGGCCGGGCGTGTGCCGAGATCAGCCATGCGCTTGACGCGGTCCTTGCGTGTCAGAAGCTTGTGCGTGACGTCGAGCGGCATCATCACGATCGGAACGCCGGAGCGGAAGACGATGTCGGCTGCCTCGGGATCCACGTAGATGTTGAATTCGGCGGCCGGCGTAATGTTGCCACCCTCGAAGAAGCCGCCGCCCATCATGACCAGTTCATGGACGCGCGGGATGATGTCGGGCGCCTGCTGGAAGGCCAGGCCAATATTGGTCAGCGGCCCCAGCGTGCAGAGCGTCACTGCGCCTTCCGGCTCGCTGCGCAGCGTCTCGACGATGAAATCCACCGAATGCTGCGTCTGCAGCGGCATCGTGGGCTCGTCGAGAACCGGACCGTCGAGGCCGGTCTTGCCATGCACGTGCTCCGCGGTCACCAGCTTGCGCGCAATCGGCTTGTCGGCGCCGGCAAAGACCTTCGTATCGGTGCGACCACAGAGCTCGCAGACGATGCGCGCATTGCGGCTGGTGTAGGACAGTGGCACGTTGCCGGCGACCGTGGTGATGCCGAGTACGTCGAGCTCTTCCGGGCTGCCAAAGGCCAGCATGATGGCGGCTGCGTCGTCCTGACCGGGGTCAGTGTCGATGATGATCTTTCTAGGGTTTGCCATTCCGATCGTTCCCATCCTCGTGGTGCGCGTCTTCGTGGCATGCACCGTTTGTTTATATTCCCGTCGCAAATCGGCACAGCCGGCGCAGGCAGGATTTGATGCGAGTCGGCGCCTGCTTTGTCAAGGTCGGACCCTTGCTGGCTTCCCGGGAGCGAGCATGGACGTCCGCCTTGCGCCCGGGCTCGGCAATTCCCATATTGTCGACAGTCGGATGCTGCATTTCAGGTCCGGCAAGGTCGCTTGAATCAAGGACTTGAAAGATGAGCCGCATGACGCCTTTCGCGAGCCCGCTGCTTTTGGGCTTTGACGCCATGGAGAAGACGCTGGAGCGCCTTTCCAAGGCGAGTGATGGCTATCCCCCCTACAATATCGAGCGCGTTGCTCCTGACCGCGCTTCCGGCGATCCGGAAAGGCTGCGCATAACCCTTGCCGTCGCGGGATTCGCTGAGGACGACCTCGATGTCTCCGTCGAGGAAAATCAGCTGTCGATCCGCGGCCGTCAGGCAGAGCAGGGAGAGCGCGATTATCTCTATCGCGGCATCGCCGCGCGTCAGTTCCAGCGGACCTTTGTTCTGGCCGACGGCATGCAGGTTTTGGGCGCTTGCCTCAAGAATGGGTTGCTGTCGGTGGATCTCATCCGCCCCGAACCGAGCCGCATGGTGAAGAAAATTAACATTTCGGTCTCACAGTAGGACAACGGCGCATGTTGAGCCGTTGGTCCCTTCTCTTGGAGGTACAGGAATGTTGATGAAAGAAGCCAATTCGCACCTGACCAAAACCGAACTTGCCGGCATCGGCAACGGCGAGGTCGCCTATATCCGCAAGATGCGCAACGAAGAAGTTGCCAAGTGCTTCCCGGAAGCGCCAGACATCGATCCGAGCGTTGACCTCTGGGCGCTATTCGGCGCCGATGGCACGCCGATCCTTTTGACGGATAATCGCTCCAGCACCTTCTTCAAGGCCGCTGAGGATGAGCTGAAAACGGTGAGCCTGCACTAGGCAGGCTCAGACGCGCTTGAATGTGAGATAGGCGGAAGATCTGCCTTCACGCCGTGCCTTGGCCTCGTAGCGTGTGCTCGGCCAGCCCTCGTAGGGCGTCAGCCAGTCTGCCGCATTCTGTGCTAGCCATTCGAAGCCGCCATGGTCGCGGCATTTGAGCAGCGTCCAGTTGACGTAGGTATCGATATCGGACGCAAAGCAGAACAGCCCGCCCGGCTTCAGCACGCGGTGGAATCGGTCGAGGTTCGTCTTCGACACGAAGCGGCGCTTCCAGTGCTTCCGCTTTGGCCACGGATCCGGGTAAAGCAGGTCGATCTGGTCGATCGAGGCGTCCGGCAACCAATCCAGCAATTGCGTCGCATCATCGTTGTAGACACGAACGTTCCTGGCGCCTGCCTTGTCGACGCTCGTCAGCAGCTTCTGCATGGAATTGATGAAAGGCTCGACCCCGATAAAGCCGGTCGAGGGTATTTCCACGGCGCGATGGATCAGATGCTCGCCGCCGCCGAAACCGATTTCCAGGCGCAGCCTTTCGGTCGGCACCGGAAAGAGGGTCTTCAGCGGCTCGGGCGGAGCCGCTGAAAGATCGATGAGGAACGCCGGAAGCAGGGTGTTCAGTCGCTCTGCCTGATGTTCGCGCAGAGCCTTTCCCTTGCGGCGACCGAAGAAGGCTTCGGTCGCGCGTCCGCGACGCTCCATGTCGGTCATGCTGCTTCCTTGACCTTGACGGCGTCCTTGAGCGCCTTGACGAGGTCGGTGCGTTCCCAGGAGAACGAGCCGTCGCGTCCAGCCTTGCGACCGAAATGGCCGTAGGCCGAAGTCTTGGCATAGATCGGCTTGTTGAGGTCGAGGTGACGGCGGATGCCTGTTGGCGACAGGTCCATGTTCTTGCGGATCGCGGCTTCGATCTGGTCTTCCGTCACGCCCTTGCCGGTGCCGTGCAGGTCGACATAGATCGACAGCGGCTGTGCGACGCCGATAGCGTAGGACAGCTGGATCGTGCAGCGGTCGGAAAGACCGGCGGCAACGACGTTCTTCGCGAGGTAACGGGCAGCGTAAGCGGCCGAGCGGTCGACCTTGGTCGTGTCCTTGCCGGAGAACGCACCGCCACCGTGCGGAGCAGCACCGCCGTAGGTGTCGACGATGATCTTGCGGCCGGTGAGGCCGGCGTCGCCGTCAGGACCGCCGATGACGAACTTGCCGGTCGGATTGATGTACCAGTTGCAATCGTCGGCGATCGGCAGATCGCCGAGGGCTTCGCGGATATAGGGCTCGACCACCGCGCGAACCTTCTTCGAATCCCAGCTTTCGTCGAGATGCTGGGTGGAGAGAACGATCGACGTGACTTCGGCAGGCTTGCCGTTCACGTAGCGCACCGTCACCTGGCTTTTGGCGTCCGGGCCGAGCTTTGCAACTTCGCCGTCGCCCTTCTTGCGGGCAGTCGCGAGCAGCTGCAGGATCTTATGGGAGTAATAGATCGGCGCCGGCATGAGGTCAGGCGTTTCCTTGCAGGCGTAGCCGAACATGATGCCCTGGTCGCCGGCACCTTCGTCACCCTGCTGGTCGGCGGCACTATCGACGCCCTGGGCGATGTCGGCGGACTGCGAGTGCAGGAGCACGTCGATCTTCGCCGTCTTCCAGTGGAACCCGTCCTGCTCATAGCCGATGTCCTTGATGGCGCGGCGGGCAGCGGCCTTGAACTTCGAAGGGTTGATGACGTCGTTGCCGTTCTTGTCCTTCTTCATCAGGCTCGGCGGCAGGCGCACTTCACCGGCGATCACGACGCGGTTGGTGGTTGCCAGGGTCTCGCAGGCAATGCGCACGCCCCAGGGGTTGACGCCGGTCTTGGCGGCTTCGCGGTAGACCAAATCCACGATCTCGTCGGAGATCCGGTCACACACCTTGTCCGGGTGACCTTCGGCAACTGACTCGCTGGTGAAAAGGTAATTCGCGCGCATTCCGGGATTCCCCTCAAAGAACAAAAGCTGCCTAGTAGGTACTCAGTTCGCATCAGAAAAACAAGCGTAGAAGGACATAAATATATCTTTATATCTGCTGCAAAGTGGCAAATTTTGCCCCAAAAATGCCAAAAGCGGCCGTTGCGACCGCTTTTGTCTCTGCTCCGAATTTTGAATGGCGGTTATTCGCTGTCGGCTTCGGCGGCGAGTGCCTTCACCAGCTCGACGACTTTGCGGCGAACCTTGGGATCGGTGATTTTTACAAAGGCGCGGTTGAGTTGAAGCCCCTCGGACGACGAAAGAAAGTCGACCACATAGTTGGAGCTGGAGGCTTCCGCCATGCCGGACAGGCCGGAGGATTGTTCGCCCGGCGCGTCCTCGAAGAAGAAGGAAACCGGAACGTTCAAAATGCTGGAAATATTCTGGAGGCGGCTGGCACCGACACGGTTGGTGCCTTTTTCGTATTTCTGGATCTGCTGAAAGGTGATGCCGAGGCTCTCTCCGAGCTTTTCCTGGCTCATTCCGAGCATCGTTCGCCGAAGGCGAATGCGACTACCAACGTGTACGTCGATGGGGTTCGGCCGCTTCTTGTTCTCAATCATGGTCCTGCCCTAACAAAAATTTTCAACCTTGTTCAAACCGGCATGCCCAAACCCATCCCCAAAACGCCACGTTGCAAAGTCTTGATTAACCACCTTGAAACATACGCTAAGAACGCCGATCCGAACCACTATGCAATTTTAGGGGTTTTCGGTCAATTCTGCTTGAAAACTAAACCAAAACGCGAAACCAGCGCAATTGCAAACAGAAGTATCTCGATCAACCGGAAGTAAGTTTGGCGCGGGTAACCCGGATCGCGCTGGGCGTCGAAACGCTCGATGGTTGCGTCGACAAAGCCAGTTTCATTGAGGCCGAGACCCGCAATGACCTCGCCACGGGAGTTCACGATGGCTGAAATTCCGCTATTGCCATTTCGAATCAGCGGCAAGCCGGTCTCCACGGCACGCAACCTAGCCTGTTGAAAGTGCTGGTAGGGGCCGGGTGTTGCACCGAACCACGCGTCGTTCGTAACATTGAGAATGGCATTGGCGGCGCCTAGGTCGCCGGTCATCTCGTCGGGGAAAATGATCTCGTAGCAGACGAGGGGATAGAACTTGATCCCCGTGGGCAAACTCAGAAGCTGGCGCGTGGCGGCGGGTGAGAAGCCGCCTGGCATCTCGACCACATTCTGGATGCCGAAATCGTCGAGGATATTCTCGAACGGCACGTATTCGCCGAACGGCACGAGATGCACCTTGTCGGCCGCGCCGGCAATCTGCCCACGGCCGTCGATGACGTATATCGAATTGTAGTAGCGAGGCGGATTGCCAGGCCCCATGTCCTCCACCCTGACAGCGCCGGCAATCAGGATCTGATTGTCGTCGAGCGTGTCCGCGATCCGGCTGAGCGCATCCTGATTGTCGGTCAGGATGAAGGGAATGGACGTTTCCGGCCAGACAATGATGTCCGGTTTCCGCCCGCCGTCCTTCGGAGGCTCGACGGAAAGCTTCAGGTGCTTCTCGAAGATAGCTGCGCGGTCGGCGTCGCTGTCCATCTTCGCCGTCTGCTCGATCATCGGCTGAACCAGGCGAATGACCGGGCTCGGGGAGTCGGATGCAGGCGCGGGTTGCGGGCCATAGAGGATATAGGCGCCATAGCCGATATGTGCGGCGAAGAGCAGGGCTGCCAGCGAGAGCCCGAGCTTTGCGCCCTGCCGGGTGCCGAGGAGTGCGGGTGCGGCGAAGATGAAGACCGAGAGCGACGTGATGCCCATGATGCCGATGACGTGCCCCGATTGCATCATGAGCGGCACGGGCGTCATGCCGTAGCCGATAGCGTTCCAGGGGAAGCCGGTGAAAAGCACGCTCCGCAGCCACTCCAGCAACCCGAAGCTCGCCGCAAGCGCCGCAATCCGCCCCATGCCATCGGACCACATGGTTCGCGCCAGCGCCGCAGCAATGCCGTAGAAGATGGCGAGCACGGCAGGCAGGCCGAGGATCGCCAGCGGCAGCGCCCAAGCGAAGGCCTCCGCGTCGATCATCAAGGCGTGGCCAAGCCACCAGAGACCCGCGACGAAATAGCCAAAGCCGAAGAGCCAACCGACGGTAAAAGATGGCCACAGTCGCCCAATGAGCCCGCTTTCCGGAGCGGCAGCCGAGCCGTCGATCAGCCAGACGAGCAGCGTGAACGACACGAACATTGCGGCAAAGAAGCCAAATGGAGGCAGGGCCAGAACGCCGACGGCGCCAGCAAGGACCGCCAACGCAACCCTCTTGAACCCCCAGGCAAGGATAACCCTGTCCGCAAGCCGCTCCATGCGCACTCCCATCAAGCTGCGAATCAACCCGCTCGCAGTCTTTCAAAAAAGCCGCCGTTTGTCGTGCGTTGCGGCATCAGGTCGACGTGGAGGCGTCGGTTTGCCTCTCCTCGCCGTGATCCGAACCGGGCGTGCTGTCGCCGTCGATCTTGACGCGGCGACGGATGGCCTGACGCTTGCGGGTGATCCTCACGCGCTTGATCCGGCGCGGATCGGCGTCGAGGATATGGAACTCGAAACCGGGCAGAGCCTGCACGACCTCGCCACGCACCGGAATACGCCCGAGCTCGGAGAAGATCAGGCCGCCCAGCGTGTCGACTTCGTCGACCTGTTCGGTGATGTCGAAGTCCGGCCCGATCGCCTCGGCGATCTCCTCCAGTTCGACACGGGCATCCGCGACGAAGACGTCTTCGGAGACGCGCTTAAACATGACTTCATCGTCGTCGTGCTCGTCATCGATGTCACCGACGACCATCTCGACGATGTCCTCGTGCGAGGCCAATCCATCGGTGCCGCCGTACTCGTCGATGACCAGCGCCATCTGCGTGCGGTTGACCTGCATGCGGCGAAGGAGGTCCGACGCAAGCATCGACGGCGGAACGAACAGGATCTTGCGGATGATCCCGGCCTCCGACAGCGTCTTCTGTAGGTCGACGCGGCTGAGGTCGAAATTCGGCTTCGCAGCGCGTGTAGGCTTCTGCAAGTGTTCGGGTGAAACCTCGACCAGAGGCTCTGTCGACTTGACTGTCTTGGTGCTGCCGCGGCGCTTGTTGCGCGCCTGCTTGGCGACGTAGGACAGGAGATCGCGGATATGCACCATGCCGCGCGGATCATCGAGCGTATCCGCATAAACAGGCATGCGCGAACGGCCAGATTCCTCGAACAGGATCATCAGTTCGCCGATCGTGATGTTCTGATCGACGGCTTCGATATCGGCCCGCGGCACCATCACGTCAGCAACGCGCACTTCCCGGAAGCGAAGGATGTTGTGCAGCATTGCCCGTTCATCGGGCGAAAAGACGTCACCGTCGGCAGCGTCGGTCAGCAGCGCATCGGCGATGTCCTCGCGAAGGCGCGAGCCCTGCTGTGGTCTCAAGATACGCGCGGCGCGCGTCCAGAAGGATTGGGGTCGTCCAGACTGCCTACTACTACTGCCACCCTCGTCAGAAGAGGAGGATTGGTCGGCGTCCTTGGCCTCCGCGGCCGGTCTCGTCGTAAAGTCGCTCATGGTTCCATTTTAAGGTCTTGACCCTCGTATGGGTCAGATAGGCCGAGTACCGCCAAAATGCGAGTCTCGAGCCCCTCCATTATCTCGGCTTCAGCGTCATTATTATGATCGTAGCCGAAGAGATGCAAGAAACCATGCACCATCAAGTGGGTCAGGTGGTCGTCAAAGATCTTTTCGAGCTCGACTGCCTCCCGCTCAACGGTCTCTCTTGCGATAATGATGTCGCCCAACATCGGTCCCGGCACGTTGCCCGGCTTGACCGGGAAGGCCGGAAAGGAAAGCACATTGGTCGGCTTGTCCTTGCCGCGCCACTCGGCATTGATGTCCTGGATCGAGGCATCATCCGTGAAAACAAGCGAAACCTCGGGCACCATCTTCGGAAAGGGCTGCTTGACCGTTTCACGCAGATAGGTGGCGGCTGTTTCCAGCACCCGATCCGCCAATGCATGCAGCGCATCCTCGGAGGGCCAGTCGCCCTCTTCGATGCTGATCTGAATGTCGAGTTCGGCCATCAATCCTGCCGGCTGGCTTCCTCTGCTTCCGCGATATAGGTCGAGTCGTAGGCCTTGACGATGCGGCCAACAAGCGGATGACGTACGACATCCGTATCCCGGAAGCGGACGATCGAAATGCCTTCGACGCCATTCAGTAGTTGAAGGGCCTCCACCAGTCCGGATTTGACACCACGCGGCAGGTCGATTTGGCTCGGGTCGCCGGTGACGATCATGCGGGAATTCTCGCCAAGACGCGTCAGGAACATCTTCATCTGCATCGAGGTCGTGTTCTGCGCTTCGTCGAGAATGACGGCGGCGTTTGCGAGCGTCCGGCCGCGCATGAAGGCGAGCGGAGCGATTTCGATAACACCGGCCGTGATTGCCCGATCGACCTTGTCGGCGGGCATCATGTCGTAGAGCGCGTCATAGAGCGGGCGGAGATAGGGATCGACCTTTTCCTTCATGTCGCCGGGCAGGAAGCCGAGCCGCTCGCCGGCTTCCACCGCCGGGCGGGAAAGAATGATCTTCTCGACGAGACCCCGTTCGAGGAGCTGGGCCGCATGAGCGACGGCGAGATAGGTCTTGCCGGTACCCGCCGGACCGACGCCGAAAACCAGTTCGGCCCGTTCCAGAGCGCGCACGTAGGCGTCCTGGGTCGGCGTTCGCGCGACGATAGTCTTCTTGCGGGTCGAAATCTGCGCCATGGTGAGCTTGGCTTTGCGCTCCATCGTCGGCAGGCTCAGTTGATCGTCTGCGGCGACCGCCATGCGGATCGCGCCTTCAACGTCGGATCGCTCCACGCTGCCGCCTTTCTGGAGTTTCTCATAGAGGTAATCGAGTGTACGCCGCGCCTGGTTGGTGGCGACAATGTCTCCCGAGATAACGACGGAATTGCCGCGCGCTCGAGCGTCGATGTGGAGACGCTCTTCAAGCAGCTTGAGGTTCTGGTCGAACTGACCGAACAACTCACTGGCGAACCGATTGTTCTCGAACGTCAGAATAAAGTGATTGGCGTCGCTCGCAATGCGTGGGTGGCGCGGTGAAGAAACCAATTCTTGTCCGTTCAAGCGGTCGAGCTCCTAGGGTTTAGACCTCAGCCTCTGCTATCTCGGCAAACAGGCTGTTGGTTCCGGTTCCGGTGATTCGCACGTTAATAATGTCACCGATTTGCAATGCTTTTGCATCAACATTCACGGACTGAAGCCACGGAGAACGGCCGATAAGCTGTCCTGGCATGCGACCGGGCTTTTCGAGCAACAGTTCGATCGTTTTCCCGACACGGGATTCGGCAAATTCCTGCTGTTGCTTCAGAAGAAGCGCCTGCAGGCGTTCTAGCCGTTCTGCCTTGATCTCTTCCGGCACCTGGTCCTTCAGTTCCGCACCGGGCGTGCCCGGCCGTGTCGAGTACTTGAAGGAGAAGGCCTGCGCATAGCGCACCTCCTCCACGAGACGGAGTGTATCTTCAAAATCCTGCTCTGTCTCCCCCGGAAAACCGACGATGAAGTCTCCGGAAAGGGCAATGTCTGGGCGAGCGGCGCGGATGCGCTCGACGAGGGTCAGGTATTCGGCGGCCGTATGGCGCCGGTTCATCGCCTTCAGGATGCGGTCGGAGCCGGCCTGCACCGGCAGATGCAGGTAGGGCATCAGCGCGCGCAGGTCCCGATGCGCCTCGATCAGGCGATCGTCCATGTCGCGAGGATGGCTGGTGGTGTAGCGCAGACGTGCAAGTCCGGGGATCTCGGCCAGCCGGTAGAGCAGGTCTCCGAGCGTCCATTCCTGATCATTCGGGCCGACACCATGCCAGGCGTTGACGTTCTGGCCGAGCAGCGTGATTTCGCGCACGCCGCCTTCCACGAGCTTCTGTGCTTCCTCGACGATCTGGCTGACAGGCCGAGATACTTCCGAACCGCGCGTATAGGGCACGACACAGAAGGTGCAGAACTTGTCGCATCCTTCCTGAACCGTCAGGAAGGAGGTTACGCCGCGAGAGCGGATTTTCTTGCTCTCGGCGATCGGCAGATGCTCGAACTTGTCTTCGAGGGCATATTCCGTGTCGACGATCCGCTGCCCTTCCTTCGCCTTGCGCAGCGCTTCCGGCAGGCGGTGATAGGTCTGCGGACCGATGACGACGTCGACGGCGGGCGCCCGGCGCAGGATTTCCTCGCCTTCCGCCTGTGCCACGCAACCGGCGACGCCGATCATGAACTCCCGGCCTTCCTTGTTGCGCTCCTTCTTCATGTCGCGCAGGCGGCCGAGCGCCGAGTAGACCTTTTCGGCAGCCTTTTCGCGGATATGACAGGTATTCAGCAGAACAAGGTCTGCCTCTTCCAAGACTTCCGTCGACTCGTATCCGTCACGCGCGAGGGCATCGCTCATGCGTGTCGAGTCATAGACGTTCATCTGGCAGCCATAGGTCTTGATGAACACCTTGCGGCTGTTGCTGCCATCACGGAGATCGGTCTCCGGGGCATGAAGAAGGGCACTGTCCTGGGTCATGGGCGGCTATTTAGTGGTTTTTCATGCGCGAGAAAAGGAAATCTTGCCTCAGGCCGCTTTGCGACCGCGCAATGCTGCGCCAAGCATCGAGCGGATGCGACGAGCGATGGTCGTGCTGACTTCCTTGCGGTTGCTGTTCGCACGATATTCGACGGCTTCGCCGAAACAGACTTCCACCTCAAAGGCGCCGCATCGCAGCATGTCTTTCAGATGCGGGAACATCTCCACATCGCCCGGCCACGAGGCAAGCGGGCGATGATAGCGCCCCATCGGCAGACCGTGGACGCCGGTATAGGCCACCGCGACCGGTTGGACGACGACGGCTCCGGTCGGCGAAGCGGGAACCGCCATGGCGGCGGCGCCAAACAGCGACGATTTGACCTCCAGAAGCCGGTTTCCATCCGACGTCGTGCCCTCCGGAAACAGGACGACGATCTCGCCATCCGCCATTCGGGTCGCTATCTCGTTCGCCTGATGACCGGTCTTGCGCTTTTCCTCGCGCACGACGAAGACGCTCTTCTGCAGCTTCGCCAGCGTGCCGAAAATCGGCCAGTCGCGCACCTCGATCTTGGCGATGAACGCAACGTCGGCAACCGCGGAGAGCACCATGATGTCCATCCACGACGAATGATTGGCGCACAGCATCAACGGCCTGTGCGTTTCCATCTTCCCATGGACGCGAATCCGGATGCCGAGACAGAAACAGACGATGCGATGCCAGACGCGGGGCAGCCAGCGCCGCAGCTTCCAGTCGAAGCGGAGCGCCAAAAGCTGCCAGGGCATGAGCAGGAGACTGGCGACGAAAATGACGATACCCGCAAAGGCGACGCGCAGCCAGGCGATCAAGACGAAGACTCCATGGCTGCGATCATGTCTCAGCGCTCGTCCGGCTTGAGCGGGATGCCGTAAAGTTCCAGCCGGTGGTCGACCAGCTTGAAGCCGTGCTCGCGGGCGATGCGCTCCTGCAATGCCTCGATCTCGGGCGAGTGAAACTCGATCACGACACCCGACTTGAGGTCGATGAGATGGTCGTGATGCTCTTCCGGCACCGTCTCATAGCGCGAGCGGCCGTCTCGGAAGTCATGACGCTCGATAATGCCGGCGTCTTCGAACAGCTTCACGGTGCGGTAGACTGTCGAGATCGAAATCTTCGCATCGACCTTCACCGAGCGGCGATAGAGTTCTTCCACGTCGGGGTGGTCGGCGGATTCTTCGAGTATGCGTGCGATTACACGGCGCTGCTCGGTCATGCGCATGCCGCGTTCAGCGCAAAGCTCCTCGAGGGTCTTGGCGACGTCAGTCATGGGCTGCCTTCCGATAGTCAACGTTCAAGCAACGGAACTAGCGAAGAACGCGCTTCATGACAAGCGCTGTGGAAACCGCGCCCTTGGCATCCTTGTAGTATCCCCGGCGTTCGCCGACCTTCTCGAAGCCGAGCTTGCCGTAGAGCCCGAGTGCGGCCGCATTGCCGTCGTCGACCTCGAGAAAGATGCTCTCGCCACCGCGCAGTTTCGCTTCGCGCATGGCAGCCTGCATCAGCCGCCAGCCGAGGCCGGCGCGCGCGACCTTTGTCTGCACGGCGATCGCCAGGATTTCCGCTTCGCCGGCGACTTGGCGCGCCAGCACGAAGCCCGGCAACGGCTTCTTGAGGAATGCATTGGTTTGGCGGGCCACGAAGCCGAAGACGGTATCCTGGCTGAGCAGGCTGTAGAATTCGCCATCGCCCCACGGGCGGGCGAAACGCTCGCCGTGCAGCGCGGCGACCGCGCGGCAATCATCGGCATCCATCGCGACGATTTCAAATTCCGGCTTCAAGGTCAAATAGGATTCCAACATCGTCATACTCGCGCAATTGCGAATCCGGCCTGCGGCTTGGCATCGGGTCCGCGCAGATAAAGAGGTTTAGGCTTTCCAGCAGACGGATCGGCGTCGGCACCGAGGCGCGCCACCAAAGAAATCGGGAAATGGTTGGCATGGTCGCCGGTAGCGTCCGGCTTCAGGAGGGGCGTGGCCGAACCGGTTATTTCGCCATCGAATGCCGCAGCAACCGTCTGCGCTTCCTCGACAGTCACGGCGCGCGCTTCGTCGAGCGGTTCGCCATCGGCATTGAAGGCCTGCAAGTAGATCTCGTTTCGCTTGGCATCCATGGCTGTCAGCACCGGGCGCCCGGGCGTCTTTTGCCGCTGCGCTTCAGCCATCACCGCAAGCGTGGTGATGCCGACGGCCGGAACGCCGAGCGACAGCGCAAAGCCGCGGGCAGCGGCGACGCCGACGCGAATGCCCGTGAAGGAGCCAGGACCGATGGTGACGGCAATACGATCGACGGCCGAAAGCGCCAGGCCCGCCTTATCCATCGCGCGGTCGACGATCCCCATCAGATGCTCAGCATGCCCCTTGCCGATCATGTCCGATGCCTCCCCCAGCATCGTATTCCTGCCGCTGTCATAGAGAGCGGCAGCGCAATCCACACCTGCGGTGTCGAGCGCCAGTATGATCATGGCATCAATTTCCGAATAAAGCGTTCCTCAGCGTCCATACAATCACCCTGCCGCGCTTGCAATTGCTGCGCCAGGACGAATGCCGGAACAGGGGCGTCGCCGTCAGGCGGCGACGACTTCCTCGACTTCCGGAACGAAATGGCGAAGCAGGTTCTGCACGCCATGCTTCAGCGTCGCCGTCGAGGACGGGCAGCCGGAGCAAGAGCCCTTCATGTTGAGATAAACCTTGCCGTCCTTGAAGCCGCGGAAGGTGATGTCGCCACCATCCTGTGCAACGGCCGGCCGCACGCGTGTGTCCAGCAGCTCCTTGATCGTCAGCACGATCGACTCGTCGGCTTCGTCGAAGAATTCGCCGCCGGCATCGAGATCTTCGGAAAGAATCGATGCATCGCCCATGACAGGCTTGCCCGACATGAAGTGTTCCATAATCGAGCCAAGGATCGCCGGCTTCAGGTGCTGCCACTCGGCATTGTCCTTGGAGACGGAGATGAAGTCATAACCGAAGTAGACGCCGGTCACGCCCGGGATTTCGAACAGACGAGCCGCGAGCGGCGATGCCTGGGCCTCGTCGGCGCTCCGAAACTCGGCCGTGCCGTTTTCCATCACGACCCGACCCGGCAGGAACTTCTGCGTGGCGGGATTCGGTGTGGCTTCGGTCTGAATAAACATGTCGCTCTCCGTGCGGCGGGCAGTGGCCCAGGCCGTCTTTAGAATTCTTCAAAAAAGAAAATAAGCCGATTGGCAACTCTATTCAAGAGACTGGCACTCAAGAAATGGCTTTATGCGAGGGCATCCAGCTCCTCGTCGGTCAATGTATCCGGCAGGACAGTGACGGGGATCGGAAATGTCGCGCCACGCCCGGCGATCGACGACACCAGCGGCCCCGGTCCCTCCTTTGCCGAGCTTGCGGCCAGCACCAGGATGGCGATATCACGGTCTTCTTCGATGACGGCGTTGATCTGTTCCGTGGCGCTTCCCTCGCGGATGACGATCTCAGGGTCGATGCCGATCGTTTCGCGAACCACATGCGCCGCCTTGGCGACTACTGCTTCCGCTTCCTCGCGCGCCTCGGCGCGCATGATTTCCTCCACACCCAGCCACTGCTGGAAGTCGCCCTCCGGAATCACGTACATCAGCACAAGGCCGCCATTCGAGTTCTTGGCGCGCCGACCGGCGTAGTGGACGGCGCGGGAGCATTCGGGCGTATCGTCAATGACAGCCATGAATTTGCGGCGATGACCTTCGAGCCGGGAGAGTCGTTTTGATACCATGGGGCGGACTCTGACACCTGAACCTGAAGATTTGCAAGCCCTCGTTTGGTCGCCCTCGAAGGATCGCCTGCGTGCTGTGTAGTCAGGCCGGAACCAGTCCGTAGAGACGCATGATCGCCTTCACATGTTCGATGTCAGGCTTGCCCTGAACATTGATGGCCGACGCCATCTCCTCGAAATAGCGCCTGCCGATCAGGCCGGGCGTCATGGTGATCAACGCCTTGGCGGTTTCGCCATGCAGGTTCTCGTGGGTGTGGACGTAACCGCGCGGAATGAACAGGGTTTCCCCTGCTGCGATCTCGTGTTTGCGCCCGTCCAGCGTCGTCGACATCGTGCCGGACAATCCGTAGATCACTTCGTCGACGTCCCGGTGGTAATGGGGGGCGGGGACGCGTGCCTGGGGCGGGACCGTGAATTCGAACATCACGAGACCGCCGGCACTCTGATCCTCGTCGATCAGAAACCGGATCTCCATCGTGCCGATCTGGATGAGGTTGCGATCTCGCATCGAAGCCTCCTGACGGTCGTTTCAACAGACTACGCCGCAGGTCTGGCTTCGACAAGCCCGGGGCGGCAAAGGTCGCCCCGGGTAAGCTCTTGAGGCCTATCTCAGTACAAGAAGCCGACGATGTCGCGCACTTGCTTCATCGTCACCTCGGCGCGGGCCCGAGCCCGTTCACTGCCGTTGCGCAGGGTCGCGTCGATGTGACTGGTGTCCGACATCAGGCGGCGCATCTCGGCGGTGATCGGCGAGAGCACATTGACGGCGAGATCGACGAGCGCCGGCTTGAAGACCGAGAACTGCTGCCCGCCGAATTCGGCAAGCACGTCAGCTTTCGACCTGTCAGCGAGCGCCGCGTAGATGCCGACAAGGTTGTCCGCTTCCGGGCGACCCTTGAGACCGTCGACTTCACTGGGCAAGCCGTCCGGATCGGTCTTGGCCTTGCGGATCTTCTTCGAGATCGCCTCCTCGTCGTCCATCAGGTTGATGCGCGAAAGATCTGATGGATCCGACTTCGACATCTTCTTGGTACCGTCGCGAAGCGACATGACACGCGGCGCCGGGCCATCGATCAGCGGCTCGACCATCGGGAAATAGGCATGCACCGGCTCGTTGCCGACGGTGATGTCGATGCCATAGTCCGTCTTGCGGATATGCTCCGCGTAGTCGAGGTTGAACTTCATGGCAATGTCGCGGGCGAGTTCAAGGTGCTGCTTCTGGTCGTCGCCGACGGGGACATGCGTCCCGCGATAGACGAGGATGTCGGCAGCCATCAGGCTCGGATAGGCGTAGAGACCGAGCGAGGCCTGCTCGCGGTCCTTGCCGGCCTTGTCCTTGAACTGCGTCATGCGGTTCATCCAACCGATGCGCGCTACGCAATTGAAGATCCATGCGAGTTCTGCATGCTGCGGCACGGCCGACTGGTTGAAGACAATGTGCTTTTCCGGATCGATGCCGGAGGCGATGAAGGCGGCGGCGATCGAGCGGATCTGGTTCGGCATATCCTCATGGACGAGCTGCGCCGTCAGCGCGTGCATATCCACGACACAGTAGATGCAGTCGTTGCCTTCCTGCAGTGCCACGAACTTGCGGATCGCGCCGAGATAGTTGCCGAGATGGAGATTGCCGGTCGGTTGGACGCCGGAAAAAACGACTTTCCTGAATTCGTTCATTATGTCCTCGATTAGGCTGGTGGAGGGCCCCAGGGTCTGTAACCCATGTTGCTAACGGGCGCGCTTATGCACGCGCGCGCTCCCGCAATCAAGGGGTTCAGCCTGCGGCGTGTTCGATCAGATCGAAGGTGTTGCCGTAAGGATCCGCAAACACGGCGACGGTCCCGTAGCTTTCGTGCCGCGGCGCCTCGAGAAACTGCACGCCCTTGGCCAGCATCGACTCATGGTCGCCTGCGAAATCGTCGGTCTTGAGAAAGAAGCCGACACGCCCGCCCGTCTGGTTGCCCATTGCCGCCATCTGCCGATCGTTGGCCGCCTGCGCGACCAGAAAGGCTGCGCCGTCGCTGCCCTTCGGTCTGACGACGACCCAGCGCTTGCCATCCGGCTGGACGTCATCCTGGAGGCAATCGAAGCCGAGCGCGCCGCAGTAGAAGTCCTTGGCGCGATCGTAGTCGTCGACGACGAGCGTTACGAGGAAGAGCGATTGGGACATTGCAGGCTCCGATTTGTCGTGTCGTGTTGTTGCCGGTTGCGGGGGCTCGGTCAAGGATCATGCTCCTCGCGCCGACGGGAGCGCCTTCGCGACCGTGAGGTCTAGCAAGCGTTTTGACACACATTGCACCCGGCGGGGATTGGCGGTGGTATTTGCACGAGAAACGCTATGAACGGGAGATTGGCGATGAATTGCTTGCTGTGAATATGTCAAGAAAATTTACGCAGCTTGGAAATTTATACCACCTCTGAGGTAGAGCTAATTCATCAATTGGCCGTAAATTGTGTTACGGTTCCGTAACGGTAGGTAAAGAATTTCACAAAAAGGCCATTTTTGGGGTGAGCGTTCCATTCGCCAAAAACTGCGCCGGCGATGCCGGCGCATTTCGAGGGGAGGGAACCATGCATTCGGCATTTTCCATCGCACTCGCCGGCCTGTTCAGTCTGTCGTGTTTCGACAGTGCCGACGCCCAGAACGTCAGAAGAGTTGCAATACCGCCGCTCAAGCATAAGGAAACGCTTGCCTACTCGCTGCAGACCGTCAGCGTCCAGGCGAACTGCTTCCCGCCGCGGCTACGCGGCGTTCTTGCTTATATCGCCGCCAAGACCGGTCGCCGTCCAATGGTAACCTCGGGGTTCCGGGCGCACGGTCGATCTCATTCCCAGCATCGCTACTGCGCAGCCGCCGATATCCGGATCCCCGGCGTTTCGGAGCGCACCATCATTGCGATCGCTGAATCGGCACCAGGAATCGGCGGGATCGGCCGTTACTGCAACGGCATCGTCCATGTGGACGTAGGCGCCAAACGACGATGGACCTATTGCTGAGGCTCAACCGTCTACCTTTGCAGCCGGCTTGCGATTGAGATTGCGCCGGATCATGCCGAGTTTTGCGCCACCGATCAGGAATGCGGTCGCGAAGTAGACAGCCATGGCGATCACGATCAGAAGGCCGAGCGTGCCGACCTTCGTCGTCAGGTGCGCGCTTGAGGCAAGCCACGGCTCCCAGCGGTGCTGCAGGTACATGATCACGCCGCCCATGACGGCCGCCGACACGACGAGCAGCGCCGTGCGCCGCGCCAAGGCCCATTCCCAGGTGAGATGGCGACGACGCAGCAGGGTGGTGAAGAGCAGTACGGTGCTTATCCAGCCTGCCGTCGCTTCCGCGACTGCTATGCCGGGAGCGCCGAGGAACGGGAAGAGCGTCAGCGCCGTGGCGCAATTGACGCCAACGGCGATGGCGGAAAAGCGCATCGGCGTCCTGGTGTCCTCGCGCGCGTAGAATCCCGGCTGCAGCGCCTTGATCAGCACGAAAGCCGGCAGGCCAATGCCGTAGATGGCGAGGATGGAGCCGACGATGGAGGTGTTTTCCTGATGGAAGGCACCGCGCTCATAGAGCACACGGATGATTTCGTCGGAGAGAATCCAGAGCGCGAAGGCAGCGGGGATGGTCAGGAACAGTACGAATTCCATCGACCGGTTCTGCAGGTTTGCGGCCTCGCGCAGATTGCCGCCCTTCAGGGCGCGGGCGAGTTCCGGCAGCAGCACCACGCCGACGGCGACGCCGACGACGCCGAGCGGCAGCTGATAGATACGGTCGGCATACTGGAGGGCTGCAATGGCGCCTTCGCGCGAGGACGCAATCGCCTGGCCGATCATCTGGTTGATCTGGGTAATGCCGCCAGTCACCGCCGCGGGGATCGCGAGGATCAGCAGTCGTTTGACGTTGGGCGTGAAGCGCGGGAAACGCAACCCGATGCTCATGCCGGCGTGGAGCACGCCGAAGTAGACGACGGCGAGCTGCAGGATACCGGCGACGAGCACGCCCCAGGAGAGATACCACGCGGTCTGCACGGGCTCCGCGTCGATATAGAGCGCGTAGAACAGCGCGCCGATCATCACGACGTTGAGGAAAACGGGCGCAATCGCGGCGGCGAAGAAATGATGGAGCGAATTCAGCATGCCGCTCATCATCGCCGTCAGCGACATGCACATGAGGTAGGGGAACATGACCGCCGCCATGCGCACGGTAATGTCGAACTTGTCCGGATCGTTGGTAAAGCCCGGCGCGATGACGAAGCGCACGAGCAGGGGCATGGAGAGCTCCATCACGATGGTGATGAGCAGCAGCACCGAAAACAGCACGCCGAACACTTCTTCAGAAAAGCGCTTGGCACCATCGGTGCCGTTCGCCTCGATTTCCTTGGCAAAGAGCGGCACGAAGGCGGCATTGAAAGCGCCTTCCGCAAAGAGCCGCCGGAAGAGGTTCGGAAAACGGAAGGCGGCATAAAAGACGTCGGCCATCGGACCGGTGCCGAGTGCGGCCGCCATCAGCGTTTCACGGGCGAAGCCGAAGATGCGGCTGCCGAGCGTGGCGCCGCCGACGGTGGCGAATTTTCTAACGAGGCTCATGCGTTTGGGCTCATGCGGGCGAATCCGCCTTCTTTTCTGTTTGCATCGCGGCGCTGGCCGTAGCAGGCGGCGCGATGATGCCGGAGGGCATGCGCTCGCGCAGCTCGTCCTGTTCCTCGGCCATCACGGCCTTGAGGCGCGCGGTGATATTCGAGCGCTTGCTGTCGCCCGAGATTTTCTGGCCGACGAGATCGGTCACGTAGAAGGTGTCGATGACCTTCTCGCCGAAGGTGGTGATGCGGGCCGACTGAATGTCGAGCGAGAGATCCGATAGAACCGCTGTGATTTCCGACAGCAGGCCGGGTCGGTCAAGGCATTCGACTTCGATGACCGTGAACTTGTTCGACAGACTGTTGGAGATGTTGACCGATGGCGGGATGACGAAGGCCTTGCTCTTCTTGCGGTTCTTGGTGCGGGTCGCGATGACCTCGGGCAGCCGCTTGCGGCCGGAAAGCACGTCCTCGATCATCCGCCCGATGGTGCCGGCGCGGCGAAGCTCGTCGGCATCGTCCTTGAACTCGCGGCTGACATGGATCGTGTCCAGCGCGCGCCCATCCGACGTCGTGAAGATTTGCGCGTCGACGATGTTGGCACCGGCAGCGGCACAGGCACCGGCGATGACGGCCAGGAGGCGCGGATGGTCAGGCGACAATACGGTGATCTCGGTGATCGCGTGGAAACTGTCGGTCCGCACCATTGTCGCCAGCGCTTGGCCGGCCTTGTCCGCCTGCCGGATGAAGCCGGCGTGCCGGACCTGATCTTCCAGGGGAACGGAGAGCAGATAGGGCTGGTAGTGCAGCTTGCTATAGATCTTGCGATCCTTCTGGCTCCAGTCGGAGAGCGCGTTGTAGAGCGCTTCGGCTGCGAAATTGGCGCGCTCCTTGCGCGAAACCTCCGAGAAGCCGCCGGCAAGCAGCAGTTCCGTTTCATAGTAAAGCGTGCGCAGCAACTGGCCTTTCCAGCCGTTCCAGACACCGGGACCGACGGCGCGGATGTCGCAGATCGTCAGGATCAGCAGCATCTTCAGCCGGTCGAGCGACTGCACCACATCGGCGAAGTCGGTGATCGTCTTGCGGTCCGTAAGGTCGCGCGTCTGCGCCACCATCGACATGACCAGATGCTCCTGGATCAGCCAGACGACCAACTCTGTCTGCTTCTGCGACAGGCCGAAACGGGCGCACAGCTTGCGGGCGACACGGGCGCCGGCAATGGAATGGTCTTCTTGGCGGCCCTTGGCAACGTCGTGCAGCAGCACGGCAAGGTAGAGCGCCTCGCGGTCCTCGATGCCGGGCATCAATTTGTTTGCGAGCGGGTGCAGGTCGTCGGCCTTGCCCTTGTCGATTTCCGACAGGACGTCGACGGTGCGGATCAGATGCTCGTCCACCGTATAGTGGTGGTACATGTTGAACTGCATCATCGCGACGATCTTGCCGAATTCGGGAATGAAGCGGCCGAGCACACCGGCCTCGTTCATGCGCCGCAGAATGAGCGCGGGGTCGCCCTTCGAAGTCAGGATCGACATGAAGAGGCGATTGGCCTCATCGTTTTCGCGCAGATCGCTGTCGATGAGGTTGAGCGAGCGCGTCACCCGCTTCAGCGCATCGGGATGGAATTCCAGCCCGTTGATGTCGGCAACATGGAACAGGCGGATGATGTTGACCGGGTCGTGCTTGAAGACATCCGGGCTTGCAAGCGCGATACGACCGCGGTCCTCGACGAACTCCGTGCTGCCGGCGATCTTGCGGCTGCGGTGCGCAAAGCGGCTGATGACACCGGTGAGGCCGGGCGTCGACTTCGCCTGCTGATCCTCGAGCGCCGCGCAGAGGATGCGCGTCAGGTCGCCGACGTCCTTGGCGACGAGGAAGTAGTGCTTCATGAAGCGCTCGACGGCCGAAAGGCCGGGTCGCGAATGATATCCAAGCGCTTCGGCGATCTCGCGTTGAATGTCGAAGGACAGCCGTTCCTCGGCCTTTCCGGTCAGGAAATGCATGTGGCAGCGCACCGCCCAGAGGAAGTCGTCGGCCTTCTCGAAAACGCGATACTCGTGCTTGGAGAGAACCCCGAGTGGCACCAGCTCCGCCGTGTCGCGAACATGGTAGTAGTATTTCGAAATCCAGAAGAGCGTGTGCAGGTCGCGCAGGCCGCCCTTGCCTTCCTTGACGTTCGGCTCGACGAGATAGCGCGTGTCGCCCGCCTTGCGGTGGCGCTCGTCACGCTCGGCAAGCTTGGCGGCGATGAATTCGGGGCCGGTGCCGGTGACGATTTCCTTGTCGAAGCGCGTCTCCAGTTGCGTTTCCAGCGATCGCAGGCCACAGATGTAGCGCATCTCGAGGATCGCCGTGCGGATCGTCATGTCCGACTTCGACAGCGCAATGCACTCTTCCAGGGTGCGCGTTGCATGGCCAACCTTGAAGCCCATGTCCCAGAGGACGTAGAGCATGAATTCGACTGCTTTGTGCGTCTCCTCCGCCGGCTTCGGCTGGAACAGGAACAGAAGGTCGATATCGGAGCCTGGCGCCAGCGTGTCGCGGCCATAGCCGCCAACGGCGGTGACGGCGAACTTGTCCTTCTGCTTCGGAAAGACGTGGGTGCAGACGAACTCGTAGAGGACCGTGACGATCTGGTCCTGCAGCCAGGAAATACGGCGGGCACAATTGATGCCGCTGCCATCGGCAGAAAGCAACTCGCGCGCTATCTGTCTACCTTCGCTGCTCGCCTTCTTGAGGATCGCCAGCAGATCGGACCGCATGACGTCGGGCCGCGTCTTGTTGGCCTCGGCCACCGCGTCGCACGTCTTCGAGAGATGATCGGTGTCGAGGATATCGGAGAAATCGATGTCGTTCGTCGTCGCCATGCGCGGGGCGGCTTCCTGTTCGCGTGGCGCAGCCGTGTGCTGCTGCTCCTCTCGTTTCGTCTGCATGCGCTATAGCCTCTTTGCCCGCCGATGACACGGGCTTTCATACTGCAGAACCTTTAATTTTGGCGAAAAGGTGTTGCCGCGCGCGAAAGCGGCGGCATCGGGCGATCAGGCAGCGATCTGAGCCTGTACGGAATAGAGCACCTGCCGCGTTTCGCTGGTGATCGCCTCCAGCGTCTCTTGGTCGCACTCGCGGTAGCCGGCTTTGGCAACACACGAGGAAAGTTCCAGAATCCGGGCGCAGCAGCGGATGATCTGCAGCAGGCCGAAGGGCGAAGCCCAGCCGCGCGGGGTGCCGTGCTCATCCGCAAGCCGCAGCGCTTCAAGCGCGTTGAAGATCGCCGCAAGCCTCTGGGTCTCGTTGAACAGCCGATCCATGAACATCGGCTAGCCCTGCTTCAGCTTCTTCTTGAGGTCGTAGAGCGCGCCCATCGCCTCGCGCGGGGTCATGTCGTCGAGGCTCATGGCCTTTAGCGCTTCTTCCACCTTCGATGTGCCACGGCTGGCATCCTCGCGCCGAACCGCCACCTGGAACAGAGGCAGGTCATCGATGAGCTGGCTCGCCGGGTTCTTGCGGTCGGCGTCCTCGAGGCGTGTCAGCACGTCGCGGGCACGCGCCACCACCGAGGCCGGCAGGCCGGCAAGCCGGGCAACCTGGATGCCGTAGGAGCGGTCGGCAGCACCTGGGCCGACCTCGTGCAGGAAAATCACGTCGCCGTCCCATTCCTTCACGCGCATCGTCGCGTTCGATAACCGTGCAAGCTTTTCCGACAGCACCGTCAGTTCGTGGAAGTGGGTGGCGAAGAGGCCGCGGCAGCGGTTCCCTTCGTGCAGATGTTCGACGGCGGCCCAGGCGATGGAAAGGCCGTCGAAGGTAGCCGTACC
The DNA here is from genome assembly GCF_014851595.1 of Rhizobium sp. RHZ01. NCBI lineage: Bacteria > Pseudomonadati > Pseudomonadota > Alphaproteobacteria > Hyphomicrobiales > Rhizobiaceae > Rhizobium > Rhizobium sp. RHZ01. The sequence continues at coordinate 142,210 of NZ_JACUZZ010000002.1, forward strand.
ACGGCCGATCTCGTCGAGAATGACAAGGGACCGGTCGGTCGCCTGATTGAGGATCGCCGCCGTTTCGACCATTTCGACCATGAAGGTCGATCGGCCGCGCGCAAGATCGTCGGAAGCGCCGACGCGCGAGAACAGCCGATCGACGATGCCGATATGGGCTGACGTCGCCGGCACGAAGGACCCCATCTGCGCGAGGATCGCGATCAGTGCGTTCTGACGCAGGAAGGTCGACTTACCGCCCATGTTCGGGCCGGTCAGCAGCCAGATCGCGCCATCCTTTCCGCCGGAGACGGGAGAGAGATCGCAGTTGTTGGCAACGAACGGGCCAGATGATTGCCGCCGCAGCGCCTGTTCGACGACAGGGTGGCGTCCGCCTTCGATCGCAAACATCTTCGAGCCGTCGACCAGCGGCCGGCAATAGGCCTGCTCGTCTGCAAGCAGCGCAAGGCCGGCGGCAACGTCGATAACGGCGAGCGCGCGAGCGCCTGCCTTGATTGCTTCCGCTTCGGCGACGACGGCCGAGGTCATGTGGTCGAATGCCGCCAGTTCGATAGCAAGCGCCTTGTCGGCGGCGTTGGCGATCCGGCTTTCCAGATCGGCAAGCCCGGTGGTGGTGAAGCGCATCGCGTTCGCCATCGTCTGGCGGTGGATGAAGCGACCCTTGGCCTCCGGCGTATCTGTCATCGGCCCGGCATTGCCGGCAGTAACTTCGATGAAGTAGCCGAGGATATTGTTGTGCTTGATCTTCAGCGATTTGATGCCGGTTTCCTCGGCATATTGCAGCTGCAGGCCGGCAATCACCCGGCGCGATTGATCGCGCAGCGCCCTGACCTCGTCCAGTTCGGTGTTGGCGCCGTCCCGCAAGAAGCCGCCGTCGCGCTTCAGCAGCGGCAGCTCGTCGCCCAGTGTTTCGGAAAGCAGCGTTGCGAGGCCGGCCGGGAGGGCCTCGAGGCGCGAAAGCGCGAGCTTCAGCTCTTCCGGCAGCAGTGCTTCCGACAGCAGCCGGGCGACATCGCCCGCAGCACTCAGGCCCTGACGGATGGCGGCAAGGTCACGCGGCCCGCCACGGTCGAGTGCAAGACGCGAAAGCGCGCGCGGCATATCGGGAACATGCTTGAGATGGTGGCGCAGGTCGCCGCAAAGCGAAGGCTCCTCCATCAGGAAACCGATCGAATCCAGCCGCTCATTGATCCGGATGGGATCGGTCAACGGCGACATCAGCCGTTCGGCCAGCAAGCGTGCCCCGCCGCCCGTCACGGTACGGTCGATCGCCTTCAGCAACGAGCCGTTGCGATCGCCTGAAAGCGTGCGGGCAAGTTCGAGATTGGCACGGGTGGCGGGATCGATGAACAGCGTTGACGCGCCGCTTTCGCGCTCCGGCCGGCCGAGCGGCGGCCGTTCGGCGATCTGTGTCTTCTCGACATAGGCGACGGCTGCAGAGGCGGCGGCAAGCTCGGCGCGCGAAAAGGTGCCGAACCCATCAAGCGTAGAGACATTGAAATAGCGCGCGATCCGCCCCTCGGCGGTGGCGCTGTCGAAGAGCACGGATGGTTGCGGAACGGCGGTGCGGCCGAGTACGTCGAAAACAGGTTTCAGCTCGGCATCGTGAAAGATCGTATCGGGCACGATCAGTTCACGCGGATCGATCCGCAGGATATCGGCAAGCAGCCGCGAGCTTTCGGTCTCGGCCAGGCGGAAGATTCCGGTCGAGATGTCGATCCAAGCCAGCGCCAATACCGGCTCGGCGCTGCCACGAATCCGGGTAAGTGCCATCAGATAGTTCGATTCCGACGGCGAAAGCAGCTTTTCCTCGGTAATTGTGCCCGGCGTCACCAGGCGGATAACGTCGCGTTTCACGACGGACTTGGATCCGCGCTTCTTGGCTTCGGCCGGGTCCTCGACCTGCTCGCAGACGGCAACCCGGAAACCGAGGGCGATCAGCTTCTGCAGGTAGTCGTCGGCCGCATGAACAGGCACGCCGCACATAGGAATGTCCCGCCCCATGTGCTGGCCGCGCTTGGTCAGCGTGATGCCCAGTGCACGGGAGGCTTCCAGAGCATCCTCGAAGAACAGCTCGTAGAAATCGCCCATGCGATAGAACAGCAACGAGTCAGGGTTGTTGGCCTTGATCTCGATGAATTGCTCCATCATCGGCGTTGCCGAGGCGCGGCTTTCTTCCGTGGCCAGCTCGGCAGCCGAAAAGGCTTCTATTCCAGTGTCTATTCGTTCGTTCACGGAGATGCATTTTTTCCAAAAAAGAGGTGCCAACCCTAGCCGCCCGCCGCTATAGATGACAACCGCGATTGAGGAAGAGCAAGGCGTCACCCACAAGACGTTGGAGGAAAAATGCCCGACACCGAGAAGAAGCAGCGGCCGGTTACATCAGTGACCGACAACGAGGCTCTTGAGTTCCACGCCATGGGGCGGCCCGGAAAGCTGGAGATCAACGCCACGAAGCCTATGGCGACCCAGCGCGATCTGTCGCTCGCCTATTCGCCTGGCGTTGCCGTTCCGGTGAAGGCAATCGCCGCCGATCCCGCCACCGCCTATGATTATACGACGCGCGGCAACATGGTCGCGGTCATCTCGAATGGTACCGCAATTCTCGGTCTCGGCAATCTCGGTGCACTGGCCTCCAAGCCTGTTATGGAAGGCAAGTCGGTGCTATTCAAGCGCTTTGCCGACGTCGACTCCATCGATCTCGAAGTCGATACCGAAAACGTCGATGAGTTCATCAACTGCGTCCGCTTCCTCGGTCCCTCGTTCGGCGGCATCAATCTCGAAGACATCAAGGCGCCCGACTGTTTCATCATCGAGCAGCGTCTGCGCGAACTGATGGACATCCCGGTTTTCCATGATGACCAGCACGGCACGGCGATCATTGCTGCCGCTGGTCTCATCAATGCGCTGGAACTGACCGGTCGCGACCTGAAAACGACGAAACTCGTCTGCAATGGCGCGGGTGCAGCAGCCATCGCCTGCGTTGAGCTCATCAAGGCCATGGGCTTCGCGCCCGAGAATATCGTCCTTTGCGACACCAAGGGCGTGATCTACCAGGGCCGCACCGAGGGCATGAACCAGTGGAAGTCGGCGCATGCGGTCAAGACCAAGGCGCGCACGCTCGAGGAGGCGATGAAGGGCGCGGACGTGGTTTTTGGCCTCTCGCAGAAGGGCGCGTTCTCCGAGAGCATGATCCGCTCCATGGCTGATCGCCCGATCATCTTTGCGATGGCCAATCCCGATCCGGAAATTACGCCCGAAGAGGTTACCCGCATCCGCGACGACGCCATCATGGCAACGGGTCGCTCCGATTATCCGAACCAGGTCAACAACGTCCTCGGTTTTCCCTATATCTTCCGTGGCGCGCTGGACGTCCGTGCGACCACCATCAACGACGCCATGAAGATCGCTGCTGTTGAGGCGCTGGCAAATCTCGCCCGCGAGGACGTTCCTGACGATGTTGTTGCCGCTTATCAGGGCAACCGCCCGCGCTTTGGTGCGCAATACATCATTCCGGTGCCGTTCGATCCGCGCCTGATCTCGGCGATCCCGGTTGCCGTGGCACAGGCAGCGATTGACAGCGGCGTAGCGCGCAAGCCGATTACAGATATGACGGCCTATGCCCGCGAACTTTCCGGCCGCCGCGATCCCATCGCCTCGACGCTGGCGAGCCTCTACGAACGCGTTCGCCGCCGTCCAAAGCGGGTGGTTTTTGCCGAGGCCGAAGAAGAGCAGGTCATGCGTGCGGCAATGTCCTACGCAAACCAGGAGCTCGGCACGGCGATCCTGCTCGGCCGCGAAGACCTGATCCACCAGACCGCCGAGCGCGCCGGCATCGACCTCAATCGGCCGGGGCTGGAAATCGTCAACGCACGTATCTCCACCCGCGTCGAAACTTATATCGACTACCTCTATGCGCGCCTGCAGCGCAAAGGCTACCTGCATCGTGACGCACAGCGTCTGATCCATCAGGATCGCAACCACTTCGCCGCTTGCATGGTGGCGCTTGGTGACGCCGATGGGATGGTTACTGGTATCACCCGCAACTATTCGACGGCCCTGGAAGATGTGCGCCGCTGCATCGACATGAAACCCGGCCACCGGGTCATCGGCGTATCGATCGCGCTGTGCCGCGGCCGGACGGTGTTCGTCGCCGATACAGCGGTTCACGATATGCCGAACGCCGAGGAGCTCGCCGATATCGCTGTCGAGGCCGCAGGCTTTGCGCGCCGCATGGGCTATCAGCCGCGCGTCGCCATGCTTGCCTATTCGACCTTCGGTCATCCGTCGGGCGAACGCTCCGAGCGTGTGCGCGAGGCGGTGAAAATCCTCGACAAGCGCCGCCTCGATTTCGAGTATGACGGCGAGATGGCGGCCGACGTGGCGCTGAACCGCAAGGTCATGGAGCAGTATCCGTTCTGCCGCCTGTCCGGCCCGGCCAACGTGCTCGTCATGCCGGCCTTTCACTCAGCCTCGATCTCCACGAAGATGCTGCAGGAGCTTGGCGGTTCGACTGTCATCGGCCCGATCCTCGTCGGCCTCGACAAGGCCGTTCAGATCACTTCGATGGGCGCAAAGGATTCCGACATCGTCAACATGGCGGCGATCGCCGCCTATACGGCTGGATCGTGAAATAAAAACGGAGCGGGAGGCATCCTCCCGCTCCGTCTTCCATCTGCTTGAAAGTCAGCTCGCGAAACGACCGGCGTCGGCGCCGTAGTAGTTCAGGTAGCGATCGGAAATGCTGGCGATCGGCAACACGATCAGGACATCCGTCGTATTGAAGGCCTTGTCGACCACGGCGGTCGAACCGACCATGGCGCCGAGGCGCAGGTAACCCTTGATCAACGGCGGCAGTGCCATCAGCGCCCGCTTCGGGTTGACGGCTTCGGCCGGCATCAGATCCATGTCGCGCGCAAGGTGCGGAAGAGCGGCGACGGCCCACTCATCCTTCGCGGCGACGTTGTGATGCAGGAAGGACAGTGCCAGCGCATGGCTTTCCGGGTGGATGCCCGGGAAGGAGGCGCAACCGAACATGGCGCCCATGCCATGCTTCAGCGCATAGGCCCAGTTGCCCTGCCACAGAAGCTCGACCGTGCGCTTGGTGCGGTAGTCGGGCAGCACACAGGAGCGGCCGAGTTCCATGAACCGTTTGTCCGGATGGCGAGCAAGCAGCTCGTCGATGGCGAATTCCGAAGCCGAGTAAAAGCCGCCGTTCGCCATGGCGACTTCCTGTCGCAGCAGGCGATAGGTGCCGACGATCTGGTCCTCGCTGTCACCCTCGATCGAGCGGTCGAGCACGAGCAAATGATCGCAGAACGTGTCGTAGGAATCGAAATCGCGCTTGCGGCGCATGGCCTCCGGCGAAAGCTGTGCCCCCATTTCTTCGACGAAGACGCGGAAGCGGACGGCCTGGGCGGCATCGATCTCGCTGGCCGTTCGGGCAAGGCGAGTTTCGAGATTGCCGATGCGGCCGAGAACGTCGCCTTCCTTTAGCGCAAGCGTGGTCGATGGCCGGGGGGTCTCGGCGACAGCGTCACAGTTGAGGGCGTCTGCTGACATGGCGATTCTCCCGTTGCCGGCTTTTGACACGCCATAAAACACTTATATGCGACAGGAAAGTGACATCATATAGCCGCCATACGCAAGAAGCGTGCCGGTTATTTGATGGCTACCGCGCTTCCGCGCGGCGGGCCGAAAGCGCAGCAACAGCTTGGACTTCCGTCAGCAACCTTATCGGGTCAACCGGCTTTACCATGACGCGGTTTGCACCATTCAGCAAGACTTGTCTACGGGATTCATCGCGCTTGTCGGCGGTGAGCACGAGGATCGGAACAGGCGGAAGATCGAGCCGGCGTTCGTGCCCGCGTAGCCGGCCAAGCATGTCGATGCCGTCGCCTCCTGGCATGGAAAGGTCGCTGATGACAATGTCAGGGCGCACGCTTCCCTCCGACAGCGCGGCGTCGAGCAGCGTCTCGAAGTGCTCGACGTGCTCGACGGTATGACCGGCTTTTTCGAGCATGGCGCGAATGAGCATCGCGTTGATCGGGTCGTCTTCCGCCAGCAGGATACGCAGCCCACTCTGGATTCCCGCTTCCGGAATGGCAACGCTGAAACCGGGCTGGTTATCGTTCAACGCATCGCGCTTCTCCATGCCGCGCATCCGTCCACGCAGCACGTCGATCAGCGATTGCTCGCGCAGCGGCCGTATCAGCCACGCGTCGAATAGGTCGAGCGGATGGGCGTTGCGCTCCTCGGGGTTGACCAGGAAGATTTTGCGCAGTCCCAGTGCCGCGATTTCGCCACGGTCGGCAAGGTGCTCGGCGAACTCCGTCGACATCCGGTGGTCGACGATGATGTCGGTTGGCCTGCGGTCGCCCGCAGCCATGGCGAGCAACATGTCATGGGCGCTCGCACCGTCGGTGACCAGGTGGCAATCGCCGCCGAGCGTTGCGATCGTCTCCGATATCGCTTTGCGCGCCGAACCGGCCGGTGCCAGCAGCAGCACGACGCTGCCTGCAAGCACGGCCTTGTGGCGACTGCGGCGTTCCTCCGGAATGGCGATCGGAAAGCGGATGCTGAACTCGCTACCGGCTCCCTTTTCGCTTGTCACCGTAAGTGTGCCGCCAAATTCGCGCATGATGCGGGCGGAGATGGAGAGACCAAGCCCTGTCCCGGCGCTCTTCTCGACCAGCGTTCCGCCCTGCTCGAATTCGCCGAAGATGCGGTTTTGTTCTTCCTCGGTCATGCCGGGGCCGGTGTCGGTGACACTGATCAGCACGGTGTTCGCCTGCAGCGATGCCTGGACGAAAACGCCGCCCGCCTGCGTGAATTTCACGGCGTTGCCGATCACGTTGAACAGGACCTGACGCAGGCGCGCCGGATCGAAGCTCATCATGTCTGGAAGGTCGGAGGATACCGTTGTCCCAATCTCGATGCCCTTTTCATGGGCGCGGTGGGCCAGCATTTCGACGACGCTTTCAAGGAGTTTGCGCAGCGATTCTGCGCGGGGGCGCAATTGGAAACGACCGACCTCGATGGTCGAGAAGTCTAGGAGGTCCTCGACCAGCTGCGTCAGCGCATAGCCGGATTGGCGGATGCCCGTCAGATAGTTCTGCTGTTCCTGCGTCAGCCGTGTCTCGGTCAGCAGATGCGTCATGCCGAGGATGCCGGACAGCGGAGTGCGGATTTCATGGCTGACCGTGGCAAGCAGGCGTGATTTGGCTGCGCTGTTGTACTCGGCCTTCTGCCGGGCCTCCTCGCGGGCTTGTGCGGTCAGCCGTTCGTCGGTGATATCGCGAGCGATGCTCTGCAGCAGGAGCCGTCCGTCGGCGGGGTCGCGGGTAACGACGTCACGCCAGAAAAAGATGCGTTGGCCTTCCGGCGTCGAGATCTCCACCTCGAAGCGATGCGGTGCCGAGCCCGGTCGAAAGGCGATGCCAATCTCCTCACACGTCAGTCCCTCTGGATTGAGCCTGCCGGTCAGCCGACGAAATGCCTCGTTGGCGCCAACGATGCGCCGATCCATGTTCCGTGTGACGGTAATGTCGCCAAGCGCGTCGTGGATCTCCGCAAAGAGAGCCGCCCTCTGGCTCCATGCGGATGAAACGCCGGTGGGGTGTTTCCGCAACGGGCGTTGTCTGGTGGTTGCGAGCATCGCGAGCAGGACAACGAAGGACAGCGCGGCAACGCCGAGCCCCATCGATGGCAGCAGAGGGCCGCCCGCCTGCGCCACGACAACAAGGAGAAAGCCGCCAACAAGGCCGAGACCGCCCAACCACCAGGATAGAAGCTTGCGGCCGACGCGGCTGCGTTGGAATTGCGGTGAAACGAACTCGGCTTGATAGGCAACAATATCCGAGTCCCGCTCACCGTGGCGATGAGCGGTATGCCGCCCGAACGCGGCGGCAAGTCTGTCGTGCAATTGACCGAGACCTTGCATGCCCGCCGGAATAGCATGGCGGCGGTTCCAAATGCCTTCAGCAAACCGCTAAGATTTTAACGGTCTGCGTTTTTAGGTTGTATCAGCTCGTCCAGAATCACGCATCCCGCGCCGATCGTGATAAAACTGTCGGCCAAGTTGAAGACGGCGAACGACCATGTCTCGGTGTGAAACAGGATGTAGTCGATCACATGCCCGTAGAGGAAGCGATCGATCAGGTTCCCGAGCGCGCCGGCGATGATCAGCGCGTAGCCGAGGTGAGCGAAGGTGCGCTGCTTGTTGGTGCGGTGCCAGAGCCAGATGACGAAAGCGACGATGATGAGGCGCATGCCGACGATGAACCAGCCGTCCATGCCGGAGAGCATCGAGAAGGCGACGCCGAGATTGTAGGTTCGGTAAAGCGCCAGCATCGGTAAAAGATGCACCGGCTCCTGCATTGGTAGGGTGTGGTCGACAACGATCTTGACGATCTGGTCGAGTGCGACGGCGATGACGATGAAGATCAGGATTGGCAGCGGCCGGGCAAGCAGCGTCGGTCGTTCTAGCGTCTGTTCGGTCATTTGGCCTCGTCGAGTGAGAGGAGGTGGCGGCGCGCCTCGAACAGCATGACGGCGCTGGCGACGGCAAGATTGAGCGAGTCGGCACGGCCCTGCTGCGGAATGCGGGCAAGCGCATCGGCTTCCTTGGCAAGATGCTCGGGCAGCCCGGACTGCTCGTTGCCCATCAGGATCACCACCGGCTTCTTCTTGTAGTCGATGGTACGGTAGTCAACTGACCCTGCCAGATGCGTAGCAACGACGGAAGCTCCAGCGTGCTTCTTCCAGGCAATGAATTCTTCCGCCGTGGCGCGTGCAACGGGAACGGCAAACACCGAGCCCATGGTGGCGCGCACCGTTTCGAGCGAGAAGGGATCGGTCGTCTCGCCGACAAGGATGACGCCAGAGGCGCCGGCAGCGTCGGCTGTGCGGATGATCGTGCCGAGGTTGCCGGGATCGCGCACGCGATCGAGGGCGATCCAGGTTTCACCCGGCCTTGGGTGGATCTCGCGCAATGGCTTCCAGCGGCTTTCGAAGATGCCGACCACCATCTGCGGATTGTCGCGACGGGTGATCGAGGAAATCACCTTCTCGCTGACCTCGAGCACCAGCCCACCGGAGGCGACCGTCTTTGCCGCCATCTGCTCGACCAGCGGCTTGCCCTTGGCCGCTTTGGCATAGACAAGCGTGCGGATCGTCCAGCCGAGTTCGATCGCGTCGATGACCAGCTTCAAGCCTTCGGCCATAAAGGTGCCGCTCTGCTCGCGGGTCTTCTTGTCGCTGAGCGCCTTAATGTCCTTGATGATCGGATTGGCGAGCGAGGTAACCTCTTTCACGTGCCCGACCTTATGCGGGCCGTGGCCCCTGTGTTCATGGCTCATTTGGGTACCAACGGGAGAAGAGTGAGGTGGAGAGTGCGCGGCCCGGCGCCTTGCCGTCCAGCCCTGCCTCGCGAAGGACGAGCTCGCCGGATTCGACGACACCGCCGGCCCCGCGCATGGTCTCGCGCATCAGTTCATGGATCGAATAGAAGCTGGCCCGGATCGAATAGGCCGTCAACACAAGTCCAACCGCCTTCGGAGACAGGATTTCACGGCAGATATCGAGCATCAGCGGCAGGTGCGCGAAAAGATGCCAAACCTCGCCGTTCGGGCCGCGGCCGAAACTCGGCGGATCAGTGAGGATGATGTCGTAGGTGTTGCCGCGGCGTTCTTCCCGCAGGATGAATTTCATCGCGTCTTCGCAGATCCAGCGGATCGGCGCCTTCTCCAGCCGGCTCATCGCCTGGTTTTCGCGCGCCCAGCCGATCGCCTTCTTGGAAGCATCGACATGCGTAACCTCGGCGCCGGCAGCGGCGGCAACCAGGGAGGCAACACCGGTGTAGCCAAAGAGGTTCAGAACCTTCAATGGCCGCTTGGCGGCCTCGACCTGTTGCTTCATCCAGGTCCAGTGGGCGATCTGCTCGGGAAAGACGCCGACGTGGCGGAAAGAGGTGAAGCGGCCGAGGAAATCCACGCCGAGCAGATTGAGCGGCCAGGTCTCGCCGAGCGCTTCCTTGGGAAAGCGCCAGCGCCCGGTGCCTTCCTCGTCGGTATCGCCGGTGAAGACGGCATCGACCTTTTCCCAGGTTTGCTTTGGCAAGGACGGTTGCCAGAGCGCCTGGCCCTCCGGGCGCACGATCCGGTAGGGGCCGTATTGCTCCAGCTTCTCGCCGTTGCCGCTGTCGATCAGATGGAAGTCGCCTGCGCCAAGGGATTCGAGGATGACGGGCACGCGTTCAGCCGGACGCTCGCCAGTCCGCACCATCAGCGGCCGGTCGATTGCCGTAGGCACGGAGGCAGGTTCGCGCATCCTTTCACGGGCCGGCGCCGGCTTCGCCGCGGGCTTTGCCGGGCGCGGGCCTCGATCGTCGGCGCGGCGTCCGCCGGAGGGGCCGGCGGCGGGTTTCTGGCCTGGCCGGCGTTCTTTCTGTCTCAACGTAATCTTCCGCGTGCTTCAATTCGATAGAGCCCGTGCAAATAGCATTCCGTTTCATCTTGGCAAAGCGCTTTCGGGCTGTGATAAATTGAGCCACGTCGAAAAGGGGAGGATTTTCGGATGGACTTGACCGGCGAAGAACGGATTGCCGCACCCCGGGATGTCGTATGGGCGGCACTCAATGATCCCGAGATATTGAAGCAGTGCATTCCGGGTTGTCAGAACCTGGAGATGAAGTCCCCGACGGAGCTCACGGCAGTGGTGAAGGTCAAGATCGGTCCGGTTTCGGCGACGTTCAACGGCGAGGTCCTGCTCTCCAACATTCAGGCGCCGGAAAGTTACACGATCTCGGGTGAAGGTAAGGGCGGTATTGCCGGCTTTGCCAAGGGCGGCGCTGATGTCGTATTGAAGGATGAGGGCGGGGAGACGGTCCTGCAGTATGAAGCAAAGGCCCAGGTTGGTGGCAAGATTGCCCAACTCGGCGCGCGGTTGATCGACTCAACCTCCGCTAAGCTGGCGCAGCAGTTCTTCTCCAGCTTCAACGCCGCCGTCAGTGCCAAAGCCGCAGAATAAGGGTCGGAATTGACAGATTTCTCCATTCAGACGACGTCACCATCCGTGAAGTGGACCATCAGATCGCCACTTCAATCGGAGTTGGAAAGGCTGGCCGACATATATCTGGCCGTCCGCCGCGAAACATTCACATGGGTCGATCCGGCCAGCTTCCGCCACGAGGATTTCAGCGTCCACACACAGGGCGAAGACCTATGGATTGCAGAAGCGCCGAACGGTGAGACCGCGGGCTTCATGACCCTGTGGCCGCCGGACGATTTCATTCACATGCTTTATATCAGCAAGTCCTGGCAAGGGCAGGGGGCGGGCGCCGCCTTGCTCGCTACGCTGCCGAACTGGCCGCTCAGGAAGTATCGGCTGAAATGCCTGGTCAAGAATGAGCGTGCGAACGCCTTCTATCGATCCAAGGGGTTCATCGTCACGGGATCCGGCTCATCGGCGGAAGGCGACTACGAAGAGATGAGTTTCTACCCAGCCGCCCGGGATGCGCAGGCCTATTGAAGCTGCGGCTTCTTCAGGAAAGCATTGCGATCGGCGGACCTGATGCGCAGCCACGCCTCGCGTCCATTGCGCACCACCCGCATCGGGATTTCCGCGCCGGCTGGGCCGCTGCTCCAGACCTTGCGATAGAAATCGGCAAGTCCATCGACCTCGCCGTCGCGGATCTCGGAAATGATGTCGCCTCGGCGCAGGCCGGCCTCGTCCGCAGGACTTCCGTCGGCGACGCTCATAACGATCACATCGCCGTTGCTTTCTGCGGAGAACGCGCCGAGCCATGGACGCGGTGGCTTGTTGACGCGGCCCTGGGTCATCAGGTCGTCCAGAATTGGCGGAAGCAGATTGATCGGCACGATCATGTTGATATCGACGGCGTCGCCGCCCTGACTCATCTGCAGCCGCAGTGACCCGATGCCAAGCAGCTTGCCGTCGCCATTAATGAGTGCCGCGCCTCCCCAGGAGGGATGCGCAGGCGTGGTGAAGATCGCCTCATCAAGCAGATATTCCCAATAACCCGCGAATTCCTGCTTTGCCACGATCCTGGCTTCCACGAACTGGCCGATTCCATCCGCCAGCACGACGGGATCACCGAGGTTAGCGCCGATGTCGTCGCCGAATTCCAATGCCGGCAGGCCGAGGTCACCCAGTGCTTGAAGCAGGCCGAACCCGGTCTCCTGATCGTAGGCGAGAGGATGGGCCGCGACAACGCGCCCGTCTAGCGTGGTCAGCCAGACTTCCTCGGCCTCGGTGATCAGGTAGCCGATGGTGAGGACCAGTCCGGATGGCTTGATGACGACACCACTTCCCTCCCGGCGCGTGCCGAGTGTGCCGGCCGTAAAGGCATCATCAGGAATTGAGGAGCGAACGGCCACGACTGACCGCAGGATTTCGTCGATATTCATGGTCTCATCCTCGCAAGGCAGGGCTCGTATGCCGCGAAACGACTGTGCCTAGCAGATGTGCAGTGGGTCGCATTTTATATAGCTATGAACCCGGATCTATGGCTGCAAGTGGTTGCATAGCTGAATTTCGGCCCGCTGTCCGCCCTTGGCGTGCGCGTCACCTCGACGGCAGATGGCCCGCAATTTCCTCGGCGTGGGTCTTGTGGCGGTCCGCCTCGGCCTGCCAGCGAACGGCCGCTTTCGCTTCGGTTCGCGCGCGCTTGCGGTATTTGCCCTGATTGAGCCAGGTGGCTGCCGAGCCGACCAGCATGCCGATGATCAGCGTGATGAAAAGAAACACGAAGAACGGCGCTGACAAGGAAAGGACTTGGTCGTCCGGCCGAAACGGGTTGAAGGCGAGCGTCACCACCTGCCTGTTGGCGACGCAGAAGATGATCAAAATGATTCCGAGTGGTAAAAAAATCAAAAGGTTGGTGATCTTCTTCGCCATGCTCGGCCTCCGTATATCAACGCCCGTCGACTTTGACGCAGCGCTTTTATCTGGTCAGCAGGATAGTGGGCCGAGAGCCAAGTTCAAGTGCGGGCTTGCCGCAGGCTGCATCAGGGAGAGGATCAATCCTCTTCGTCGGCCTGTCCCGGGTTGAGGCGCTCACGCAGCTCCTTGCCGGTCTTGAAGAAGGGAACCCACTTCTCCTCGACGAAAACGGTATCGCCGGTACGCGGGTTGCGGCCGGAGCGGGACGGGCGGTTCTTCACCGAGAAGGCGCCGAAGCCGCGCAACTCGACGCGATTGCCGGCCGCGAGCGCGTCGGTTATCTCATCGAGAACCGCGTTGACGATATTCTCGACGTCACGATGATAAAGATGCGGGTTGCGGGCTGCAACGATCTGCACCAGTTCGGACTTGATCACTTTCGTCCCCCTTAAATTATTGATTTCTTATCAATCATTGCCAACCTGCCAAACTGAAAGGAGCCCGTCAAGGAGCAACTTCTGCGGCACGATTCCGCCGAGGTCACGCGCCTTGGCAAGATCGTCATAACCAAGCAGCGTGAGGATATGAGACGCGCTGTCCGCGAGCAGGAAAGCTGTGTTTCTTCTCTTGTCCCAATCGACCTCAGGTAGGTTCTTGCTGACCTTGCGCGTCTCAAGGTAGGCTCTGATCTCGTCATTTCCGCCGATCTGGTCGATCAGCTTGACCTTGAGCGCCTGACGGCCGGTGAATATCGAGCCGTCCGCAAGCTTCTGCACCTCATCATGCGGCAGCTTGCGCCGCTCGGCGACGAGATCGACGAACCAGCCGTAGCTGTCGAGAATCATGTTGTTGATCATGGCCTTGGCCTCTTCGCTCGCCGGATGGAATGGCGACGGTTCGGCCTTCAAGGGCGACGATTTGATTTCTTCCATCGAAACGCCGATCTTGTCGAGCAGCGGCCTGATCTGCGGATACTGGAAGATCACCCCGATCGAGCCGGTGATCGAGCTGTCGCCGGCAATAATCATGTCGCCGGCGGTCGCGATCATGTAGCCGGCGGAAGCGGCCAGCGTGCGCACGTCGGATACGACAGGCTTCTTGGCGGCAATGGCGCGGATTGCCTTGAATATCCGCTCTCCGCCATAAGTCGTGCCCCCGGGTGAGGAAATCGAGACGATGACGGCCTTCACCGCATCGCTCTTTTCGATTTTCTTCAGCCGCTCCAGCAGCTCGTCATCATCGGTGATCAGCCCGGAAATGGTCACATGGGCGACGTGCGGCCGACTGGTCGCGATATCGCCGATGAGTGCCCGGTAAGCAGCGTAACCCAATAGCACGAGCAGCAGCACCGCGACGACGCGCCAGAAACCGACCTTGCGGCGAAGCCTGCGGCGATCGGCGATCATGGAACTGTCCATACATTCCTCCAGGGGGTGGGGAGCACGCGTGATCCCGCAAATCTAGGGCTCCTGCGCCGTTCGGACACGTAGATTTCGCACGCGTCGGCGCCTTTGTTGCTTGTTGCAGAAAAAAATCCATATTGGCAAGTCAGTGTAATAATGCGAAACGAACTGTGATCGAGCGCGAGAATGCTTATATACGCTGCTCCATCACCTACATGGACCAGGTTATGCTCAATACTTTGAACACCACGGGACAGGCTGACTATGTGACGCCGGAGCGAAGCGCCTATGTCGCTGCGCGCTTCCATTCGGCACGGGTGCGCCGCCTGAAGGTCATTCTTCCGATCGCGGCCGTTGTGGTGTCGCTGATCTTCATTGGTGTATCCGTGATCCGCACCTACCTGCCGGAGAACATCAAGATCGAGGGCGCCAAGATCGAGAATGGCAAGGTGGTGATGGAAAAGCCCGCCATCTCCGGCCGCAACTCGGATGGCATCAACTATTCGATGCTGGCGGAACGCGCGCTTCAGGATATCAAAAATCCCAACCTGATGACGCTTGAGAATATCAAGGCGGCCGTCCCGATGAAGGACGATCTGATCGCCCGCGTCGAGGCGACGGCCGCAGACTACGATCGTGCGACCGACAATCTCGATGTCAAATCTCCCTTTGCCATCCTTTTGAGCAATGGGCTGACGGCCAACTTCCAGAGCGCCAAGGTCGACATCAAGGGCGGGAAGCTCACCAGCGAGGATCCCGTAAGCATTCAGAAAGATGGTGCCTCTATTGTTGCGCAGTCGGTCAAGATGACGGATAAGGGGCAGACGATCACATTCGAGGGAAATGTACGCATGAACGTCGATCCCTCAGCTATTCACAAACAGGGCACTTAACAGCCGGGTCACCATGACAAACGCTTGTCGCATTTCTACCCGCAAGGCGGGAGCAGTATTTCTGAGTGGCGCGGTTGCGCTGCTTGTGTTGACCGGAGGCGCCCTGGCGCAGGCAACAACCAGTCAGATGGATGGGCTGAAGCTCAGCAGTGACGAACCGATCCAGATCGAGAGCGACAAGCTGGAGATCCACGATAAGGAGCACACGGCCGATTTCACTGGCAATGTGAAGGTCGTGCAGGGCAAGACGACGCTGCAGGCCGGCCACATGACGGTCTACTACAAGCCGAAGGCCGGCGACGCGAACGCGCCTGCCGCCGACGCCAAGCCCGCCGACACCAAGAATGCTTCGGCATCGATTTCATCCGGAAACGCCGATATTGATCACATCGTGGTGACGGACAAGGTGTACCTGACCTCGGGCACGCAGACAGCTACCGCCGACAACGGTTCGTTCGACATGGCCAAGCAGCTTTTCATCCTCAAGGGTGACAGGGTCGTCCTCACCGATGGGCCCAACGTCTTTACGGGTTGCCAGCTGACTGTGCACATGGAGACGGGACAGGCACAGCTGGAGAGCTGCGGGGGGCGCGTCCAGATTCAGCTTGATCCGAAATCGCAGAAACAGAACTGACCCCGGCCGTACCACGTGAAGTTATTCTCGCTATCGACCATGTTCGGCAGGTCCGGGCAGCAAGCTGCTGAAGCCCCCGCCGGCGACAAAAGCCGTTACCAAGGCACGCTGATTGCGCGCGGTCTGACCAAGACCTATAGCACCCGCCGTGTCGTGAACGGCGTGTCGCTGGTCGTTCGACGCGGCGAGGCCGTTGGCCTGCTGGGTCCGAACGGCGCCGGCAAGACAACCTGCTTCTATATGATCACCGGGCTTGTGCCCGTTGATGAAGGTACGATCGAGATCGACGGCAACGAAGTCACGACGATGCCGATGTACCGTCGCTCGCGGCTGGGCGTCGGATATCTGCCGCAGGAAGCGTCGATCTTTCGGGGGTTGACCGTCGAAGAGAATATTCGCGCCGTCCTGGAAGTGCACATCAACGACAAGGCTGCGCGCGAGAAGAAGCTCGACGAACTGCTCGATGAGTTTCACATTCGCAAGCTGCGCAAGAGCGCTGCCGTGTCGCTTTCCGGTGGCGAGCGTCGCCGCCTCGAAATTGCCCGCGCGCTGGCGACCGATCCGACCTTCATGCTCCTCGATGAGCCGTTTGCGGGCGTTGATCCGATCTCCGTCGCCGACATTCAGCATCTTGTGCATCATCTGACGGCGCGCGGCATCGGCGTGCTGATCACCGACCACAATGTGCGCGAGACGTTGGGCCTGATCGACCGCGCCTATATCATCCATGCCGGCGAAGTGCTGACGCACGGTCGTGCCAACGACATCGTCAACAACCCGGAAGTGCGGCGCCTTTACCTCGGCGATAATTTCAGCCTCTGACGCGCTCTCGCGCCGCGGAAATTCACCTTCTGTGACAGTTCCGCTTGACCAAATAGAATAAAAAAGCAATTTTTGGGCCAACTTGGATTTCCGTGGCCTGAGCCCGTGGCAGGACGCGGTTTCCCGGAGGAGACGAACGGGAGTTTCGCGTCCGCTATGGCACTGTCGGCCAATCTTTTCCTGCGCCAGAACCAGTCGCTGGTGATGACACCGCAACTGATGCAGTCCATCCAGTTGCTGCAGATGACGCATTTCGAGCTGACGCAGTTTATTGCCCAGGAAGTCGAAAAGAACCCGCTGCTCGAGATTCCGTCAAATGATGCGGAATCGGGCAGCGAGCGCGGGGGCGCGGAGGATGAGGCCTACGCGCATCAGGCTGAAGACCCCTCCGATGACGGCTACGATAGCCGAACCGAGGTCTTGTCGGGCGATTGGTACGAGAGTGGCAACAGCGGTGGGGCAAGCCGCCTCAGCGACGAACTCGACGCCAATTATGCCAACGTGTTTCCCGATGACGGCGTCCCGCAGCGCGCCGATGCTCCGGAGCTGATCAGCCAGTGGAAGTCGATGCCCGGCAGCGGCGAAGGGGCGGAGAGTTACGATCTCGATGATTTCGTTGCCGGTCAAATCTCGCTTCGCGATCATCTTGCCCAGCAGTTGCCCTTTGTCCTGCCCGATATGGCCGATCGCCTGATCGCTCAACATCTCGTCGATCAGCTGGATGAGGCAGGCTATCTCCAGGGCGATGCGGCGGAAGCAGCCGACAGGCTGGGCGCGGGTGTCGACGATGTCGAGCGTGTAATCGCCGCCTTGCAGGCGCTCGATCCGCCCGGTGTATTCGCCCGCAATCTGGCGGAGTGCCTGGCGATCCAGCTTCGGCAGAAAGACCGCTTTGACCCTGCCATGCAGGCGCTGGTCAGCAATCTCGAGCTCCTGGCCCGGCGTGACTTCGCGACGCTGAAGCGGCTGTGTGGCGTGGACGAGGAAGATCTGCTCGACATGCTGGGCGAGATCCGGCAGCTCAATCCCAAGCCAGGTGCCGGCTTCGAAACCGGAATGTCGGAAGCGATCATGCCTGACGTCGTCGTGCGGGCAGGCTCCGACGGCGGCTGGCTGATCGAGCTCAATCCCGACACGTTGCCGCGCGTTCTGGTCAACCAGGCGTATTTTTCAAAAGTCACCAAGAGTGGTGAGGATCACGCGTTTCTGTCGGAATGCCTGCAGACCGCCAACTGGCTGACCCGGAGCCTCGACCAGCGCGCCAAGACGATCATGAAGGTGGCGAGTGAGATCGTTCGGCAGCAGGACGCCTTCCTGATGCATGGGGTCGATCACCTGCGGCCGCTCAACCTCAAGACGGTGGCCGACGCCATCAAGATGCACGAATCCACCGTCAGCCGCGTCACATCCAACAAGTACATGCTGACGCCGCGGGGGCTCTTCGAGCTCAAGTATTTCTTCAGCGTTTCGATCAGCGCCGTCGAAG
Organism: Rhizobium sp. RHZ01; assembly: GCF_014851595.1. NCBI lineage: Bacteria > Pseudomonadati > Pseudomonadota > Alphaproteobacteria > Hyphomicrobiales > Rhizobiaceae > Rhizobium > Rhizobium sp. RHZ01. The sequence goes on from NZ_JACUZZ010000002.1 coordinate 160,351, forward strand.
GCGGTGACAGCCATTCGGCCGAGGCCGTACGCCACAAGATCCGGACGCTGATTTCGCAGGAAAGCCCGGAATCCGTGCTTTCCGACGACGATATCGTGGTTATTCTCAAGAAGGGCGGCATCGACCTGGCCCGTCGCACGGTGGCTAAATACCGGGAAGCGATGAACATCGCATCCTCGGTCCAGCGCCGGCGGGAGAAGCGCGCTTTGGCCAAGGTTGCGGGTTTTTGATTGCTGCCTGGAGCTACCGATACGTGTATTCATAAATTCTAATTCATGCGTCTGTTGACATTTTGGTAACTTCTGGCTAGAAGCGCGCCGCAATTGGCGCTGTGGACAGCGTTGGAAGTTATCCCCATCATCCTCAGGGCGCCTGAAGCCGGCAACTTCGGCCGATCTTGCTTGGGATCGCGCGAAGTGCTTGGATGAGGGTGAGCCTTGGCGTAAACTGGTACCCGCAAACACTGTAAGAAGGGAAACTCCATGAGTGTGCGTGTATCCGGTAAACATATGGAAATTGGTGACTCGTTCCGTCAGCGGATCGAGGACCAAATCGGTGTCGCCGTCACGAAATACTTCGACGGAGGGTATTCTGGTCAAGTGATCGTGCATAAGGCCAACGCCCGTTTTTCCGCCGACTGCAAGCTTCATCTCGATAGCGGAGTTGTATTGCATGCCGCCGGAGAGGCGATGGACCCGCAGTTGGCCTTCGATGCCGCTTCCGAGCGGATCGAGAAGCGCCTTCGCCGCTACAAGCGCAAGCTGAAGGATCACTACGCCGGAAATCACCAGAATGGTTCTGCGGAAGTTGCCTACACCGTCATGGATGGCATGTCGGACCACGAAGACGAGATCCCGGATGACTTCGCGCCGGCGATCGTCGCCGAAAGCACCAAGCAACTAAAAACAATGTCTGTCGCGACCGCCGTGATGGCGCTCGACATGACGGATGAGCCGCTGCTGCTATTCCGCAGTCCAGGCAAGGAACAACTGAACATCGTTTATCGTCGGCACGACGGTAACATTGGCTGGATCGATGCAGCCAGTATCAAAAGCTGAGATCAAGGCGAAGGGCGGCAGTTAGGCTGCCGCTCTCCTCTCTTGGCGCAGAAGGAAAATAAAATGGCTTTGGCAGATTTGCTGCAGCAAAATGCGATCATTCCCGCCCTTAGGGTAAATTCCAAGAAACAGCTCCTCCAGGAATTGGCTGCAAAGGCGTCGAAAGTCACAGGGCTTTCGGAGCGGGAAATTTTCGATGTTGTCCTGCAGCGCGAACGCCTTGGCTCGACCGGCGTCGGTAACGGGATCGCTATTCCGCACGGTAAGTTGGCAAGCGTCCATTCCATCGTCGGCATCTTCGCGCGTCTCGATCAGCCCGTCGATTTCGAGGCCCTGGACGATCAACCCGTGGATCTGGTGTTCCTGCTCCTCGCACCGGAAGGCGCTGGCGCTGATCACCTCAAGGCCCTCTCGCGCATCGCCCGCGTGCTGCGCGACCACGATCTCGTCGCCAAGCTGCGTGCGACCGACTCCGCCTCGGCGATCTATGCGTTCCTCAATGAGGAGCAGACCTCGAACGCAGCCTGAGCATTCAATATGCCAGTAAGAAAGGCGCCTGATTGCTCAGGCGCCTTTCTTCATTCAAGCCGTCGAGTTCGGCTTAGAACTCTTCCCAGTTGTCCTGAGCGAGCGCTGCCGAGCCCTGAGTCTGCGGAACTGCGCGGCGCGGTGCCGGTGCTGCAGCTTGGCGATACGTCGGTGCAGCAGTCGGCGCGCGCATCTGCTGAGCCGTCGAGCGTAGTGCGGAAGCGTGGCTCATGCCGGATACGCGGAAGCGTGTCACGAGTTGCTTCAGCGTCTGGGCCTCGTCGTTCAGCGTGATGCTGGCTGCCGTCGTCTCCTCGACCATGGCTGCGTTCTGCTGGGTAACCTGGTCCATCTGGTTCATGGCCTGGTTGATCTCCTTCAGTCCGATCGCCTGTTCACTGGCCGATGCGGAGATCTGGCGGATAAGGCCGTTGATGCCCATGACCTGCTCGGAGATCTTATGCAGCGTATCGCCGGCGCGGCCGACCAGATCGACGCCTTCCTTGACCTGTACGGCCGAAGTGTTGATGAGCGTCTTGATCTCCTTGGCGGCGTTCGCGGAACGCTGGGCCAGCTCGCGGACTTCCTGCGCGACGACGGCAAAGCCCTTGCCGGCTTCGCCGGCGCGTGCGGCTTCAACGCCGGCATTCAGGGCCAGCAGGTTGGTCTGGAAGGCGATCTCGTCGATGACGCCGATGATGCGCGAGACCTCGGTGGAGGACTGCTCGATGCCCTGCATCGAAGCAATTGCCTTGCGCACCACTTCGCCTGACTTTTCGGCATCCTCGCAGGCGAGGTTGACGTTATCAGCCGCCGTGCGGGCGTTGTCGGCGCTGGAGTTGACCTGTGCGGTGAGCTCGTTGAGCGCGGCTGCCGTTTCTTCCAGGCTTGCTGCCTGCTGTTCCGTACGCTTGGCGAGGTCGGAGGCGCTGCCGCTGATTTCGCTTGTACCGGAGCCGATGTTCACGACGCTGAGGTTCATCGTGTTGATGGTTTCCTCGAGGCTTTCGAGAGCCGCGTTGAAGTCCTGCTTCAGCTTGGCGTATTCGCCCGGGAAGTCCTCGGTGATGCGATGGCCGAGGTTGCCCTGGGACAATTCGGACAGGCCGGAGCCGACGATCGACACGATATGACGCTGCAGCGTGATCGACTGATGCCGCTCGGCTTCCGAGCGGCCACGCTCGGTTTCGGCTGCATCGCGCTGGTTGTTTGCCTCGGCCTCAAGACGCTGCGTGTCGGCGAGTGCGAAGCGGAAGCCCTCAAGAGCCTTGGCCACGGCGCCGATCTCGTCAGCGCGATCCTGACCGGCTACCGGCTGCTCGTACTTGCCGTCGCTGAGTGCCTTGACGCTGGCGACGAGACCGCCGATCGGACGCTGGACGAGGGAACGGACGGCTAGGTAGAGGGCAATCATGACGGCTGCGAGCACGAGAATGCCGGCGACAACCATCATGGAGGTTTGATCTTGAACAGGCGCGTTGATGGCCGAGTGCGGGACGTCGACGAGGATGACCCAGGTCGTGTTCACGTCGGGCAGGGCAAAGGGATAGACGACGCGGTCGAAGGGCTCGTAGCTATCGTAGCTCAGGTCCTTGACGACGGCTGGCTGTAGCGTCGAAAGCGCGCTCTTCACGGCATCTGTGCCTTCGCCGTCATAGTCCTTCATGGAAAGCTCGGGAATCGGCGAGACAATCCATTTGCCGGTCTGCGAGAGCAGCGTAACGCGGCCAGAGCCGAAGGGGTGGAGCGTCGAAAGCTTATCGCGGAGCGATTTGAGGGAGATGTCGACGCCGCTGACGCCGATCATCTTGCCACCCGAAAACACCGGATAGGCAATGGACGTCATCGCGGTATTCTCGCCGGTCGTCGTCTCGGCATAAGGCGGCGACAGCGCGCCCTTCTTGCTTTCTGCGGCGAGCGCGTACCAGGCAGCCTTATAGTCGGAATCGAAGGTGGAGAAGCTGAAGCCGCCGTCCTTGCTCTTCGTCCAGTACGGGTTGAATGTGCCATCCTTGGCTGCGCCGAATTCGGCCTTGCCGGCCATGGACGGCGACTGGCCGTCGAAGGCGTTCGGCTCTTCGGCAAACCAGCTGCCGAAGGCAAACTGGTTGCGCTCGACGTTTGCCTTCAGCATGTCCAGAACGGCCTTGCGGTCGAGATATTTGCCCTCCTGACCATGACCGATCGTGCCGGCCATCGAGCGCGCGGCCCCTGCCAGCTCGCCGACGGATGAGGCAACCTCGTTGGCGATAGCCTTCGCCTCGAGATTAGCCTGGTCCATGGTGAGGGTCCGCACGCGGTTGCGCGTCTCGCCGATGAGGAAGAAGTTGGAAATGAGGAGGACGAGGGCGATGGCAACGCCCGTAATGAGGATAAGCTTGGCTGCAAGCGATTTCATGCGAAAGATGAACATGGATTCCTCGGGAAGCAAGGATGTGCCGTACGGGGCATTCATCGGCACAGGGGACGAGGGCGTCGCCCCCTCATGGAGCAGCCGTGACAGAAGCCGACCCCTTGGCGAAGGCCGGCGATGGCTGGAACATCGCCGGAAACCTATTAAATTTGAATGAAATCTAATGAAAACAGACGCTGCATACGGCAAACCGCCCCGATATGTCGCGGGGCGAATTGCCCTATAGCTCGTTTGCGACTTCGGCGCTTGATGGGATCGATGGCTGAGCGCCTTGCTTGAGGCAGGCGAGCGATCCTGCGACGGCGGCCCGCCGCAGCGATGCCTCGAAATCGAGGCCTTCGTCCAGGCTCGCGGCGAAATAGCCGCAGAAGGTGTCGCCGGCACCGACTGTATCGACAGGCTCGATCTTCAATCCCTTCGCACGGGAGATGACGCCGTCGCGGATTGCGATGACGCCGTCTGCGCCGAGCGTCACGATCAGGGTTTGCCCCGTCTCCGCATTGAGTCGTTTCAGCGCGGCCTCGCGATCCGCCGTGCCCATGTTTTCCTGGCCGGCAAGACGCTCGAACTCGGTTTCGTTCGCGATCACGATGTCGGCAAGGCGGCCGAGGCGTGGAGCGTCTTCGATCAGTGGGGCCAGGTTGAGGATGGACGTGACGCTCTTGGCGCGCGCCGCGGCCAGCGCCCGCTCGACGGCCGGAACGGGCACCTCGAGCTGCAGCATCAGGATGTCGCCCTCCTTCATCGCGTCGATCGCGACGTCGGCATCGGCCGGCGTCATCGTGCCGTTTGCGCCAGGCACAACGGCAATCATGTTCTCGCCGTCACCGCCGACGAGGATCAGTGCGGTTCCGGTCGGCTCGTCGACCTGCTTGACGGTTTCAAGTCCAGTGCCGGCGTCCTTCAAGAGAGCAACCGCCGGCTCCGCAAAGCCGTCGCGGCCGACGGCTCCCGCCATGTGAACGGTTCGGCCGGCGCGTCGCGCCGCAAGTGCCTGATTGGCGCCCTTGCCGCCTGCTGCCGTTGAGAAGCCGTTGCCGGCAACCGTTTCGCCGGGCTTCGGCAAGCGCGCGGTGGTGGCGATGAGGTCCATGTTGATGGAGCCGAAGACTGTGATCATGAGTGTCCTGTCCAATGCTTTTCTTGAGCGCGACACTGCCTGAAGGGCTTACTCGTCGTCAACCACTCTGAGCTTCAGAAGCCCGCTGCGGCTGTCGACGGGTTTTGGCGCGCCATCACCGTCCCGCGCCGCGGCCTTGCTGTTGTCGCCGCCCTCGAACTCCAGAGCTTCGATTTTCGCGCCGCGCTTGGTGAGCTTATCGGTGGAGGTGAGGATCTGGTCGACATCTCTTTGGGTCATGGAAAAATGGCTCTGCAGCTTGCGAACACGCTCGTCGAGACGGCCGAGATCGTCCATCAGGTTCGCGACTTCGCCCTGGATGACGTGTGCCTGGGCCCGCATCCGCTGATCTTTCAGGACTGCCTGAATAACCTGGATGGAGAGCATCAGCAGCGAAGGCGACACGATGACGATGCGCGACCGGTGCGCCTTCTGCACGATCGCTTCGAAATTCTCGTGGATCTCCGCGAAGATCGATTCCGACGGCACGAACATGAAGGCCGTGTCCTGCGTCTCGCCCTGGATCAGATATTTCTCGGAGATATCGCGGATGTGCGTTTCCATGTCGCGGCGGAACTGCTGCGAGGCGACCTTGGCTCCGTCAGGTCCGCCGGCGTCCCGGATCGCGTTCCAGGCCTCAAGCGGGAACTTCGCGTCGATCACCAGCGGTGGTGCGCCGTTGGGCATGCGAATGGTGCAGTCCGGGCGCGAGCCATTGGAAAGCGTCTGTTGGAAGGCATAGGCCCCCATCGGAAGGCCGTCGGCGACAATCGTCTCCATGCGCGATTGGCCGAAAGCGCCGCGTGTCTGCTTGTTGGAGAGGATCGCCTGCAAACCGACGACATCTTTCGCCAGTGTCTGGATGTTGTTCTGGGCGGCATCGATGACGGCGAGACGCTCCTGCAGCCGCTGCAGGTTCTCGTGCGTCGATTTGGTCTGCTCGCTGATCGTCGAACTGACGCGCTGCGACATACCATCGAGACGCTGGTTGATCGCCTGGTTGAGCTCGGACTGCCTCGAGCCGAACACTTCGGCCATTGTCGACATGCGCCCGTGCATTTCCGCCTGGATTTTCAGAAGTTCGGCCATTCGAGCATCCGTCTCGGCGGCACGGAGGCTCGCTACCTCGGCCTGCTCGCGCCGCACCTGCCCGCTGCGGACGAGAAGGAGGATCAGCAACAAGACCAGAGCCGCGATCGCGCCTCCGGCGAGCGCCAGCGTGGCAGGACTGATACGGGAAAGGGCGAGGAGAAACGACTCAGAGCTGGTGTTCATTTCGCCACCATAACAAACTCGTGTGGGATGGCTAGATCAAAACGTGAACAACTCGCAAGCCTTCCCAAAGGATTGGCTCGTAGAGGGAACAAACGACAGTTGACAAATCTCAAGTTCATTTAACCTTTGCTCAACCATATTGCGTAAAAGGTCAGGTCAAATTCCCTTTTGCATCAATTACAAAGCAGAGAGATCATGACCAGCCAGCAGTCCGACAGCACGCTCAAGCAACGCCTCGATTTCATCGAGCTGGACGACGGAGCCCGCGCGGCGCTGCGTGAGATGCGCCCGGCAATCTCGGAGTTGCTCGGCGGCGCTCTCGACAAGTTTTACGCGAAGCTGGCAAGGACGTCTGAGGTCGCAAGCTTCTTTGCCGATAAAGCGCATATGGGACATGCCAAGAAGCGCCAGGAAGACCACTGGGCCAATCTGGCTGGCGGCAACTTCGACGAAACCTACGTCAAAGGCGTGGTCACGGTGGGCAAGACCCATGCCCGTATTGGCCTCGAGCCTCGCTGGTATATCGGTGGCTACGCGCTGCTGATGAGCGAACTCGTGAAGGGCCTGATGGCCAAGCAGTGGCCCTCCATGTTCGCCAGGCAGCAGGGCAAGGTGCTGGCCGAGAAGCTTTCAGCGGTCATCAAGGCCGCGATGCTCGATATGGACTATTCGATCTCGGTCTATCTGGAAGCGCTCGAAGAGAAGCGACGCAAGCTGGAAGAAGAGCGCGTAAAGGCCGAGCAGGATCAGGCCGTTGCGCTCGATCATCTTCGCCGCGGTCTGGAGGCGCTGTCGAACGGCGATCTCGAGGCCACGCTGCCGCCAGATCTCCCCGGTAATTTCAAAGCCATGGCCGACGACTATAACCGCGCCGTCGCCGCTCTTCGCGCGTCCTTTGGCTCGGTGCGGGCAACCTCGGGCGAGATCCTGAGGGGTACGGACGTGATCGCCAAGGCCTCCGATGACCTTGCCTTGCGGACGGCCCAGCAGGCAGCTGGCGTCGAGGAAAGCTCGGCGGCGCTGCAACAGCTTTCGGTCAGTGTCGGACAGACTGCCGCAAACGCCGAAAAGGCATCCGGTGCGGTCCGTGAGACGCAGCAGAAGGCCAAGAACTCCGGCGAACTCGTCACCAGCGCCGTTTCCGCGATGGCCGGCATCGAAAAATCCTCGACCGAGATCGCCAAGATCATCGGCGTCATCGACGAGATTGCTTTCCAGACGAACCTGCTGGCGTTGAACGCCGGCGTGGAGGCTGCGCGTGCCGGCGAAGCGGGCAAGGGCTTTGCCGTCGTGGCGCAAGAGGTCCGCCAACTGGCGCAGCGCACCGCCGACGCCGCCAAGGAGATCAAGAACCTGATTTCGGAAAGCTCGGTCCAGGTGAACGAAGGAGTGGACATCGTCAGCAGCACCGGCGAGGCGCTGAACGACATGATCAACCGCATCGATATCATCAACAGCTTCGTTGCCGATATCGCCGCTGCCGCGCGCGATCAGGCAACCGGGGTCAACGAGGTCAGTGTCGCCATCCGCAACATGGACACGATCACGCAGCAGAACTCGGGAATGGTCGAGAACACCTCTGCCGAGACGCGGCGCCTGCGCGGCGAAGTCGATAATCTGGTTGCACTGCTGCAGCGCTTCCGTACCGGCGTCGAGCAACGTTCGATGACCACGACACGCCGCGCCGCATGACGGGAATGCGGCGAAATTCCGGGCTGGGGCGTAAAAAAGCGCTCCGCCAGCCCACCGGATAATTCCATCCTGGAAAAAGATGCGTTATGGGAACGCCATGACCATCAAGCCACTCATCATTCTCCCCGATCCGCTGCTTCGTCAGGTTTCCAAGCCGATCGAGCGCGTCGACGCCGATCTTCAGCGACTTGCCGACGACATGCTTGAAACCATGTACGACGCGCCCGGTATCGGCCTTGCTGCCATCCAGATCGGCGTGCCGCGCCGCATGCTGGTCATCGACGTTTCCCGCGAGGGCGAAGAGAAGCAGCCCCTCGTATTCGTCAATCCGGAGGTCGTGGCATCGACAGACGAGCGTTCGGTATATGAGGAGGGATGCCTTTCGATCCCTGACTATTATGCCGAAGTCGAACGCCCGGCGACCGTCACCGTCAAATATCTCGACCGTGATGGCAAGGAGCAGACGGTGCAAGCCGACGGCCTGCTCGCGACCTGCCTGCAGCACGAGATTGACCACCTGAACGGCGTACTCTTCATCGACCACATTTCTCGCCTGAAGCGGGACATGGTGATCAAGAAGTTCACAAAGGCGGCGAAGTCGGCGAAGGCGCTCTAACCGGACCTTTGCTGACGCAGCCTCGCTGGACAGGCGATTTCGCGGGCCGGATGCCTGAAGGGGCTTGATCTGAAGCTCGCAAGCCCGTTTGAAGACGTCTGACCGGAAACATGGCGGGATAGAAATGTCGCTTCGCATCATCTTCATGGGCACGCCCGAATTCTCCGTCCCGACCCTGCGAGCGCTGATCGACGCGGGTCACACGATTCTTGCCGTCTACACGCAGCCGCCACGGCCGGGCGGACGGCGCGGGTTGGACCTGCAGAAGTCGCCGGTGCACCAGGCGGCTGAGCTGCTCGGCATTCCCGTCTTTACGCCGGTGAATTTCAAGGATCCGGAAGAGCGCGAGCGCTTCAGGGCGCATGATGCAGATGTCGCTGTTGTGGTTGCCTATGGACTGCTATTGCCGGAGGCGATTCTGACCGGCACGCGCCACGGCTGCTACAATGGTCATGCCTCACTCCTGCCCCGGTGGCGGGGTGCTGCTCCAATTCAGCGGGCGATCATGGCCGGCGACGAAAAGACCGGCATGATGGTGATGAAGATGGACAAGGGGCTCGATACCGGCCCGGTGGCTCTCACCGGTGAAGTCGAGATCGGCCCCGACACCACGGCCGGGGAATTGCACGACAAGCTGATGCATGTCGGGGCCAGGGCAATGGCTGAGGCAATGGTCAAGCTCGAGATGGGCGATCTTCCCCTGACGCCGCAGCCGTCGGACGGTGTGCTCTACGCCGCCAAGATCGACAAGGGCGAGACGCGGATCGACTTCTCGCGGGACGCCGCTGACATCCATAATCACATTCGCGGTCTGGCGCCGTTTCCGGGCGCGTGGTTCGAAGTGGCAATCGGCGGCAAGCCTGAGCGCGTCAAGGTGCTGGCCTCGGAAATCGCACAAGGCCTCGGCAGCGCTGGCGAGTTGCTGACCGATGATCTGGTCGTTGCCTGTGGAACCGGCGCCGTTCGCCTGACCAGACTGCAGAAAGCCGGTGGCAAGCCGTTGCCGGCCGCTGATTTCCTGCGCGGGACACCGCTTCCATCGGGCACGAGGCTTCCCTGATGCATCGTTACCGCATGATCGTTGAATATGACGGTGGTCCTTACGTTGGCTGGCAGCGGCAGGAGAACGGACCGTCTGTCCAAGGGGCGATCGAGAAGGCGATTCTGTCGGCAAGCGGTGAGACGGTGTCGATCCGCGGCGCGGGGCGCACCGATTCCGGCGTTCATGCAATGGGCCAGGTCATCCATGCCGATCTCGCCAGGGAGTGGTCGGCCTTCAAATTGCAGAATGCGCTGAACGCCCACCTCAAGATGGCCGGGGAGCGGGTCGCGATCGTCAGCGTGGAAGCGGCGAGCGAGTTCTTCGACGCACGGTTCTCGGCGCTGCGGCGCCATTATCTTTATCGCATCATCAGCCGCCGGGCGCCGTTGGCGCTGGAGGCCGGGAAGGCATGGTGGGTCCCAAAAGCGCTTGACCATGAGGTCATGCATGCGGCGGCGCAGACGCTCGTCGGCAAGCACGATTTCTCCACCTTCCGCTCCGCACATTGCCAGGCCAACAGTCCGAATCGAACACTTGATCGGCTGGACGTGACGAGAAACGGCGAACTGATCGAGATTCGTGCTACGGCCCAAAGCTTCCTGCACAACCAGATCCGTTCTTTCGCGGGAACACTCAAGCTCGCGGGGGAGGGCAAATGGACGCCGGCCGACGTCCGCGCCGCGTTGGATGCGCGAGACCGCAAGGCCTGTGGCCCGGTCGCGCCGCCGGATGGACTCTATTTCATGCAGGTGGACTATCCCGACGTCATCGTCGACCGGCGCTCGCCGGTGGAAGGCGACGACGGCGAGGACTTCTGATTTTTTCGCTGATCAGACGGGATAAATGCCGAGAAAGCGCTGCAGGTATTCCGACAGCATCAGTGATGGCACGAGCAGCACCAGCGTGAGTGCCCCAACCATCAGGCCTTGGCCGTAAAAGATCATCCTCAGGATGCGTGCGATCGCAAAGACCTGCGCAAGCATGAAGGCCAGCAGCAGCACCGAGACGAGGCCAACCAGCTGTGGCAGGAAGAAGACGAGCGCGAGCAGCATCCCATTGACGTAGGACAGCGGCACGCCGAGCCAATTGACGCTGACGATAACAGGCCCAAAACGCTCGCCCTTCTTGAAGGCCAGCAGCAGCAAGCCTGCAAAGACCAGCGGCACGAACCAATTGGCGGCCTCGACGAGCCCGAGTCTGAAATAGAAGAGTGCGCCGACGTCGGTATGCGGCGGCATCGTTTGCAGGAAGGCCTGGCGCCACCATAGCCACGAGATGCCCATTGGCGGCAGGCACCAGAAGATCGCCCAGAACGAGCGGTTGACGCCGCGATCCGACATGTCGAGGAAGCGAAAGCCGCGCGGATCCATGCGGATCAGCAGCCAGATCCCGGCAAGATAGTACTGAACTTCCCTAAAGCCCGGCATTAGCGAACCAGCGCTCGATGAAGGTTTCATAGATTACCGTGAGTCGCTCGAGGTCGGAAATTGCGACGCGTTCATCGACCATGTGCATCGTCTGGCCGACAAGGCCGAACTCGACGACCGGGCAGTAATCCTTGATGAAGCGGGCGTCCGACGTGCCGCCCGTCGTGGAGAGCTTCGGGGACTGGCCGGTGACGCTTTCGACGGCCGAAGACAGCGAGGCGATCAGCGCGTTGTTGCGGGTCAGGAAGACGTGGCTCGGGCGCTCGGCCCAGACGATATCGTATTTGAGCGGCGCACGGCCGGGGCGCAGCATGCCTTCCGCTGCCGCGGCATCGAGGCGGCGCAGGATCTCCTGTTGCAGGCTCGCGGCGGTCCACGTGTCGTTGAAGCGAATGTTGAAGCTCGCCGTTGCCTTGGCGGGTACGACGTTCGTCGCCGGATTGCCGACGTCGATGGTCGTCACTTCCAGGTTGGACGGCTGGAAATTGTCGGTGCCAGCGTCGAAAGGTGGGTCCATCAGCGCTTGCGTGAGTTGCAGGATGCCGCGCACCGCATTGTCGGCAAGATGCGGGTAAGCGGCATGGCCCTGGACGCCATGCACGGTGATTTTGCCGGAGAGCGAGCCACGGCGGCCGATCTTGATCATGTCGCCGAGCTTGTCCGGATTGGTCGGCTCGCCGACGAGGCAGGCATCCCAGCGCTCGCCGCGCTCGGCCGCCCATTGCAGCAGCTTGATCGTGCCGTTGATCGCCGGGCCCTCCTCATCGCCGGTGATCAGGAACGAGACCGAGCCCTTCGGTGCGCCATGCTTTTCGATATAGCGGGCAATGGCCGCGACAAAGCAGGCGACCCCGCCCTTCATGTCGACAGCGCCGCGTCCGAAGAGTTCGCCGTCCGCAATCTCGGCGGCGAAGGGCGGATGCGTCCAGGCGGCTTCGTCGCCAACCGGCACGACGTCGGTATGCCCGGCAAAAATCAGGTGCGGGCCTTCGCCGCCGAGCCGCGCATAGAGGTTCTCGATATCGGGCGTTCCCGGCTCGGTCGCCTTCACCTTATCCACCTTGAAGCCAAGCGGCGACAGCATTGCCTCGAGCGCCGAAAGCGCGCCGCCTTCAGCGGGCGTGACGGACGGGCAGCGAATCAGAGTCTGAAGATTGGCAACGGGATCGGTAGCGGTCATGGGAGTGGAACTATCCAGCGGTAGTGGCAAAGAAAAGGCAAGGCGGCGGTACCGCCTTGTTGAAATGTGCCGTTCATTTTGCCGGATCAAGTCCGACCGTCAGCGTTTCGGAGGCACCCATCGTTTCAGACGAGATCGCCGGAACCTCAAGACTTGATCAGTCGCGAAGCAGTTCGTTGATGCCGGTCTTCGAGCGGGTCTTTTCGTCGACGCGCTTGACGATGACGGCGCAGTAGAGGTGCGGCGCCGGCTGGCCGTTGGCCATGGTGGCATTGCCCGACGGCATCGAGCCTGCAACGACGACGGAGTAGGGCGGCACTTCGCCGTACATCACTTCGCCGGTGGCGCGATCGACGATCTTGGTCGACTTGCCGATATAAACGCCCATGCCGAGGACCGAGCCCTCGCGGATGATGCAGCCTTCGACGACTTCCGAACGCGCGCCGATGAAGCAGTTGTCCTCGATGATCGTTGGTCCGGCCTGCATCGGCTCAAGAACGCCGCCAATGCCGACGCCGCCGGAGAGGTGCACATGCTTGCCGATCTGAGCGCAGGAACCGACGGTCGCCCAGGTATCGACCATCGTGCCTTCGTCGACGAAGGCGCCGAGGTTGACGAAGGACGGCATCAGCACGACGTTCTTGGCGATGTAGGCGGAGCGACGCACGACGCAGTTCGGCACGGCGCGGAAGCCGGCAGCGCGATACTGGTTTTCACCCCAGCCTTCGAACTTGGATGGCACCTTGTCCCACCAGGTCGAGTTGCCCGAACCGCCCTTGACGACTTCCATGTCGTTCAGGCGGAACGAGAGGAGGACGGCCTTCTTCAGCCATTGATTGACCTTCCAGACGCCGTCGTTGCCACGCTCGGCAACGCGTGCCTTGCCGCCATCGAGGAGTTCGAGCGCTGTTTCGACGGCGTCGCGGACTTCGCCCTTCGTCGACGTATTCACATTGTCGCGGTTGTCGAAGGCGGCTTCGATGGTCTTTTCGAGGGAGGAAAGGTCGCTGGCGCTCATGGGAATTCCTTAAACTTCGATCTTTATCGTTGGAGACCGAAGCCTCCGGAATTGTGATTGGCAGGGTGCGATCTGCTCTATCGCATGAACGGGTAAAATGGAATGATTTTTCCCGCGGCGTTTCAACGCCTCGGGACGACATACCGGCTCTTAAAGCCGGCGGTATTGAAAGGCATTAGGCATGGCAAAGGCACGAAACGGCAGACTGCGGCGCAAGGATGGCGTATGGGCCCCCCTCAAGACGAGTGCGGTCGACAAGCATCGAGCCGAGTCCGTCCCAAAGACGCCGCAGACCCTGTCACCGGCCTATCGTCTTGCCTATGTCGACGAGGATTTTTTGTGCCGCGAGGAGTTGCGGCCGATCCGGCTGCAGCTCGAACTGCTGAAGGTGGAGATGTTGCTCGCCGAGCGCGGCATCAAGTCAACGGTGGTGATGTTTGGTGGCGCCCGTATTCCTGCTCCCGGCCAGAGCGCATGGGCGGCGCGCAACGAGGTGCAGCGGGCCAATCTCGAGGCCGCGTCCGTCTACTACGACGAGGCACGCAAGTTTGCGCGGCTCTGCTCGAAGTATTCGGCGAGCTTCGATTTCCACGAATACGTTATTGTCACCGGTGGCGGGCCTGGTGTCATGGAGGCCGGCAATCGTGGTGCCGCCGATGAAGGCGCGCCGTCGATCGGTCTCAATATCGTTTTGCCGCACGAGCAGGCGCCGAACGTCTACGTCACGCCGGAGCTCAGCTTCAACTTTCACTACTTCGCCATCCGCAAGATGCACTTCATGGTGCGCGCCAAGGCGATTGCGGTCTTTCCCGGCGGTTTCGGCACGCTGGACGAATTCTTTGAGTGCCTGACGCTGATTCAGACAGGCCGCATGGAGAAGATGCCGCTCATCCTGTTCGGAGAGAAGTTCTGGCGCAGCATCATCAATTTCGAGGCACTGGCCGAGTTCGGCACGATCGCGCCTGACGATGTCGATCTGATCAGCTTCGTCGACACCGCGGATGCCGCCTGGAAGATTATCGAGGACTTCTACGAACACCACGAATAGAAAGGCCCGCCAGAACGACGGGCCTTGCGATCGATCGGTAAGTCCAAACTTACGGGAATGGACGATCCGGCATATCGTCGAGCGAGATTACCCCGTCCTTGTTGCGATCCATCCAGGTGAAGAACTTGTCGAAGGCGGCTTCGGCTTCCTGCTTGGAAATCTGGCCGTTCTCGTCGGTATCGAAGCGCTGCATCATCATCATGCCTCGCATCATTCCGCCACGCATGCCGCGGCCTTCAGGGGTGGCCTGCGGTGGTGCTGGCTGGGCGCTGTCGGCATCGGCCGGCGGTGCCATCGGCATTGCATCGTCATCCGCGGTATCATCCGCAGGTGCCTTCATCTTGGCCATCATGGCTTCGCGGTGCTTGCGGATTTCCCCTGGCGTCAGCGAGCCGTCCTTGTCGGTGTCGATCGCGACGAAGATTGCCTCCATGCCGTCCTTGGCTTCCTGCTTGGAGATCTGGCCGTCCTTGTTGGTGTCGAACTGCTTCAGCATGCGAACGAAGATGACTTCGCGGATCGCGCCCATGCGCGGGCCCATCATCATGCCCATGCTGTGCTGCGGGCGAGGCCGATGAGGCTTCTTGTCGTGAGATGCTGCAAAACTGGTGCCTGCGGCACCAACGATCAAGACGGAGGAGAGTGCGGCCAGTATCAGCTTGTTCCGAGACATTTCAGCTCCTTTCAATATGCAATCGCAATCGGATTACAGATGAGAGGGTAGGGCTGGTGTGGCAAAACGCCCAATTAAAGATCGGTAAGCTGGATAAAACTTTCGTAACCTAACCGGTAATCTTCGCAAGAAAATCAGTGAGATCGTCGGTCACGAAGTCGATATGATCGTCCTCGCCGCTGGTCTTTTCCCACCATTCGACAACCGTGTCTTCGAGATTGTTTGGCACCAGCAACACTGTCTGCATGCCAAGGGTCTTTGGAACCTTGAGATTGCGCGGCAGGTCTTCGAACATCGCCGCCTTGCCGGTCTCCACCCGCTTCAACGCTGCGAACTTGTCGTAGGTCGCCTGCGCCGGCTTCGGCACGAAGTCCGCCGCCACGATGTCGAAGATGTCATCGAAATGCTCGAGGATGCCCAGCGCGCCCGCCGCCATCTCGGCATGCTTGACGCTTCCATTGGTGAAGATGAACTTCCGACCCGGCAGGGCCTTGATGGCCGCGCCCAGTTCGGGCTGCGCCGTCAGGCTGGAATAATCGATCGCATGCGCCTTCTCGAGGAAGTCGTTCGGATCGACACCGTGGTGGATCATCAGTCCCTGCAGCGTCGTGCCATGATCGTGATAATATTGCTTCTGCAGCTTGCGCGCCTCGTCCCGCTCCATCTGCAGCAAAGTCGAGACGTAGGCCGTCATGTTCTTGTCGATCTGCGCGAACAGGTTGACGTGATGCGGGTAGAGCGTGTTGTCGAGGTCGAAAACCCACTCGGTCACATGCGAGAAGTCCGCCTTGGTCGGCGTGCGATCTATCTTGGTCATGGGGGCGTTATGGCACGGCTTGCCGCGCAAGGAAATCGGCAAGAAAAAATAGACGCCCGATTTGCGGCGGACGCAGCCGGCAAGGGATGTTAGAACGCCTCATGCTCTTCGATCTGCCCAATGACGATGCGCTCTACGACGCGCTGATTACCCGAAGCCCTGCCTATGAGGGCCGCGCTTACGTTTGCGTCAAGACAACCGGCATTTTCTGCCGGCTGACCTGCCCGGCTCGCAAGCCGAAGCGAGAAAATACCCTCTTCTACGATTCCATCGCCACCTGCATGCGATCCGGATTTCGGCCGTGCCAGCGGTGCCGGCCATTGGAAGAGGCGGGCAGCGAGCCGATCGTTGACGAACTCCTCGAGGCACTCGACAACAATCCGGCAGCGCGATGGACGGAGGACGATCTTATCGCGCGCGGCTACGACCCCTCGACCGTGCGGCGGGCTTTCAAGCGATCAACAGGCGTGACGTTCCTCGATATCGCCCGCTATCGCCGTCTTGGCGAGGCGGAGAAGCAACTGGCGAATGGCGCTCGTGTCATCGATGCTCAGATTGAGGCTGGGTATGAGTCCGGCAGCGGCTTTCGCGCCGCATTCCAGCGGCTGATCGGCAAGGCGCCTGTCATGTCGCAGAAGCGTGATCTCCTGTTTGCCGATTGGTTCGAAACGCCTCTCGGGCCCATGGTGGCGGTCGCGGACCAGACACATCTGCATCTCCTTGAATTCCACGACCGCAAGGCGCTGCCGGCCGAACTGGATAAGCTGCAGCGCAAGACGCGCTCCTCGGTTGCGGCCGGCCGCACACCTGCGATCGATCAGATCGATACTGAGGTGAAGGACTATTTCGATGGCCGGTCTGCTGCGTTCCGGACGCCGCTTGCGCTGGGCTTCGGCACAGCCTTCGAACGTCAGGTCTGGTCGAAGCTGATGGAGATACCCGTCGGCGAGACACGCGCTTATGGTGATATTGCGCGTGACATGGAGAACCCGCAGATGGTGCGGGCCGTCGGGCGCGCCAATGGCGCGAACCAGATGGCAATCGTCATCCCGTGCCATCGCCTGATTGGCGCCGACGGATCTCTGAGCGGCTACGGCGGCGGGCTCTGGCGCAAGCAATGGCTTTTGCGGCACGAAGATGAGATGAAGACCAAGGGATTGTTTGTGGAGGAGATCCAATGAATCAGGCCGAGAAGGCAAAGGCATTCGGTGCGCTGCATCAGAAGGGCAACCCTGTCGTCCTTTACAACATATGGGACGCCGGAACGGCGAAGGCCGTGACCGAGGCCGGCGCCAAGGCTCTTGCGACGGGAAGCTGGTCAGTCGCCGCCGCGCAGGGTTATGGGGATGGTGAAAAGATTCCGCTCGAAGCGCTGGTTGCCACCACGCGGTCGATCACCACGGTGAATGACCTGCCGCTCTCGGTCGATTTCGAGGGCGCCTATTCGACGGAACCGGACGGTGCCGCCGCCAATGTCGAAAAGCTGATCGACGCCGGCGCCATCGGCATCAATTTCGAAGATCAGGTGGTCGGCGGTGAAGGCTTGCACCCGGTTGAGAAGCAGGCCGCCCGCATCCGCGCCATTCGCGAGATGGCGGATCGCCGTGGCATTACCTTCTTCATCAACGCCCGCACCGATCTGTTTCTGCGCGAAGGTGATCTCTCAAAGCACGCAGGACTGGTCGATGCAGCGATCGAGCGTGGCAAGGCTTACGCCGCTGCCGGTGCCAACGGCTTCTTCGTGCCTTGGTTAATCGATGAGGGCCTGATCGAGAAAATCTCAGCCGCCTCGGACTTGCCGGTCAACATCATGATGCGACCGGGCGCTCCCGATGTTAAGACGCTGGCGAGGCTTGGCGTCAGCCGCGTCAGCTATGGGCCAGGACCCTATCGGATGATGATGGAGAAGCTGAAAGAGGCAGCCACGGCGGTCTATGCCGCCGCAGGCTAAAGCACAACTCCCGGAAAAGCGCAGAGCCGCGGCTCAGGGAACGATCAGCGTTCCCGCGCCGTGCTCGGTGAAGATCTCGAGCAGCACGGAATGCGCGGTCTTGCCGTTCAGGATGACGACACCCTGGACGCCGGCCTTGATCGCATCGATGCAGGTCTCGACCTTCGGGATCATGCCGCCGGAGATCGTGCCGTCGGCGATCAGCGCGTGCGCCTGGGCAACGGACAGTTCCTTGATCAGATTGCCCTGCTTGTCGAGAACACCGGGGACGTCCGTCAGGAAGAGCAGACGGGTTGCACTCAGCGCCCCGGCGATCGCGCCGGCAAAAGTGTCGGCGTTGATGTTGTAGGTTGCGCCGTCGCGGCCGGGCGCGACCGGTGCGATGACCGGGATCATCTCGGAGCGGGCAAGCAGATCAAGCAGCGTGCGGTCGACTTCGACCACCTCGCCGACGAAGCCGAGGTCGAGCACGCGCTCGATGTTCGAGTCCGGATCCTTGACCTTCTTCTGCGCCTTTTCGGCAAAGACCATGTTGCCGTCCTTGCCGCAAAGGCCGATCGCCCATTCGCCCGTCTGGTTGATGAGCGCGACGATCTCCTTGTTGATCGAGCCGGCGAGAACCATTTCGACGATCTCGACCGTCTTGGCGTCGGTGACGCGCAGGCCGCCCTCGAACTTCGATTCGATGCCCATCTTCGTCAGCATCGCGCCGATCTGCGGGCCACCGCCGTGGACGACAATCGGATTGACGCCGGACTGCTTCAGCAGCGCGATGTCGCTCGCGAAGGCCTTGCCGAGCTCGGGATTGCCCATGGCATGGCCGCCGTACTTCACGACGATCGTCTTGTTTTCGTAACGCTGCATGAAGGGCAGGGCCTGCGCTAGGAGGCGTGCCTGGGTTTCGCTTTCGGACTGGTTCATGGGATACCCCGTGGAATTGATCGCGGCCTTTTATCTCAAGTTTTTGACAGATGGAATAATCCAGAGGCCAATAGTTTGCCGTATGTGCTGGCAACCGCGCTCGAGAAGATCGGCGCTTTGGCTAGAGGCATGGGATGACCAGCGACGAAATCGCACATTTGATAAGCCTCGTTGCGATCGGGGACCGCAAGGCATTCGCTGTGCTCTATCGCGAGACGAGCCCGAAACTCCTTTCCATCTGCCTGCGTATCTTGAGAGACAGAACGGACGCCGAGGAGGCGACCCAGGAGGTCTACGTCAAGATCTGGCAACGCGCCGGCGTTTTTGCTGCCGTATCGGGGGCACCGTCTTCCTGGCTCGCTGCAATTGCGCGTAACCAGGCGATCGACATCATGCGCGCGCGCAAGCCAATCGCCGACGAACTGGACAGTGCATACGACCTCGCGGATGACGATCCTTCTCCCGAGATACAGACTGTGATCAAGGATGAGGGAAGGCGGATTGACACCTGCATGGAAGAGTTGGAAGCTGATCGGGCAACGGCGGTGAAGAAAGCTTACGTCGAAGGGCAGAGCTATCAGGAACTGGCCGATCAGTTTGGCGTCCCCTTGAACACGATGCGCACATGGCTGCGTCGCAGCCTCTTGAAACTGAGAGAGTGCATGGAACGATGACATCGCCGGATCAGAGCAAGGGAGGCCGCTCCCGCGACGAGGTACTCGCCGGTGAGTATGTTCTTGGTGTTCTTTCCTTCAAGGATCGGCGGGTTGTGGAAGAGCGGATGCGCCGCGACAGGCAGTTCGCAGCCATCGTCAGCCGCTGGGAGACCAACCTTTCCGCTTTCAACGACGATTACGACGTCGTCAGCCCCGGTCAGGAAACGTTCAAGCAGATCGAAGCACGTTTGTTCGGTGAGCCGGAAGCTGTCGCGGTGCCGTCGCGCGGTCTATGGAGCTCTATCGTTTTCTGGCGTTGTCTTGCGCTCGTCTCGCTGCTGATCACGGCGGGTGCACTGACAATCGCGACCGTCGCGGTCACGCCGCCTCAAACACCGGCACCGCTCGTCGCCGAGCTGACCGCTGCCAACAGCCAGGTCAACCTGCTCGCCTCCTATGAGCGGCAGAGCGGAAGGCTGAGGATCGTGCCCGTAGCTATTGGCAAGCCTCAGGAGAAGTCACTGGAGCTTTGGCTCGTTCCGGCAACCGGCACACCAAGGTCGCTTGGCGTGTTTCCTTCGGATCAGACCGGCGAGCTGGTCATACCGGTTGATATGCGCGGCAACATAGGCGAGGGCGCGTCCCTTGCCGTCAGCCTCGAGCCCTTTGGCGGCTCTCCGACAGGCCAGGCCACGGGCCCCATCGTGGCGAGCGGCACGACGCACCGCCGCTAACACTTTTTTTCGGCACACCTGCGTTCGCGCTGAAACTCTTCCTGCGAGCCTTCCGTAGCTCCTCATGTCCGCAAGGGAATGCCGGCATTCGGCCGGTCTCATAAGCGGATGCTAGAGGAGAACCGTCATGATGAAGTCCGCCCTGCGCTTGAGTGCGCTTGCCGTTGCCGTTTCCACATTTGCTTTCGTCGCTGAGGCCAAGAATCCGATTGTCGGTGGCGCTGCGATGTATCCGACGAAAGACATCGTGCAGAATGCGATGAACTCGAAGGATCACACGACGCTGGTTGCTGCCGTCAAGGCTGCCGGTCTCGTGTCGACACTGGAAAGCAAGGGACCCTTCACCGTATTCGCTCCCACCAATCAGGCCTTTGCCGAATTGCCCGCCGGCACGGTCGACACGCTGCTGAAGCCTGAAAACAAGGCCACGCTGACGAAGGTTCTGACTTGCCACGTCGTCGCGGCCGATGCGATGGCCAGGACCGTTGCCAAGATGATCAAGGCCGACGGCGGCGAACACGACATCAAGACCGTCGGCGGCTGCGTGCTGAAGGCCAAGGAAAGCAGGGGCAAGATCACGATCACCGATGAAAACGGCGACGTCGCCCACGTCACGATTGCCGATGTGAAGCAATCCAACGGTGTCATTCACGTCGTTGACAAGGTTCTGCTGCCGAAGATGTAAATTAGTTCAGGCGGTCAATAGAAGGCGCCCCGTTCCACCGGGGCGTCTTCTTTCATTTCCAGTTGGCGATACCGACCGTTTGCGCGATTGCCTCGCGCAGGTCATCGAGACCCTCGCTCTTTTCCGAGGACGTGGCGATGATGGCCGGATAGGCGGCGGGCCGCTTCTTGATCTTTTCCGCGGTCTCCGCGAGCAACTTGGTCACAGCCGGTGGTTTGATCTTGTCGGTCTTGGTCAGAACGATCTGGTACGAGACGGCAGCCTTATCCAGTAGATCCAGCACCTCATCGTCGTTCTTCTTCACTCCGTGGCGGCTGTCGATCAACACGTAGACGCGCTTCAACGTCGCGCGGCCGCGCAGGTAATCGAAGACGAGCTTCGTCCAGGCGTCGACCTGGTCTTTCGGCGCCTGCGCGTAGCCGTAGCCCGGCATGTCGACTAGAGCCATCGGCGGAAGGTCGCCGCTTTCGCCCGAATAGCCTTCCGGCACGAAGTAGTTGAGCTCCTGCGTCCGGCCTGGCGTATTGGAGGTGCGCGCCAGCCCCTTGTGACTGACGAGCGCGTTGATCAAAGAAGACTTGCCAACGTTCGAACGGCCGGCAAAAGCCACTTCCAGCGGTCCTTCCGGCGGCAGGAATTTCAGGGAGGGAACACCGCGGATAAAGGTCCAGGGGCGCCCGAACAGCGGCTTGTCGTTCTTATTGTCGGTCATTCGGCCTTTTCCAGCAAAATCCAGTGTGCCTATGGCATTCAGGTTCCAGGCGATTTTGTCAACCGCACAGTCGTCGGACACCGCGGCGGGGTACAAATGAAAAGCCCCGCCGGAGCGGGGCTTTCGTCATTTCTCTGTCGGAGCCGGCTTTCGTTTGAAGAGCCCCTTCAGATTGTCGAAGAGCTCGATCTTCACGCCATGGCGGCGCATGATCACGCCCTGCTGGATGACCGAAAGCGTGTTGTTCCAGGCCCAGTAGATGACCAGGCCAGCCGGGAAGCTTGCCAGCATGAAGGTGAAGACCAGCGGCATCCAGTTGAAGATCATCGCCTGTGTCGGATCCGGCGGGGTCGGGTTCATGCGCATCTGCAGGAACATCGTCACACCCATGATCAGCGGCCAGACGCCGAGATGCAGGAAGGTCGGAGCGGCAAACGGCAACAGGCCGAAAAGGTTGATGAACGAGGTCGGATCGGGCGCCGAAAGGTCCTGGATCCAGCCGAAGAACGGCGCGTGGCGCATCTCGATGGTGATGTAGATCACCTTGTAGAGCGAGAAGAAGATCGGGATCTGCAGCGCGATCGGCCAGCAACCGGCGATCGGATTGATCTTCTCTTCCTTGTAGAGCGCCATCGTCGCCTGTTGCAGGCCCATGCGGTCGTCGCCGAACTTGGCCTTCAGCTCTTCCATCTTCGGCTGAACACGCTTCATGTTCGCCATCGAAGCGTACTGCTTGCTGGCGAGCGGGAAGAACAGCGCCTTGACGACGATGGTGGTCAGCAGGATCGCGACGCCGAAGTTGCCGAAGTAATGGAAGAAGAAGTCCATCAGCCTGAACATCGGCTTCGTCAGGAAGTAGAACCAGCCCCAGTCGATCAGGCGATCGAAGCGAGGGATCTGATACGTATCCTTGTAGTTGTCGATGACAGGAACGACCTTGGCGCCGGCAAAAATCAGGTTCTTGAGCTCAGTCGACTGTCCGGGCGCGACGGTGACCGCATTCTGCTTGTAGTCCGCCTGGAAACGCGGTTGTCCGTCCGTGAAGTGGCTGAAGCGGGCGTCGAAGGGGGTCTGCTGCGGCGGGATGAGCGTCGCTGCCCAATATTTGTCGGTGATCCCGAGCCAGCCGCCGGTTGCGTTCGCCATATTGAC
This sequence comes from Rhizobium sp. RHZ01, assembly GCF_014851595.1. Taxonomy (NCBI): domain Bacteria; kingdom Pseudomonadati; phylum Pseudomonadota; class Alphaproteobacteria; order Hyphomicrobiales; family Rhizobiaceae; genus Rhizobium; species Rhizobium sp. RHZ01. The sequence continues at coordinate 183,069 of NZ_JACUZZ010000002.1, forward strand.
GGCTTCTTTTTCAACGGCGGTATACTTGCTTTCGACAAGTCCATCTTCGCCGATAACACCGATGAAACCTTCATGCAGAACATAGGTGGAGGCGACAGCCGGCTTGTTGTAGCGCGTGATGCGCCCGTAGCCGGAAAGCGCGACCGGAGCCTGACCGGCATTGGTGATCTTGTCCGTGACCGTGAACATGTAGTTCTCGTCAACGGAAATGGTGCGCGCGAAGGTGACGCCCTTGTCATTGGTGTAAGTAAGCGTGACCGGGGTCTTTTCGGTCAGCTTTGCGTCAGCCGGCGCTGTCCACACCGTCGAGGGACCCGGCACGCTGCCGGTCGCGTCGCCACCGATATAGCCGAGTTCGGCAAAGTACCCGTCCTTCGTTTCGGAGGGGCTGAGCAGGGTGATGATCGGGCTGCTGTCGTCGACTGTCTCGTGGTAGCGCTTGAGCCGGAGGTCGTCCAGACGGGCGCCGACAAGGTTGATCGAACCGGAAAGTGCCTGCGTATCGATCGTGATGCGCGGGTTCTTCGCAAGAGCATCTGCAATCGACGCCACCGCCGGAACCTGGTCGGTGGGAGCCGCCCCGTTCGGCTGCGCCGTCGTTGCGCCGCCGGGCGCAGGCGTCTGCACTTGCTCGGTGTGTTGCTGTGCCTTCTGGGCAAGCTCCGCCTTGCGCTGAGCCTCGATGCGCGGATTCATATAGAGGAACTGCCAGCCGAGAACGATCAGCACTGAGAGAGCGATCGCAATGAAATAATTGCGGTTGTTTTGCATCATACGTTCCTGGGGCGGCCGTCTCCGGACCGCTTGTGTTTCGGCTTGGTCTCGACGCGAGTTTTGAGCTCTGCGGCTAATTCTTTGAAGGATGCTTTCAGCACGTCCCTTCGCGCGACAACCACATAGTCGTGTCCGGGCTGCATTGCAAACCCTGCATGAAGTCGCACCGCCTCTTTCAGGCGCCGCCGCATGCGGTTTCGTTCGACCGCGTTGCCGTGTTTCTTGGTGACGGTGAAGCCGACGCGGGCTTCTGTCTCCGGCTCCTTCCGGTCGAGCACCTCAAGCAGGAAGAAACCGCCTTTTCGTTTTTCGCCCTGGCGGACAGCAAGAAACTGCGGGCGGCTTTTCAGCCGCCCGGCAGTCATTTTCTTGTTATTGGTCGTCAATTCGCCCGCCATCTCTTATCGGGCAATTCGGCCTTAGGCCGAAAGACGCTTGCGACCGCGTGCGCGGCGAGCAACGATGACCTTACGGCCGCCCTTGGTGGCCATACGTGCACGGAAACCGTGGCGGCGCTTGCGGACAAGCTTGGATGGTTGGTAGGTACGCTTCATTTATTTAAACACCGCGGAGTGCGGCCCTTCTTGAATTTGCATATTGCAAGGAGCGTTGTTTTTCGAACGGGCGAGGCTAACGAAAGCCTTATATGACCGGACGTGCGGCGGCTTATACGGATGAAGGCCCCCAAAGTCAATTATCGCCGGGAATTTCCGAGTTTGCGCCCGGAGTACAAGATTTAGTGAAGCGCATTAATCATTGTGACAAGCAGTGAGCCATGCGCTGGCGTAATATTTTTCTCAAGTTTCAACTACAGCACGCATCCTGCCCAGCGTCTAACGCTTCTGCGCGCAAAAAGCGAAGCGGCGGCGATTAAGTACGGGTAATTTTTTGTAGTGCTGCAGCCAAACACCCGAAATCTAACGTTAATTTATTTGGGCCAATTTTAGCTATCGGCCGGAATGCTTTCCCGGCTTGTCATCAGTCTTTGGGGGGCTTTTCCTTTGAAAATTCGAGGTAAGATCAATCTGCTTGTTTCCGCCATGTGTGGCGTTGCATTGCTGATCGGGGCGACGGCGCTTTGGGCCGTGCATCAATACGATACTAATCTGTCGGCTTACGAAGACGCATCTGATCGCGCCTACGCCGGTGAGCGCCTTAACCGTTTTGTGACGGCGACGGTCATGGAAGCACGCGGAATTTACAGTGCGCCCACGACGAAGGAGGCTGCTACCTTCGCCAAGGGACTGCTTGCGAACCTCGACCAGATCGACAATGTGATCGCCTCCTGGACCCCGCTCGTTCCCGAAAGTCAGAAGGGTGCTTTTGCCAAGCTGGTTGAACGTGCCAAGGAATTCCGGACATTCCGCACCGAAACAGCGCGTCTCGGCACGGAAGTGAGCCCGCAGGCTGCCAGCGAGCAAGGCAACAACGATGCCAACCGCGCCAACCGCAAAGCCTTCCAGGCCGAAATCGACGCTGTCGTGGCCACCGACAAGGCGACGCTGGACGCTGTCAATGCTCTCGTCGAAAGCTCGCGCACCTCAATCTTGTGGCTCGTGATCGCGATCAGTGTTGTCGGCGTCACGGCTGGCATCGGCATGGGCTTCTACATCGGCACGATCCAGCTTAGCCGTCCGATCAACAAGGTTACCCAGGCGATCAAGGAAGTGGCTGACGGCAATTTTGATGCCGAAGTGCCGTTTGCCGGCCGTCAGGATGAAATCGGTGAGATGGCTGCGGCCGTTGCCGTCTTCAAGGAAAACGGTCTCGCCGTCCGCCGCATGAACGCGCAGGAGGCCGCCATGCGTGCCAAGAGCGACGATCTGCAGTCCAGCATGTCCGTGGTCGTGGCTTCCGCAGCTGCCGGCGACTTCAGCCGCCGCATCGAAAAGGACTATGGTGACGAGAACCTCAACCAGTTCGCCACCAACATCAACCAGCTGCTCTCGAGTATCGATGCCGGTGTCGGCGAAACACGCCGCGTAATTGCAAGCCTGGCGGAAGGCGACCTGACGCAGACGATGCGCGGCAGCTTCCACGGCGCCTTCGCCGAACTGCAGCAGAACGTCAACAGCACCTTCGCCACCCTTCAGACGACCATACGCGAAGTCCGCGAAACGGCAGAAGGCTTCCACGGAAACACCAACGAGCTGCGCGCCGCAAGCGACGACCTCTCAAAGCGCACCGAGCAGCAGGCAGCGGCTCTCGAGGAAACCTCGGCAGCCCTCGATGAGATCACGGCCGTGGTCAACAATTCGACAGAGCGCGCGCAGGAGGCCAGCGTCATGGTGTCCGAGGCCAAGGACGATGCCGGCAAATCGGGCGTTGTCGTCCGCAATGCCGTCGACGCCATGGGCCGCATCGAGCAGGCCTCGCGCGAAATCAGCCAGATCATCAACGTCATCGACGAGATCGCCTTCCAGACGAACCTGCTCGCCCTCAATGCCGGTGTCGAAGCCGCGCGTGCCGGCGAGGCGGGCAAGGGCTTTGCCGTCGTCGCCCAGGAGGTCCGCGAACTGGCGCAGCGCTCGGCAACCGCCGCAAAGGACATCAAGGGCCTGATCACCAAGTCGGGGGACGAAGTCCAGGTCGGCGTGAAGCTCGTTCAGGCCACCGGCGAGGCGCTGTCCCAGATCGAAAGCCGCGTCAACGCGATCAACGACCATATTCACTCGATCGCGACTGCCGCGAAGGAGCAGTCGACCGGCCTCAAGGAGGTCAACACGGCCATCAACCAGATGGACCAGGTGACGCAACAGAACGCCGCCATGGTCGAGGAAACCTCCGCGGCAACGCACAAGCTCTCCGGCGAAGCCGACGGCCTCGTCCGCCTCATCTCGCGCTTCAAGGTTTCGAACGTGCCGGCCGCGGCTCCTGTCGCCGTTGCGCGCCAACAGGAGCATCGTCCGGTGGCCTCACCAGCGCGCCGCGCCATGGGGACCGTCGCACGCGCATTCGCCGGCAATGCCGCCGTCGCCGAGCAGAATTGGGAAGAGTTCTGATCAGCCCTCTTCCTCTTTCGACCGATCGGAAACGCCGCCTCGGGGCGGCGTTTCCTTTTGTCGCAAGCGGCGTTGCTCTCAAAGATTTGAAAGCGGACCGCCATCGGCTAATATAGAAGTCGCGAAGGGCGCCTGGCGCCGAGCGGACGAAAGACGATGCAAGCCAACGATCAAGGCGAGAATCTTCCCCAGAGCGGTGCTGCAGGGAACGAGACCAACAGGGCGGAGCACCGCCCGTCCGGAAAGTTCGGCGGGCTTTCCGGCAAGCTGCTGTGGCTGACGGTTGTCTGCATCATGCTAGCCGAGGTTCTGATCTTCTTCCCCTCGGTTGCCAGTATGCGTCTGCGCTGGCTGGATGAGCGGTTGAACGCCGCGGCCGCGGCCGCGATCGTTATCGATGGCCTGCAGCCGGTGGAGTTGCCGCGCGCCTTACAGAAGGAAACTTTGGAGGCGACCGGCACCAAGGCGATCGTCTTGCGGAAAGAGGGCACCTCGCGTCTGCTTGCGACGACGGATATGCCGACCTCCGTTGACGAACAGTATGATCTGACCGACGTGCCGCCGATGATCGCGATCCGCGATGCGCTCGATACGATGATTTTCGGCGGCAATCGCATGATCCGCGTCTATGGCCCGGTGCAGGACACCAATACCGGCGTGGAAGTGCTGATGAAGGACAAGCACCTCCGCAATGCGATGCTGGTCTATTCCCGCAACGTCTTTCTGTTGTCCATTCTGATTTCGATGTTCACCGCGACACTGGTTTTCTTCGCGATCAACCGGATCCTGATCCGGCCGATTCGCAAGCTGACGGGCAGCATGCAGCAATTCTCCTCCGATCCGGAAAATCCGCAGAACGTCTTTGTCGGCGATGGCGGGCGCGATGAGCTTGCGGTTGCCGGCCGACACCTGACCTCGATGCAGATGGAGCTGCAGAAGACGCTGAAGCAGCAGAAGAACCTTGCTGCCCTGGGGCTTGCCGTCTCCAAGATCAATCACGACATGCGCAACATCCTGGCCTCGGCGCAGCTGATGTCGGACCGCCTCGTGGACGTCGACGATCCTATGGTGAAGGCCTTCGCGCCAAAGCTGCTGCGCACGATCGACCGCGCTGTCGGCTATACGACCGAGGTCCTGTCCTATGGCCAGGCAAGCGAGGCCGCTCCGCGCAGGCGCCGCGTCCGGCTTTTCGACCTGACACAGGACGTCAAGGACATGCTCGCTGTCGATGCCCAGAGCGACATTGAATTCGTCGAACAGATGGCGCCCGACCTTGAGGTCGATGCAGACAGCGAGCAACTGTTCCGGGTTATCCACAATCTCTGCCGCAACGCCGTGCAGGCGTTGAGCGTGCCTGGCGCGGGGAGGGGACCGGATGGCATCAAGCGAATCACGGTTTCGGCCCAACGTGTCGGCAGCGTCGTCAGCATCATAGTCGACGACACTGGCCCCGGCATGCCGCAGAAAGCCAGACAGAATCTCTTCGCAGCCTTCCGCGGCTCAGCCCGCTCCGGCGGCACGGGCCTCGGCCTGGTAATCGCCCGCGAACTGGTGCTGGCCCACGGCGGCACGATCGCTCTTGTGGAAAAACCATCGGTCGGAACGCAGTTCCGCATCGAAATTCCGGACCGCCCGGTATCCCTGGACGATTATCGCGGCCGAGCACTCCCAGAAAAGTGATGCATTTTTCGCATTTCAGCTCTGCACCACCAAAGTCGCGATTTTTTCAGAATGCCTATTGCAATCCCTCAAAGGACCCTTTAGAGAACCGCCCACGCAAGCGGTTTGACCGCTTCCGGCACGCACCCGTAGCTCAGCTGGATAGAGCACCAGACTACGAATCTGGGGGTCAGGAGTTCGAATCTCTTCGGGTGCGCCATTCCCATCATTAAGACGAAAATGCCGTGAAGCTGCGGCTTTGTTTCGACGAGAGCCTCTGCGTCTCGCCGTGTGGCAGCTAGCAAGGTGGACACGCCAAACCCTTGGCGTGCGCGCAAGAGCGTCGCAAATGCTTGTCCTGGGAAGACGAGCAAGGATCGCCTACACGGTGAACTATTCGGGATAGACCTCGGAGCCTTCAGGCGTTGGCTTGTTGAAAAGGATGAATACCAAGGGGTTGCCGGGCTCGGACATTGCATCGCTGCGTTGACCCGTTATCTCGCCAGCCACACCGCTTGTATACTCCGCAACTACCTCGCCGAAGCTGTTGCGCTGTATGGCCACCTTTTGCCCGGCTTCGACCTTGTCGTTCAGCTTGACCAGATGCTCGACGATCCCGCCCGCGGTGGCAAGAATCGGGAAGGCGCTGTTTCCGACAAAGACACTCACGTCCTTGCCTGTGCGTCCCATCGACCCGGCGACGATGCCGTAATGCTTGAGGACATTCATCGTGCCTTCCACGAACAGAGAGATCATGTCGAGGTCCAGCACCCGCGCAGCGCCGATCTCCGGCGTAAAGGCCGGAATTCCCACGTCGATGAACGCGTTATGCAGGACACCGGGATAGACATGGTTGTCGAAGATCTGGCCGACCGGATAAAGCTCCAGCATTGCCTTGACCTCGGGCAGATCCATGCCGCCAATATTAAACGCTGTCACTTCGAATCCGGTTGTTCCGGTGTGGAAGTCAATCGCGAAGTCGGCGTTCGGCCGCAGCAGCCGGTTGAACAGGAGCCCGGCGTGCCGGCTGGGCGCGGTGGCGCCGTTCTCATTCCCGGGCCACTCCCTGTTCATGTCGATCAGATCAATGCCTCTGCCCTGATTGGGCCATCTGCGCTGCATGCTTTCGACGGCTGGGCGGGACACGTCCGCGACCGCCATCACCGTGCCCGACATTTCCGCCGGATCGAGCTGGTTCATCACCGTCTGGACTGTATGGATAGAACTCATTTCGTCGCCATGCACACCACTGACAAGGATGGCGCGCTTACCTGGCTTTGTTCCCTTGGCGACCACCACAGAGACATGCCAGTGCTGTCCGGTGGGCATTTCAACGCCCTGAAAATAGAGGGCATGCTTCTTGCCGGGCTCCAGGTCGTTGACGTCAAGCGCGCTGACGACTTTCTTCCCGTCGATGACGTCGCCGGTGTAGGCTGTTCCTGATGACGGATTGGTAGAGGGTGCCGCTGCTTGCTGGGCATTTGCAGCGCCAGCGTTGACGGCAAGGGCGGCGGATGCGCCGACCGTCGCGATGGATGCTACCAGGAAATGGCGGCGATCGAGGCCTTCTTTAGATTCGTCCGGCATGATGGAAGCCCTTTGTGGTTTGAAAAGTTACATTAGAACAACGGCATACACATCGACTGCAAAGGTCGCGCACGATTTCAAACTAGGGTGCGCTGCTGAACTCGCAAGGTTTGCGGGGCTCGCGATCTTGCGGCTTCACTCGGCAAGATCCGAAAGTAAGATGAAGCGGGCATGCCTGGACATCGACAGCGATAACAATCACGTGCCAGTTCTCAGTTTCATCTCGCCCGATGCTGCGTTCATGTCCCTCGAGTGCTACAGGCAACGTACTCACAAGATGTCGGATCCGATCCCGGCCAGTAGTCCTGGTGTGGCTCGCAATTTTGTCATGGGGAGGGTGTCGAGACGCTGCAGATCAAAGGGAATCGGATCGAAGGGCGCCACATTCCAAAATCGGTCACGCCCACAGTGCTCGCTTCGGGCAAGCCTGCCTACGGCGAAATGTTGCCTTCTTGGCATGCGTCAAGCGCATTGCCTTGCCAGAGCAATCGAATCGCGAACGGTTCTTTAACCCGACCTTACGGCCGGTGACTGAAGCGGGCGATTTGCGCGTCCCTCATCAGGTTCCGGAAGCTGGGGCCGCTCATATGTACCAGCGTCGTGTGGTCGCCGCCCTCGAAATAGACGTCACTGGCATCGCCGAGGCTTTCGTCGAGGATCACAGGTACGTTGTAGGCCGATCCGATCGGTGGGACAGCGCCAATGTCGCAGTCGGCGAAGAGCGAGCAAACCTCATCTTCCGAGGCGAGGCCGAGGCGCCTGTCCATGACATCTTGCAACGTGCTGAGCTCGATCCGGTGCGTGCTGGGAACGACGGCCAGGACGTAGCCCATCTCGTGATGCACGACGACGGATTTCGCCAGCCGGCTGCCCGGAACATGCGCGGCTTGCGCCGATTGGCTGGTTGTCGCTGTGCGATGATGCGGGACGGTATCATAGGCGATACCCTCACCGTCGATATAATCCTGAAGTTTCCTTGCGATCGTCATCGTGGGCACCCCTTATATTGCGTGGGGAGGCATAACAGGCATTCTCCTCTCATCATCTGTGAAGTCAACGGCGAACGGGACCAGTCGGTCCGTTGGTCGCCGCCACGGGACGATGGCGGTCATCTGGGCTCTTCAGTGGTCAGCCCGCGTCGCAGGCGCGCCCGATGCCGCCTGCCTAAGCAGAGGCTCTCAATTCGCCGCGCATGGCGAGTGCCTCGTTGGTCGAGAGCACGGAGGCGTAGGCGAAGGCGAGTGCCGCCATGAAGGCCGCATGCGCTTGCGCGGCAGGGACGAGCGTGCCGTTGAATTCGAGGTCGCGCGTTGCGCAAGCGTCATGGATGACCGTCACCTGATAGCCGAAATCGTTGGCGGCCCGCGTCACGGCGTCGATGCACATGTGGCTCATGCTGCCGACGACCGTGACGTCCTCGATACCATGGCGGTCGAGTGTCGCTTTCAGATCCGTTTCACGGAACGAGTTGATATGGTTCTTGACGATGACGGACTCGCCGGGTCGGTTCAGCACCTTCGGATGAATCTGGGCGCCCTCTGAGCCGGCCATGAAAAAGGCGGCATTCTCGCTCGCCGACTCATGTCTGACGTGAACGACAAGATCGCCTGCATCTCGAGCAGCCGCGATGATCCGCGCCGCATTGTCGGCAGCCGCCTCGGCACCGCTCAACGGCCATTTGCCGTCCGGAAAATAGTCGTTCTGAATGTCGACGACGATGAGGGCTCGCTTGCTCATGTGCTTGTGTCCTTTCGGTTCTTCCGGGGGCGATCCCCGGCCGTTGATGGACAAACTATGTCTGAATCGGCATGGTGTGGATTGGCGAAATTGACATTATCGAGGCGAAAACTGACAAATGAGCCAAACCGACGCGCCGGCCGAGATCGGCATCCTGCTTTATCCGAACGCCCAACTCGCAGCCGTCCACGGTCTGACCGATCTCTTCCACCTGGCCAATCGGTTCGCAACTGCCCGGCAGCCGTCAGGAGGCCCCGCCCTGCGCGTCAGCCATTGGCAAGGGGCAGAAACCTCGGCAGCGGTCGAGCGCGTCTTCGATACGGCACCCGGCACTCCCGGATCGCCGGCCGTGCTCATCCTGCCGCCGAGCTTCGGCGACCCGATGACGTCAGAGCAAGCCGCTCCGCTGGCGCAATGGCTTCGTGCGCGGCATGCCGAGGGAACGACGCTGAGTTCCGTCTGCGTCGGCGCCTTCCTTCTTGCTGAAACGGGCCTTCTGGCGAACCGTTTGGCGACGACCCACTGGGTCTGCGCGGACGCGCTGGCTCAGCGCTTTCCCGAGGTGAGGGTCGACGCCGACAAGCTTATCATCGACGATGGCGACGTGATTACCGCGGGCGGCCTGATGGCCTGGACCGATCTCGGCCTCAAACTCGTCGACAGATTGTTGGGATCGACGATCATGCTCGAGACCGCGCGCTATCTTCTCGTCGATCCGCCGGGCAGGGAGCAGCGCTACTACAGCAATTTCTCGCCGCGTCTCAATCATGGCGACGAGCAGATCCTCAAGGTGCAGCACTGGCTGCACGCGAGTGGTGCGCGCCAAGTGACGCTTGCGGCGATGTCGGAGCGTGCCCGCCTGGAGGAGCGTACGTTCCTGCGTCGTTTCCGCAGGGCGACCGGCCTTCGCCCGACTGAGTATTGCCAGCATCTGCGGATCGGCAAGGCGCGCGAAATGCTGGAGTTTTCCAACCGCACGGTCGAGCAGATTGCGGGTGCGGCCGGCTACGAGGATCCGGGCGCGTTCCGAAAGGTGTTCCACAAGATCACGGGGCTATCGCCCGGAGACTACCGCAACCGCTTCGGATTGACCGGGCGGGCATGAAGGCTGCTGCAGAGCTGACGCGCTAGCTTGGCGCAATATTGCGACGCCATGGTGAACTTGGCGCTGCGTGCAGCGGTTCGTGGCGCATGGCCGGAGGGAATATGTTGAGGGGTATGGGGCGAGCGTTTGCGTTGTGCGTGGTCGTTGCGGCGCTTGCCGGTTGCGTCGACGCCAATGCGCCGACCCTCGTGCCCGTGGCCACGCCTTTCGATCCACCGCTCAATCCGCCGGGCATCGCGCATCACATCTGCGCCGCCGATGGCAATTTCATGTATCGCGAGGCGAAGAAGCAATACGAACTGCGCGTCGGAATGGCCGGCGCTCCGATCGATCCGGCCCAACAGGAAGCGAATGCGACCGCTGCCGCGCACCGGCAGTATGTCGCGTGCCTGTCGAGCCAGGGATACCGAATCGCAAATAGATGAGTTTGCGGGCCTGCTGAGGTCCGAGGCCGGATCGCTTGATCCGCCATGCCACGATCGAGTGCGCGCTGTAAAAAATCAGGACTCACACATCACGCGCAGTCGCTGCCGATCACGAATGCAGGAACCCGCGTGTGATGGCGGAACTTTGCTACGGTAGAACGCATTTTTCTAAGGTAAATCCAGAAGGAGGATTTATCATGAAAATGTTCAGCTTCGCTTCCACTCTCTCGGCCGGAACTCTCCTCGCACTGGCATCAATCACTCCCGTCGAGGCGGCACCTGTGCAGCAGGTTCCTCTCCCAAGTGCCTCGAACGTTGAGATGGTGCAGTACAATCAGCGGGCAGGTCACTTGAACGGCTATCGTGGCTCGCGCACCGAGCGCCCCGGCACCCGCCGCGGTCCGGATGGCTACTGGTATCCGCTGGCAGCCTTCGGTGTCGAGGGCGGTACGACCGGCTCGATCGGCACTCAACCGGCACGGCCGATGCAGCGGCAAACTTACTGTCAGAACACATTTGGCGGCACCAATGGCGATGGCAGCATGCCATGCGATAACGGCTATTGATGGGGTTGGGCCGAGGGAAAGGCGAGGCGAATTCTCGCCTTTCCGTCATCTTCTTCCTTCAACCTTTGGTGATGTTTTTCTGTGCTGGCGGGGTCTCCGGGCCAACCAGGAGATCTGCGGTGCCCCGAGATCGTTTCGGGACGGCGTTACCCGATTGCCGTCTCTCGCCGCCGCAGGCACAATCTCACGGCCGACGTTGTTTAAGAAAAATTGATCAGTCGATCAAATATGCCGCAAAAAGAGGCTGCAAGATTCGCGGAGCTATGCGGACACCGCAATGCTGCATTGCGGTAATCTCCCTATTCCTGATCGAAACAATGGGCTATCTATTACCTCGAAGGCAGCGCACTCCTCCTCCCAGCGCTCCTTCATCGGACTGACAACACTCCTCCTCCCAGTTGTCAGTCAGGATCAAGAGCCCGGTGCACCTCCTCCCGCACCGGGCTCTTTTCTTTTTCGGTCCTTCCTGCAAATCATCAGCGCTGTGCCGGCCCAGTTTTTCGGAGCTGCGGTACGCTGGCTTAATGCCGTCAGCCGCAGTGTCGCCTGGAAGTTTTTCACCGGCGAAGATTCCCCGTAGGCAATCGACTGCGATCTGATATATCAGGACTGGCTGCAACGACACTCACGCGCCTGCGGATAGGCGAGATCTGAACCAAGCTCATCGGCGAAATGCTAGATTGCTGCCGGAGGGTGTCGACAATATTGCCGGACAATATTCGCGTGATGGCGAGATCACGCGCTTGAGAGGAGTTGACGAATGAGATGGAAGCGCACGATCCAGCTTCTGGATGTCCACGCGGAAGGTGAAATCGGCAAGGTCGCGATCGGCGGTGTGCCGAAGATCCCCGGCAATACGGTCGCCGAACAGCTGAACTGGCTGAACACCGATCCGAAGGGCCAGGAACTGCGCCGCTTTCTCTGCCTCGAGCCGCGCGGCGCGCCGATCGGCTCCGTCAATCTGCTGTTGCCGCCGAAGCATCCGGCTGCCGATGCGGCCTTCATCATCCTGCAGCCTGACCAGGCGCATGCAAGCTCGGGCTCGAACTCGATCTGCGTCACCACTGCATTGCTGGAATCCGGAATCGTCGAGATGAAGGAGCCGGAAACCATCGTCACGCTGGAGACGGCCGCGGGCCTCGTCAAGGCGACGGCGACCTGCCGCGACGGGCGCTGCGAGAAGGTCAAGCTCACCATGGTTCCGTCCTTCGTGCATGAGCTCGACGTGGACGTCGACACCCCGCACTGGGGCAAGATCAAGGTCGATATCTGCTACGGCGGCATCTTCTACGCGCTGGTCGATGTCGGACAGATCAACCTGACGATCGAGAAGGGCAATGCCGCGGCGCTCGTGCAGGCCGGCATGGTGCTGAAGGAGCTGATCAACCGCAGCATCGAGGTTGTCCATCCGGAAATTCCAGCGATCTCGGGCGTTGCCTACGTCATGTTCCGCGACCTCGAGCCGGACGGCACCGTTCGTACCTGCACGACCATGTGGCCGGGGCGCGCCGACCGCTCGCCCTGCGGCACGGGCAATTCCGCCAACCTCGCAGCACGCCATGCGCGTGGCGAGGCAAAGGTCGGCGACATCTTCAAGTCGCGCTCGATCATTGGTTCGGAGTTCGAGGTCGGTCTGCTGGCGGAAACCGAAGTCGCCGGCCGTGCCGCGATCATTCCGACGATCGCCGGGCGTGGCTTTACCTTTGGTCTTTCGCAGGTCGCGCTCGATCCCTTCGATCCGCATCCGGGTGGCTTTGCCCTAACTGATGTCTGGGGGCCATTGGCAGGGGAAATCTGACGCTCAATAGGTAAAGGGGTCGACCTCTGCCTTTTCAACGGCGTGGTCGCCCGCCTGCTCTGGGTAGATGACGCCCTTCCGCAGGATGACGTTGGCGTAAAGTCGCGGTTCGCTTGTTTGGATGACGGCGTGAGCGGCCCGAACGCGATTGTAGAAGTCAGCCCCGACCAGCGGCACGACCTGCCGGTGTGGCTCGTGGCGGGCGCAGCAATCGATTATCTCTTCATGAACAGGGTCGAGCTTGTCGCGCTCGGCCTTCACGGTCGACCGGAAAATCGCATCCGGAACGAAGTCGTCGATCGGCAGGACGCTGAGAACGGCATCGAGCACGGGTACGATACCGTGGCCATCGAGGCGGATCAGCCGCCTTGCATGTTCGACACCGGGATAGTTGCCGTCAACGATGGCGATTTCGTCGCCATGCCCCATGGCGCGTAAGGTCGAAAGCAAGTCCGGGCTCAGAAGCGGGTTAAGTCCCTTCAGCATATTCGACCTCTTTGAATAGAACGTTCTGGTCCGTAAGGTAGCGCGCGAAGATCGGCAGGCTGGCGCCGCCGATGGCGCGCGCATGAGCGCCGACCGCGCCTTCGATAATGTCCGGCATGACAACGCCCTGCAGATCGAGCATCGCTGCTTCATGGATCGTCGCTTGCACAATCCGTTCCCGTACCCATCCGGGAAAGCCACCGTCGATGACGGCCGCACTGAAGTCGATGATCGAGGCCGCGGCGACGATTGCCTGTGCGAGCGCTTTGGCGGTGTCCTGGATCCACGTCTCAAGAGGCTCACCGAAGTCGATCCAGTCGTCGGCCGAATACCAGAGCGGCTGCGGGTCAATGCCGCGCTCGCGCAGCATGTTCTCCAGCACGAAGATCGAGGCAACTTCGAGCAACTGCAGTGTTTCGCCGTTCTTGCCGCGAACGGGAAGGGGGCCGATGGCTCCGGCTGTGCCCGTGCGACCGGAAAAGATTGCCGAATTGAGAACGATACCACCGCCGATGAAGGAGCCGATGAAGAAATAAACGAAATCGGGATAGGACGGCCCGATACCGAACACGAGTTCGGCGCCGCAGGCACTTGTCGCATCGTTCTGCAGGTAAACGGGGTAGGGCACGCGGGCGGCGATTTCTGCGTGGAGATCGAAGTCGCGCCACACGTCCATCGCGCCTTTGGGCGATCCCACTTCCTCTTCCCAGTTCCAAAGCTCGAAGGGTGCTGCGATGCCGATGCCGGCAATGCGGCTGCGCTGCTGCTCGTCGAGCCGGCTTTCAAGCTCGCGGATGCCTGACGTAATGAAGTCCAGGAAAACCTCGGGCAGCGGATAGGCATAGGTTTGGTGAAGTTGCAGGCGGATATTGCCCACGAAATCCATCAGCACCAGGTCGGCACTGCGTCGGCCCATCTTCACGCCGAACGAGTAAACGGCGTCGGCATTGAGGCGCATCGGGATCGAGGGTTGACCGACGCGCCCGCGCACCGGCTCGCCGCGAGAGAGCAGCCCTTCCTTCTCCAGTGCCCGCATGATGACCGACACCGTCTGTGCCGAAAGGCCGGTGCGGCGTGCGATATCCGCCTTCGACTGGGAGCCGTAAAGGCGCACCAGCGACAGCACAAGCCGCTCGTTATAGGCGCGGACCCTGATCTGGTTCGCGCCGCCCGCGGGACTCGATATAGGCGGTTGGGCCGGTGTGTGAACCGGACCGTCTAAAGACGACATTGGCCGCTCCTCCCGTCTCGTGGCCTATGCGCTATTTTTGCTCAGCATGCCATAGCGAATTAATAATTCAATTGGATTTATTTATTGACAAGGCGATTTCTTTCGCTCTTAATTACCCTCGTCAAACGGCACAGAACGGCTTGGAGGAGGCCCGTCGGCGAGACTGCAGCGTTCTCGTGCTCGTCAATTCCGGCACCGCCAGGGGGTGGGTCGGCTATTTCTGGGAGGATTAAATGAAGAAATCAGTGCTTTCCGCAGCGCTTGGCGCGCTCGCCCTCGGTGTCGCCTTCTCGGCGCCGGCAATGGCCGCGGATGTTTCCGCCTGCCTCATCACCAAGACCGACACCAACCCCTTCTTCGTCAAGATGAAGGAAGGCGCGACAGCAAAGGCAAAAGAACTCGGCGTGACGTTGAAGTCCTACGCCGGCAAGATCGACGGTGACAGCGAAAGCCAGGTTGCCGCGATCGAAAGCTGCATTGCCGACGGCGCGAAAGGTATCCTGATCACCGCATCCGACACGAAGGGCATTGTCCCGTCCGTCAAGAAGGCACGTGATGCGGGCCTCCTGGTGATCGCCCTCGACACGCCGCTCGATCCCGCCGATTCTGCCGACGCAACGTTCGCGACCGACAACCTGCTCGCCGGCAAGCTGATCGGCCAGTGGGCCAAGGAAACGCTTGGCGATAAGGCAAAGGATGCCAAGGTCGGCTTCCTCGATCTGACGCCGTCGCAGCCAACCGTCGACGTTCTGCGTGACCAGGGCTTCATGATGGGCTTTGGCATCGACACCAAGGATCCGAACAAGATCGGCGACGAGGACGATGCGCGCATCGTTGGCCACGACGTGACGAACGGCAACGAAGAAGGCGGCCGCAAGGCTATGGAAAACCTTCTGCAGAAGGATCCGAGCATCAACGTCATCCACACGATCAATGAGCCGGCTGCTGTCGGCGCCTATCAGGCCCTCAAGGCTGTCGGCATGGAAAAGAACGTGCTGATCGTTTCGGTTGATGGCGGTTGCCCGGGTGTCAAGTCCGTCAAGGACGGCGTCATCGGCGCCACCTCCCAGCAGTATCCGCTGCTGATGGCTTCGCTCGGCATCGAGGCGATCAAGAAGTTTGCGGACAGCGGTGAAAAGCCGAAGCCGACCGAAGGCAAGTCCTTCTTCGACACCGGCGTTTCGCTGGTGACCGACAAGCCGGTCTCAGGCCTCGAGTCGATCGACACGAAGGTCGGCACCGACAAGTGCTGGGGCTAAATCCCGCGATATAACTTACTGCCGGCCGGGGCTTGATCCCCGGTCGGTTTCGACCGACCATGGCTGCTGTCTCGGGAACCGGCAAACAAAGACCGGTGTGATATGGGGCAGGGCTTCCGCGCGCGGTTTGGCGCGAAAGCGGAGGAGGAACAATGACCGGAGCACAGGACTTCGAACGGGTTCTTGACGGCAGCGACAAGAATGTCGCGTCGTTCGAGCATCAAGCCGTACCATTTGTGAAGCGTGCGCAGCATTTCTTGCACTCGACACCGGCCGCTGTGCCGCTGATCGTGCTGGTGCTGTCGATCATCATTTTCGGCATCGCGATTGGCGGGCGGTTCTTTTCGTCCTACACGCTGACGCTCATTCTCCAGCAGATCGCCATCGTCGGTATCCTGGGGGCCGCGCAGACGCTGGTCATCCTGACCGCTGGCATCGATCTTTCGATCGGTGTGATCATGGTCATCTCGGCCGTCATCATGGGCAATTGTGCCATCACCTATGGCATCCCCACACCGATCGCCGTGCTGGCCGGCATGCTGGTAGGCGGCCTCTGCGGTCTCCTGAACGGTTTCCTCGTCGCGTTCATGAAACTGCCGCCGTTCATCGTGACGCTCGGTACGTGGAACATCGTGATGGCCACGAACTTCATCTATTCCGCCAACGAAACGATCCGCGACACCGATGTCGACGCGCAGGCGCCGTTGCTGCATTTCTTTGCGATCAGCTTCAGGCTCGGCAGTGCAGTCCTGACGCTCGGCGTCATTGCCATGGTGCTACTTGTCCTTGCGCTCTGGTACATCCTCAATCACACCGCCTGGGGCCGCCACGTCTATGCCGTCGGCGATGATCCGGAAGCGGCAAAGCTTTCAGGTATTCAGACCAAGAGCGTGCTGCTCACCGTCTACACCGTCTCTGGCATCATCGCCGCCTTCGCAGCCTGGGTCTCCATCGGCCGCAACGGCTCGATTTCTCCCTCGTCTGCGGTAACGGATTATAACCTGCAGGCCATCACGGCGACGGTGATCGGTGGTATCTCGCTCTTCGGCGGCCGCGGCTCAATCCTCGGAACACTCTTCGGCGCGATGATTGTCGGCGTCGTCTCTATGGGCCTCAACATGCTCGGCGCCGATCCGCAATGGAAGGTGTTGCTCACCGGCGTGCTTATCATCGCCGCGGTCGCAATCGACCAGTGGATCAGAAAGGTGTCGGTGTAATATGGCGAACGAACCTCTCCTCTCGGCACGCGGTCTGGTCAAGCGCTACGGACGCGTTACCGCACTCGATCATGCCGATTTCGATCTGTACCCCGGCGAGATCCTGGCAGTCATCGGCGACAACGGAGCCGGCAAGTCCTCGCTCATCAAGGCGATCTCGGGCGCCATCAGCCCCGATGAGGGCGAGATCACGCTGGAAGGCAAGCCTGTGCATTTCAAGTCTCCGATGGAGGCGCGCGATGCCGGCATCGAGACGGTCTACCAGAACCTCGCTCTATCGCCGGCGCTTTCGATCGCGGACAATATGTTCCTCGGCCGAGAGATTCGTCGGCCGGGCATCCTTGGCAGTTGGTTTCGCATGCTCGATCGCCCGGAGATGGAGAATCGCGCCCGCACCAAGCTTTCCGAGCTTGGCCTGATGACCATCCAGAATATCAACCAGGCCGTCGAAACGCTCTCGGGCGGTCAGCGGCAGGGTGTGGCGGTCGCGCGTGCTGCAGCCTTCGGTTCCAAGGTCGTCATCATGGACGAGCCGACGGCTGCCCTTGGCGTCAAGGAAAGCCGCAAGGTCTTGGAACTGATCCTGGACGTGCGCTCGCGCGGTCTGCCGATCGTGCTGATCTCGCACAACATGCCGCATGTCTTCGAGGTTGCCGACCGTATCCATATCCACCGGCTCGGTCGTCGCCTGACGGTCATCAATCCGAAGGAATACACGATGTCCGATGCGGTCGCCTTCATGACCGGCGCCAAAGCCGCTCCGACGGAGCCGGTTGCCGCATGAGTGCAACGATCGATGAAATCGCCGGCGAGGTCATCGATCGCGCCGGTGACACCAAGCGCTTCCTGATCGCCATCGCCGGCCCGCCCGGCGCTGGCAAGTCCACCATGGCGGACAACCTCGCCGACGCCCTGAAAGCCAGGGGCGAAACGGCCGAGGTCCTGCCGATGGATGGCTTCCACATGGACAATGCCATCCTCATTGAACGCGGTCTTCTGGCGCGCAAGGGTATCCCGGAAACCTTCGACGTCAGGGGCTTTCTCGATGTCATCCGGGCCGTGCGTCCCGCCGACCAGGACGTGCTGATCCCTGTCTTTGACCGGTCCAGGGAAATCGCCATCGCCTCGGCGCGTGTGGTTTCGCCGGAGCATCGCTTCATTATCGTCGAGGGCAATTACCTGCTCTTCAGCCAGGGCAAATGGGCAGAGCTCGAAGGTATCTTCGACTACTCTGTCATGCTCGCCCCGCCGATCGAGGTGCTCGAGGAACGGCTGTGGGCGCGTTGGCGCGGCTACAAGCTGACAGAGGAAGAAGCGAGCGCCAAGGTTTACGGCAACGATTTGCCTAATGGTCGATTGATCCTTGGCAATCGCCGCAGGGCCGATGTGACGCTCGAGATCGCCTGACCTGTCTGGCGGTCTGGCTGAATGCCGGGACTTGCATCGCCTGATGGAATCGTTGCAGGCTCACCTTCATACAACTTTTGCGGTTTGGCACCCTGTGTGGACATGAAGGAAGAGCGCATGAGTTTCACGGAAGCAGTCTCATCGGTCTTCTCTAAATACGCGGTTTTCAGCGGCCGCGCCGGTCGCCCGGAATTTTGGTGGTTTGTGCTCTTCAACGTCATCGCCTCGCTGGTTCTGGGCGCCGTCGACTATCTTCTCTTCGGCCGCGAAATACTCGGCGCCGTCTATGGGCTTGCCGTGCTGCTTCCGGGTCTCGGCGTGGCGGTCCGCCGCCTCCATGATATCGGCCGCTCCGGCTGGTGGATTCTCGTCGGCATCATTCCGCTGGTGGGCTGGATCGTTCTGCTCGCGTGGTATCTTACCCCCGGCACGCCCGGCTCCAACGAATATGGTGCAGCACCAGCCTGAGTGTCGCGGGCAAAGTGTTTGCCATGGCCCGCTTCGGGGTGATAATGCGCAGGGCTGAACCTTATAGGCCAGCCTCCGGAGTCCAGCGCATGCAATCGATCACCATCCGTCGCCCCGATGATTGGCACCTGCACCTGCGGGACGGCGCCATGCTGGAAGGTGTGATCGGCGATACCAGCCGCGACTTTGCCCGCGCGATCATCATGCCGAACCTCGTGCCGCCGGTGGTGACCACGGCGGATGCCGAAGCTTATCGCGGCCGCATCATGGCGGCGCTGCCGAAAGGCGACAAATTCCAGCCGTTAATGACGCTCTATCTGACGGAACATACGAATCCCGATGATGTCGAGGCCGGTAAGACGAGTGGGCTGATCACGGCGGTCAAGCTCTACCCGGCCGGTGCCACGACCAATTCACATGGCGGGGTGCGTGATATCGAAAAGGCGATGCCGGTGCTGGAGCGCATGGCCAAGATCGGCCTGCCGCTCTGCGTTCACGGGGAGGTGACGACGCCTGAGGTCGACATCTTTGACCGTGAAGCGGTGTTCATCGAGACGGTGCTCGATCCGATCCGCAAGCGCTTGCCCGAACTCAAGGTGACGATGGAGCACGTCACCACGAAGGACGGCATCGACTACATCAAGTCCGCGAAGGGTGGTCTCGCAGGCTCGATCACCACCCACCACCTGATCATCAACCGCAACGCCATCCTCGTCGGCGGCATTCGCCCGCATTACTATTGCCTGCCGGTGGCCAAGCGCGAAAACCATCGTCTTGCGCTGCGTGCCGCTGCAACAAGCGGCGATCCGCGCTTCTTCCTCGGTACGGATTCGGCGCCGCATGTCGATCCCTTGAAGGAATGTGCCTGCGGCTGCGCCGGCATCTATACTTCGATCAATACGATGAGTTGCCTTGCGCATGTCTTCGAGCAGGAGAATGCGCTCGACAAGCTCGAAGCCTTCGCGTCGCTGAACGGCCCTGCCTGGTATGACCTGCCGGTCAATGAAGAGAAAATAACGCTGGTCAAGCGTAACGAACCCGTCAGTTTTCCCGCCAAGATCGAAACCGGCGCTGGCTCCGTTACGGTTTTCGATCCGATGTTCCCGCTCCATTGGGATGTCGAACGCTAAAGCTTTCCATTGGCAATTTTGCGCGGACTGCAGTCCCTCCCGCTTAGATGAGCATCAAGGCGCGGACGAAGGCCATGGATGCGAGCAGCGAGGCGATTGTCCTCACATGGTTCCACCACGTCCAATCCTTGAGATAGCTCGCCCAGAGCGCGGTCGCCTCGGCGCCGCCACCACCGACTTTCGCCAGCGCGTCGTTCATCGGCACGTTGAAGACGATCGTCGAGAGGAACGATGCAAAGATATAGAGCACCGCTCCGGCCAGCATCCAGACGCTGATGCCTTCGCGCCAGTTGAAGAATGCGAAGGCAGCGATCACAAGGCAGAGGACCGCGGTCGGCACGAAAAGCAGCATGAAGGGCGAGCGCACGATCGTGACGTTGATGGAGTTCATGGCCGCTATGCCCTGTTCGGCGGGAATGCGGGCGAACGACGTCATGATGAAGGTCGAAAAGGCAAAGAAGATGCCGGCGACGAGGCCGCTACCGATCGCAGCAGCCGCCAGAACGATCCAGAGAACCAGTGTCATGTTCATATCCTCCACGGGCCATTGGCGGCAGCATCACGCAGATGGGGCCGAAAATCCTTGGCGGGGCGGTCGAAAAATTACTGGGTCCCGCGCGTCGATGAGAATGGAATGCCGCATAAGAATACTCCTCCGGCAAAAACAAGAGAAAGTCTCTCATTTGTAAAATGAGATAAGCTCTCTTATTTTCGTCGTCAAGGAAAAACGGAGAGTGGAATGGGCGAAGAGGTTTCCGTGAGCCGCAGAAGACAGCCGGAATCAACCGGCCAACCGCGCCGGATTCCGCAGCAGAAGCGCGGGCGGGAGCGCTTCGAGAAGATCCTTTCGGTGGCGCTCGAGCTCATCGAAATGAATGGCAGCGATGCGCTGAAGATGAGCGAGATCGTTGAAAAGGCAGAGCTATCCTTCGGGGCGCTCTACCAGTATTTCCCGGACAAAAGCTCGATCATCCGCACACTGGCCGGACGCTTCAACGAGCAGGGCAGGGCCTGCGTCGAAGCCGAGCTTGCGGCGGTAAGGGACGCGGCGACGCTGCGGCAGGCACTCTGCAACATCGCCGACCAGTATTACGACTTCTTCCGGCAAGAGCCGGCGATGCGCGATATCTGGGTCGCCACCCAGGCCGATCGGCTACTGCAACAGATCGATGCCGAGGACATGGAGTTTCATGCCCAGGCGTTGCTTTCGGTTCTCGCCACGCTGGAACCAGGGCGGAGCAAGGGCGAACTTGTCGCCATTGCCAGGCTGACCATGCAGCTGCTGGCAGCCGCCGTCCGCTATGCGATCTCGCTGGATGATACCGAGGGACGGGCTGCGATTGTGCTTTACCAGCGAATGCTCCCGATCGATATCGGCCGGTTGTCGTAGTCACGGCGACTGGTGGAACTGGTCACGCCGGTCCAATTGTTCAGGCCGGCAAAAAGCTGCGCGCCGCGAAATAGCCGATGGCTCCGAGCGCGACCGCCACGACCGAAGCCAGCCCGAGCGCCATCGCGTACTCCCGCCGGCCGGCGGTGAAGGCAAGCACCACCTTTGTCACCGCGTTGACCGCGACGGCGATCAGAATGACGTCAGCCGCCTTAATCACGTCGATCGTCGAGCCGGCGAGGCGCGCGGTGGATAGCGTGATGGCATCGACGTCGACGAGGCCGGAGATCGCCGCCACGACGAAGAGCGCGGACGGGCCGACATATTCGATCGCGATCTTCGACACGAGACTGATCAGGCCGAGCAGCAGAGCAAAGGAAATGACCGTGGTGAGCTCGAAGGGGTTCTTGAGGTCGATCTCCGGCGCCTTTGTCGCGGTCTCCGAACGCCAGACCGAAAACAGCGCCGCTGCCAGGAAACCGATGATTGCAGGGACCAGCGCGGCGGCGAGGGGCGCCAGCAAGGTGAAGGAAAGCGCGCTGGCGATGACGAGAACGCGGGCGAAGGAGAGGGCGCCGGCAATGCCTGCCCCTGCCGCAAGGTGGCGTGCGCCCTCCGGCGCCTGCGCCGAATAGCGGGCGAAGGAAAGCGTCAAGGCGGTGGACGAGACAAGCCCGCCCGCGGCACCTGCCAGCAGAACGCCACGGCCCGGGCCCATCAATCGAATGGCGGCATAGCCGGCGAAGGACAGGGCTGCGATGGTGATCGTCAGCAGCCAGAGCGAGTAGGGGTTGAGCGCGCCCCAGGGATCCAACGCCCTGTTAGGCAACAGCGGCAAGGCGATGACGGTCATTGCAAGCAGCACCAGCGCCGAGCGGAGCTCCACCCACGTCAATCCTCTGAGGAAGCCATGCAGGCTATGGCGAGCCGCAAGAATGACCGTCGTTGCGACACCGCCGGCTGCCGCGGTAACGATGTCGCCGACAGCTGCCAGAAAGCCGAGCCCGAACACCACCAGGGCGGCCACGACCGAGGTGATGCTGTAGTCTTCGTTTTCCTTCGTCTCCTGCCACTTGCCGGCAATGTAAATGGCCCCCAGAAGCACGGCGATCGTCGCAGGCAAAAATGGGCCGGTCATCGCTTGAAGCGTTCCGGCTATTCCGCCGAGAAAACCGGTAAGGCCGAACGTCCGGATGCCCGCCGCTCTGCCGCCAGCGCGAATGTCGCGCTCCTGCCATCCCCGCTCGACCCCGACGAGCAGGCCAATAGCAAGGGCGACGCCGAGCCGCTGAAAAACCTCAATATGCTCCATGACGTGACGATATCGCCGCCGCGCCGGCGCGCAAGCGCAAATAACTGAAAGAATTGATGCATTGCTGGCTCAGCGCAACGAAGGCGGTGCCTTCAGGCACCTCTGGACGGATGCCCGGCCGACGTCTTCAAGCGCTGTCGCGTTTTTTGCCCTCATCGACGGCGTGGAATCGCTCGCCGTTCTGGAAAACTGCCGCGCTTGCTGCTATTGGCCCATAAATATGACCAAAGGAGAGAGCGATGATCCAGACGACATTCACCGACCGCGCCGTGATGGCGGAACTCGTGGCGAAGATGCTCTGGGAGATCAAGGCGGTGCACTTCAATGCAGCGCAGCCCTACAAATTCGCCTCCGGCATGGCGAGCCCGGTCTATATCGATTGCCGCAAGCTGCTCTCCTTTCCGCGCGTGCGCTCGACCGTGATGGATTTCGCCGCCAGCGTCGTTCTGCGCGAAGCCGGTTTCGAGCAGTTCGATTGCGTGGCCGGTGGCGAGACTGCGGGCATCCCATTTGCAGCCCTTCTCGCCGATCGCCTCAGCCTGCCGATGATCTATGTCCGCAAGCAGCCGAAGGGTCATGGCCGCAACACGCAGATTGAAGGCAACATGCCGGAGGGCTCACGCGTCCTCGTCATCGAGGACCTGACGACGGCAGGCGGCAGCATGTTCAAGTTCATCGATGCCGTCAGGGCTGCTGGCGGCGTGGTCGATCATGGTATCGCCCTGTTCTATTACGGCATTTTCGATGAAGGCGCGCTGCGCTTTGCCGATGGCAAGGTGAAGCTGCACTACATCGCCACCTGGCGCGATGTGCTGGCCGTCGCCAAGGCGCAGAAGCTGTTCGACGAGAAAACCTTGAGCGAAGTCGAAGCCTTCCTCGATGCGCCGCTCGCCTGGTCGGGACGCAATGGCGGCATTTCATCACTTTGAATGAAGAATTGCGTCGCGGCGCTTTGCTTTTGCCACGAAATTATCTAATCGATTTGAGCATCGATGGATCGTAATGCTTGGGAGGCCGGAATGATTTTGTGCTGTGGCGAAGCGCTGATTGACATGCTGCCGCGGGAGACGACTCTGGGCGAGAAGGGCTTTGCCCCATACGCAGGGGGCGCGATCTTCAACACGGCGATCGCACTCGGACGCCTCGGCATTCCGACAGCCTTCTTCACCGGCCTCGCCGACGACATGATGGGCGAAATCCTGCGCGATACGCTGCAGGCGAGCAATGTCGACTTCAGCCTCTGCGCCATCACCCCACGCCCGTCGACGGTCGCCTTCGTCAAGCTGGTCAACGGCCAGGCAACCTATGCCTTCTACGACGAAGGCACGGCCGGGCGCATGATCACGACCGACGATCTGCCTGTCCTCGGCGACGATTGCGAGGCGTTGCATTTCGGCGCGATCAGTCTCATCCCGAGCCCCTGCGGCGAGACCTATGAGGCGCTGCTCGACCGCGAATGCGACAAGCGGGTGATTTCGCTCGATCCGAACATCCGCCCGGGCTTCATCAAGAACAAGGACGCCCATATGGAGCGCATCAAGCGCATGGCGTCCAAGTCCGACATCCTGAAATTCTCTGACGAGGATCTGGAATGGTTCGGCCTCGAAGGCAGCCATGACGACCTGGCGGCCTACTGGCTGAAGCAGGGCGCCAAGCTCGTGGTCATCACCAAGGGTGCCGAGGGCGCATCGGGCTACACCAACGAGCGCAAGGTCACCGTGCCGAGCGAGCGCGTCACTGTCGTCGATACCGTCGGCGCTGGCGACACCTTCGATGCCGGCGTGCTTGCCTCGCTGAAGATCGACGATCTCCTGACCAAGGAAAAGGTCGCCTCGCTCAGCGAAAAGGCGCTGCAGAACGCGCTTTCGCTTGGTGCCAAGGCCGCTGCCGTCACCGTCTCGCGCGCCGGCGCCAATCCGCCCTGGGCGAAAGAAATCGGCCTCTGAGACAGGCTATAGCCGATCGAGAAAGGCGAGCACTTCGCGGTTGAAGTGCTCTGGCCGCTGCAGCGGCGCGAAATGGCTGACCTCCGGAAGCAGGATGAGTTCGGCATCGGGAATGCTGCGGACCAGATAATCGGCGTGCTCGCGCTTGATGAACTCGTCATTGTCTCCGAGCACGACCGCGACCGGCACCTTGATGCCAGCGAGATCGGTAGCCGTATAGTTTGGCTCGCTTGCCATCATCTTCGACACATCGCCCACGAAGCTCTCGAAGGCATCGGGCGTGGCGGATAGCGCCTGATAATCCTTCCGATGACGACTGAAGCAGCGATCGATGACCGGTGTCGGCTTGAATTCAAGCGTGCCACTGGGATCCATGTTGCAGGCGAAGAAAAACACACCGGGTACCCGCTCTGGCCGCTGGTCGGCGAGGATCAGCGCCGTACAGGCCCCGTCGCTCCAGCCGACAAGGGCGGACTTCGTAAGCTCAAGGCAATCCATCACCGCAAGAACGTCGCCTGCCATCTGGGCATAGTGATAGGGGCGCATGTCGCGCGTGCTGCGGCCGTGGCCGCGACTGTCGATAACGACGACCTGTCGGCCCGCGGCGACCAGTGCCGGCACCTGATAGCCCCAGTTCCCCGCATTGCCGAGCCCGCCATGCAGCAGGATCACGGCTGGGCCGGAACCGTAGGTCGCATACCAGATGCGAGCGCCGTCGTTCTCGACGAAGCCTTCTCGCTGCGGCCTTGGCAGGGGCGCTGCGCCATGTGTTTCGAAATTCAGAAGCTCGTCGTCCGTCACATCCATTCAACCTCTCCCCATAGCGATGTACCTAAGACGCATCGTGAAGCCGAATTTCGACATTGACCAAGCGCTACCACAAGACAAATGCCGGCGCATGTCATACTTAATAGACTGCTAATATTACGGCCTGTAGCTTCAGCGTTTAACGTTGGAGGAGAAGAAATGGTTCTACGCGTTGATGGTCAAGGCTGGTCGCTCAGCAGCGTCGAAGCCGGACATTGTTCGGCGGCGACTAAAGCCGCGGTCAAGTGCGCACTGGAAGCGTCATCGGAGTTCGACAGCACGCAGATCGTTGTTTCAATGCTTGGCGATTTCGTGGTGCTTGAAGGCTTCGTCCGCTGTCGCGGAGATGACGAACTAGCCGCGGATGTCGCCGCTGCCATCGTCGGATCGACCCAGGTTCACAATCGACTGATATGTCGAGGCTTCCCGAAGAGGTCGAACTAGAGGACGGGCTTTTAAGCCCTCAAGCCAGTTTCCAGACTGTGTAAAGCTCCCGCGGCCAGCCGCGGGAGCTTTCTGATCTCAATGCTCTGTTTTGGCAAGTTTTGCCAGTGCGGCAACGAGGCCCTGCGTCGAGGAGTCGTGGCCGGCAGCGCTTTCCTTGCCTTCCACGACAGGCAGCAGACCAGTCGCCAGTTCCTTGCCGAGTTCGACGCCCCACTGGTCGAAAGAGTTGATGCGGAACAGCACGCCTTCGACGAAGACTCGGTGCTCATAGAGCGCGATCAGGCGACCGAGCGCGTAGGGCGTCAGCTTGTCGTAGACGAAGGTGATCGACGGGCGGTTGCCGGTGAAGACACGATGCGGTGCGATGAAGTCGGCCTTCTTGTCGTCCATGCCCTTGTCGGTCAGCTGCTTCTTCGCCTCGTCGAAGGTACGGCCCTTCATCAGCGCTTCGGACTGCGCAAGCACATTCGATATCAGAAGCTCGTGCTGGTGGCGCAGATTTGGCTCGAAGGCGTTCGCCGCGATCATGAATTCGGCCGGGATGACGCTCGTGCCCTGGTGGATCAGCTGGTAGAAGGCGTGCTGGCCATTGGTGCCGGGCTCGCCCCAGACAACAGGACCGGAATTACCCTCGACGGGCGTTCCGTCGATCGTGACACCCTTGCCGTTCGATTCCATGTCGAGCTGCTGCAGATAGGCCGGGAAGCGCGACAGGCGCTGGTCGTAGGGCAGGACGGCACGGGTCGGATAGCCGAGTACATTGCGGTGATAGAAGCCGATCAGGCCGAGCAGCATGGGCAAGTTCTTGGTGATCGGTGCGGTGCGGAAGTGGTTGTCGACGGCATGGGCGCCCTCGAGAAACTTGATGAAATTTTCCGGGCCGATGGCGATCATGATCGGCAGGCCGATCGCCGACCAGAGGGAGTAGCGGCCACCCACCCAGTCCCAGAAGCCGAAGACGCGTTCGCTCTCGATGCCGAAGGCCGCGACCTTGTCGAGTGCGGTCGAAACGGCAGCGAAATGATGCTGGACGGCGGCCTCGCCGAGCGCGTCGGCGATGAACTTGCGCGCCGTTTGCGCGTTCGTCATCGTCTCTACGGTCGTGAAGGTCTTGGAGGCGACGATGAACAGTGTCGTCTCGGGCTGAACGAGCTTCAACGTGTCGGCGATATGGGCGCCGTCGATGTTGGAAACGAAATGCGCGCGCGGTCCATCATGGAAGGGCGCCAGCGCCAGCGTTGCCATCACGGGGCCGAGGTCAGAGCCGCCGATGCCGATGTTGATGACGTCGGTGATGGCCTTGCCGGTCGCGCCCTTAAGACTGCCGGAGCGGATGCCATCGGCGAATTTGCCCATGGCGGCAAGCACGGCGTTGACATCAGGCATGACATCCTTGCCGTCGACAAGCACCGGCGTATTGGAGCGGTTGCGTAGCGCCGTGTGCAGAACGGCTCGGTTTTCGGTGAAGTTGATCGCCTTGCCGGCGAACATTTCGTCACGCTTGATTTCAACGCCGCCCGTCTCCGCGAGCTTGACCAGGAGAGCCAGGATCTCGTCGTTCACGGCCGTCTTGGAATAATCCATCAGGAGGTCGTCGAGCGACACGCTGAAGCGCGAGAAACGCTGCGGGTCGGCGGCAAAGGCGGCGCGCAGATCGGTTGCCTTGGTGGCGGCTGCAGTGCTCTTCAATTGTTCGACGATGGCATTCATGGGAGGCTCCTTTGCAGGGCGAGAGGGTCGCGGAAACTATTCGCTTTGTAGGGCGCAAATCAAGTTCGGCGACCTCTCGGAACGCAAAAAAGCCATCTGAACAAACGGATGGCTCATAATTTCACGCGACCGTCAAACTTAGCCGCGCAGATCCTTGCGCAGGATTTTTCCGACTGGCGTTTTCGGCAGTTCGGTGCGGAATTCCACGAAGCGCGGCCGCTTGTAGTTGGTGAGGTTTGCCGCGCAATGCGCCTTGACGTCTGCCTCCGTCAACGCCGGGTCCTTGCGAACCACGAAGAGCTTCACGGCTTCGCCGGAATGCCCGTCGGGGATGCCGACAGCCGCCGCCTCGAGGATGCCGGGATGCATCGCCGCCACTTCCTCGATCTCGTTCGGATAGACGTTGAAGCCGGAGACAAGGATCATATCCTTCTTCCGGTCGACGATCTTGGTGTAGCCGCGCGCATCCATGAAGCCCATGTCGCCGCTGCGGAAATAGCCGTCCGGCGTCATCACGCGGGCGGTCTCCTCCGGTTTGTTCCAGTAACCAGCCATCACCTGCGGGCCGCGGATACAAATCTCGCCGATCTCACCAAGCGGCAGCGAATTGCCGTCCTCGTCGCGAATGTCGAGATCGGTGGATGGAATCGGTAGCCCGATGGAACCGGTGAACTCTGCCGAATCGAAGCGGTTGGCGGTGGCGACCGGCGATGTCTCGGAGAGACCATAGCCTTCGGTGATATGGGAGCCGGTGATCTTCATCCAGCGCTCGGCGACCGGTCGCTGCACCGCCATGCCGCCACCGAGCGACATCACGATGGAGGAAAAGTCGAGCTTGGCGAAATCGGCGTTGTTCATCAGCGCGTTGAAGAGTGTGTTGAGGCCGGGGAAGATGTGGACCTTCACCCTGCCGAATTCCTTGACCAGCGCCGGAATATCGCGCGGGTTGGCGACGAGGATATTGTGGGCGCCGAGCGACATGCCCATCAGCGAATTCACCGTCAGTGCGAAGATATGATAGAGCGGCAGGGCACACAGGAAGTTCAGAACCTCTGGGCGCGGCTTCTTGTCGAAAGCCGATCGCAGCCACAGTTCGAGCTGCAGCTTGTTGGAGAGCAGGTTCCGGTGCGTCAGCACCGCGCCCTTGGCAATGCCGGTCGTGCCACCGGTATATTGCAGAAAGGCGATGTCGCCCCCCGTCAGGCTTACAAGTTTGAAAGGTTGGCCGGCACCTTCCGCGAGCACCTGCTTGAAGGTCTTGTGCTGCGGAATAGACCATGAAGGAACGAGCTTCTTGACCCTGCGCACGAGCAGATTGACGATCAGCCCCTTGGCGCCCAGCATCTCGCCGAGCGACGTGACGACGACATGGCGCACATCGGTTTTGACCAGTACCTGCTCGACCGTTCGCGCGAAGTTTTCGAGCACGAAGATGGCCTTGGCGCCCGAGTCGCGCAGCTGATGTTCCAGTTCGCGGGGTGTGTAGAGCGGATTGACATTCACGACCACGAAGCCGGCCCGCAGGATCCCGTAAACGGCGACCGGATTCTGCAGAACGTTCGGCATCATGACGGCAACGCGGTCACCCTTCTCGAGGCCGATGCTCTGCAGCCACGCTGCAATCTTGCGGGTCTGGCTCTCAAGCTCGCCATAGGTCAGCGTCTTGCCCATGCTGGAAAAGGCGATGCGATTGGCATAGCGCGCGCAGGATTTCTCGAGCAGTTCCGCAAGCGATTCGTATTCCGGCGGTGGAAGCTCTGCCGGCACGCTGTTGGGATAGGTCGCAAGCCAGGGCTTTTCGGGCTTCGCACCGCCTGGATGGACGGAAATGCTATTCATATGGTCTCTCTCCCTGTCGCTGCCGGCCGGTCCCACCGGCAAGCCGATTGGACGATCCTCCATCTTCCAACGCGGCAGCTTATGTCATCGCCTGAATGGTTCAAGCTGAGAATAGAGCTACACTAACCTTAACGTAAACGTCAATAATCATGTATTGGCGGTTGCTGTGAGTAAATTGGGAACATCGAGTGCGGGGCAGCGTTTTTTCTCCGTGGGCCAACCACGAGGAAACAAAAGGAGGTGCACCATGCTGCATCAGGACGCTGACAAAACCCGCCGTGACCCAAATGTGAAGGACACACCGACACTGATTGCCAGCGACCGCGTGGAAGGCACCCGCGTCTATGGAGCCGATGGCAAGCATATTGGCTCTATTGAACGATTGATCCTCGGCAAGCAGGATGGCCGCGTTGCCTATGCCGTACTCGAGTTCGGCGGCTTCTTGGGCATCGGCCACGATCACTATCCGCTGCCGTGGGAAAAGTTGACCTACGATACCCAGCTGGACGGCTATCGCATCGATCTGACGAAGGATCAGATCGAGGGCGCGCCGAGCTATGCGGACGATGACGACACCTGGTACAACGATAATGGCCGCCGAGTTTACGACTACTACGGCGTGCCTCCCTACTGGATGTAACGTCGTCCGCACACGCGCGGTCCCTTGATCGCGCGTAGATGCGCTGCGCCGCACTCTGCCCACTTGGCGCGCGGCGTGGTAAAACGACCTGGATTGGCCCCGTCGCAGACGGGGCCTTTTCAGTGTGTGGCGACGAGATCGTTGGCGGAGCGCAACACGGTGCCAATGCTGATGTCGCTTACCGACATCGCTTTTGCAGTCCGTAGCGCGAATATGTGACTTTCCCCCGGCAGCAGCGTTACCAGCATCGAATCGACGACGCCATCAGGATCGAGCCGGTCGGCCATCAGGCAAAGGTCCTTCAGCAGGGTCTCCGCTGTCACCTTCACCGCATATCCATCCGTCGTGGCAGTTAGCTCGATTGACGCCCGCGGTGCCGGGAGCTTCAAATCGATGTCCTCGACAAAATAATGGAATGCGCGCCGGTCGAGCATCTGCACGACGATCAGCTCGTCACCGGCATTGTCCGGCGTTGCGATATCCGCCGGCAGCGGAAACTCCTTCGCTTCGAAGCGGTCGCAGAGCAGCCGCCAGAACTCGAATTCGGCGAGCACCGTACCATCAAGCCGCAGGCGCTTGCCCGATATCTTCGCCCGCCAGAACAGCGTGCGCTCGTTGACGGCGACGGCTGCCAGCCCGCCATTGCGTGGCTGGATGGTCAGCAGTCTGGGATCGAATGCCTGTTGCATCGCATACCAGAGCGGTTTGCGCCGTCCTGCCGAGTCGAGCGCCGCCCATGAGGTCACTGGCCAGCAGTCGTTGAACTGCCAGACGACGGCGCCCTTGCAGATGGCGCGGTGCGAGCGCATGTGCTCGATCGCGAAGCGGATGGCGCGTGCCTGGTTGAGCTGCGTCGCGAAATGCCAGTCGTCCATCGTCCGTGGCACCGGCAGATGCCCGGCGAGACCGCGGATCAGCTTGTCGTTGCCCTGTGTCGCCTTCTGATGATGGAATACGCCGTTCGAAACAGGTGTCAGCGGCGTGTCATGGACGCTTTCCTCGATCGTCGCCCAGTTCGGAGGCGCCTGCCAGCCGAATTCCGAGCAGAAGCGAGGGATGTAGTTGCGATAGACCTCGTAGCCGACATCGTTCCAGACATCCCAGATATGCTTGCAGCCGTGCTCGTCCGCGTTCGGCTCGATCTCCATTGTCCCGGAGTAGGGGCTGCCCGGATAATACGGCCGATCTGGGTCCAGCTCGGCGCAGAGCTTTGGCAGAACATCGAGATAGTAGCCGAGCCCCCAGCTTACGCCCTCCTTGATGATCGGGCGCCAGCCCCATTCGTCGAAGCCCCAGATGTTCTCGTTGTTGCCGTTCCAGACAATCAGCGACGGATGTGGCATCAGGCGCACCACATTGTCGCGCACCTCCGCCTCGATCTCGCTGTGCAACGGTTCTTCTTCCGGATAGGAGGCGCAGGCAAACAGGAAGTCCTGCCAAACGAGCATCCCCGCGCGGTCGCAGGTCTCGTAGAACTCGTCTCGCTCGAAGATGCCGCCGCCCCAGACGCGCAGCAGATTGATGTTTGCAGCCTTCGCCTCCTCGATCTGGGAAGCATAACGCTCGGCGGTTACCCGTGGCGGAAAGCAGTCGTCCGGAATCCAGTTGGCGCCGCAGAGGAAAAGCGGCACGTCGTTGATGACGAAGGTAAAGGCGGAGCCGTGTTCATCGGGTGCTGTGTCGAGTCTGACGGAGCGGAAGCCGATCTGCTTAGAGTAGCTGTCGAGTAAGTCGTCGCTTACGTTATTCCGCAATTCGACCTGCAGCGGGTAGAGTGGCTGTGCGCCAAGGTGATGCGGCCACCAGATCTGCGGCGCTGGAACAGTCAGCTGGAACTCGACCGCATCGGCTCCTTCCGCCAACTCGGCGACGTGGCTGACGCCGGCAATGCTCGCGACGATCTTCGCGCCAGCGCCGTCGCGGCGCTCGATACGAGCGCGAACCGTCACGAGCCCCTCGCCGCCTGCAAGCGTCGCCGAAACCCGCGTCTCCGCAAGCCGCGCCCGCTCCCAGCTTTCCAGCCGCACCGGGTTCCAGATCCCCGAGGTCACCAGCGTCGGACCCCAGTCCCAGCCGAAGTTGCAGGCCATCTTGCGCATCAGGTTGCCAGGGCCGGGATAGTTATTCGGCCGGTAACCGTAATGCGCCTCCATCTCGGCGCCGTAGGCATAAGGGGAGCGGAAGGTCACAACGAGTTCATTCGCGCCCTGCTTCAGCCGCTCCGACACGTCGAAGCGATAGGTGCGGTGCATGTTGAAGGTGCGGCCTAACTCTTCGCCGTTCAGCACGATCGTCGCGACCGTATCGAGGCCTTCAAACACCAGTCCCTGGACTTTTCCGGCATCCGGCGCTGCATCGAAGCTGCAGCGATAGGTCCAGTCTTCCTTGCCGATCCAGTCGTTGGTGATCTCGTTGACGTCGAGATAGGGGTCCGGGATCAGACGGTTGGCCAGAAGGTCGAGATGTACGCAACCCGGCACCTGTGCAGGAATTTCGGCCGGCAGGTCGCGTCGACCGGCAACGTTGCAGGAGAGCGTCCAGCCACGGTTCAATTCGGTCTTTTCAATCATGTGAAGCTCTTAGAGATAACGGCCGTGACGCTGCAGGACTTCGATCTTGTAGCCGTCGGGATCTGTGATGAAAAAGAACAGCGCCAGCAACTTGCCGTCGCGATTGAGCTCGACGATCTTGCCGGGGTTCAATCCCGCCTCCGTCAGACGCTTGTGCTCCATCTCCACTTCCTGAACCGAGAGGGCAAGATGCCCGTAGCCGTTGCCGAGGTCATAAGGCTCGATGCGCCCCTTATTGACCGTCAGCTCCAGCTCGAAGCCGGTCTCGTCATTGCTCATGTAAATCAGGGTGAAGGTGTCGAAATCGATACGATCGGCGACCTTGAGGCCGAAGACCTTGCCGTAGAACTCGACCGAGCGCGCCTCGTCGAGAACGCGGATCATGGAGTGGATCATCTTGGCCAAGGCTGCCTCCCATTGCCGATATCACGGCAGCCTTGGTAGCCGTCGCCTCATGCCGGGCGCAAGCCAATTCTTTCAGTGATGGCGTTTTCGATCAGCCCCATCGCATCATAGATCAACACCGCCATCAGGCCGACGATCAGGCCGCCTTGCAGGATGAAGGCGGTATTGTCGGAGATCAGCCCGGCAATGATGACTTCGCCCAAGCCCTTGGCGGCCACCGTCGAGCCGATCGTTGCCGTGCCGATGTTGATGACGGTCGCAACCTTCAGACCCTCGAGGATCAGCGGCAGGGCAAGCGGCAATTCCACCTGAAAGAGCCGCTGCGTGCCATTCATGCCCATGCCGTCGGCGGCATCCAGCACGGAGGGAGAGACTTGCTTGAGGCCGGAGACGGTGTTTTCGAAAATCGGCAGGAGGCCGTAGAGAAAGAGCGCGATCAACGTTGGCCCGGCGCCGAAGCCGGTTGCAGGCACGGCAAGGGCGAGCACTGCCACCGGCGGGAAGGTTTGGCCGGCATTGGCGATCGCCCGGGACAGCGGCAGGAAGTCCTCGCCGCTTTTGCGGGTGACGAATATCCCGCCGAGGATCGCGAGAACGGCGCTGCCGACGATCGAGATCGCCACGAGAAACAGATGCGAGGCGGCAAGATGCGGAAGGCTGTTTTGGGTATAGACCGCCGGCGCATTGTTGCTCGTCAATGGTACGAGCAGGAAGGACAGCCACTCCGTCCGGAACAACAGGATCAGCAGCAGTACCAGTGCGGCAGCACGGAAGAGGTTCGCAAGGACGAGCTTCATGCCTTCCGGCCCAGTTCGAGCAATCGCGTCATCGAGATCGAGCCGACAGGCGCCTTGTCCGCATTCTGGACGGCGGCTTCGCCAACGCCCTGCCAGATCATCTCTGCCAGGGCATCTCGCAGGCTGAGCGACTGCGGCAATGCGTAAGCGAGGCCTGACTTTGCCGGCTCCATGCTTTCCTTCAGCGGCAGCAGCGACATCAGCTTCAGCGCCCGGTCGGAGGTGCCGGTCAATTGTTGCACGAAGGGATCGGCTGGCTCGGTCAGGATCTTTTCCGGCGTCGAGCATTGCAGCAGCTTGCCGGCGCTCATCACGGCGATCTGGTTGCCGAGGTGGAAGGCTTCGTCCATGTCGTGCGTGACGAGGACGACGGTCGTACCGAACTGCTTCTGGATCGCCAGCAGATCGTCTTGCGCCTTGCCGCGGATGACTGGATCGAGCGCGCCGAAGGGCTCGTCCATCAACAGCAGTTCCGGCTCCGCCGCCAGCGCCCGCGCAACGCCGACACGTTGCTGCTGGCCACCGGACAGCTGATGCGGATATTTCTCGGCAAAGGCCGCGGGATCGAGGTTGAACAGACCGAGCAGTTCCTCGACGCGGCTCTTGATTTTCGCCGTATCCCAGCCAAGAAGCTGCGGCACCGTCGCGATGTTTTGCGAAACGGTTCGATGCGGAAAGAGGCCGTGCCCCTGGATCGCGTAACCGATCTTGCGGCGTAATTCTGTCACCGGGACGTCCATGATGTTCCGCCCGCCGACGAAGATCTCGCCCGACGTGATCGGCACGAGACGGTTGATCATCCGCATCAGCGTTGATTTGCCCGAGCCGGAGGTGCCGACAATAGCCGTGATCGAACCTTTTTCGACTTCCATCGAGACGTTGTCGACGACGGCCGCCGTGCCGTAGCGCTTGGTGACGTTCCTGATTTCGATCATGCTCATGCGGCGGATCCCCGTATGCTGTCGATGACCGCATCTAGGATGACGGCCGAAGAAAAGGCGAAGAAGACGGTCGGCACGGCGCCGAGCAGAACGAGGTCCATGGCTGTTTGACCGAGCCCTTGGAAGATAAAGATGCCGAAGCCGCCACCGCCGATCAGAGCCGCGACCGTCACCAAGCCGATCGCCTGCACCAGGACGATACGAATGCCCGTCAAAATGACGGGAAAGGCAAGCGGCAAGTCGATGCCGGTCAGAATTTGGCGACGCGTCAATCCCATGCCAGCCGCTGCGTCACGTACCGAGGGATCGACTCCCTGCAGACCGACGACGGTGTTGGCCACGATCGGCAACAAAGAATAAAGGACAAGCGCGATCAGCGCCGGCGCGGCGCCGATGCCGCGAATGCCGATCGAGGCGGCGGCGGGCAGGTGCGTCGCGAGATAGCCGAGCGGCAGCATCAGGATGCCGAAGAGCGCAAGGCTCGGGATCGTCTGGATGAGGCTGAGGCCCTGCAGGACGACGGCACGCAACTTTGGAACCCAGAAACACAGGATGCCGAGCGGCAGGCCAATGACGATGGCGATCGCCAGTGAGCCGAGTGCCAACAGCAAATGGGCGACCGCTTCCGTCCAGAACTGCGCGGATCGGGTCGCGAATTCCTTCATGATCGAGAGATCGTCGAGCAGTCCGGAAGCCAGGAAGATGCCGAGCAATCCGGTGTAGGCGACAAGGGCCGCAATACGCATCCACGGCGTAAGCTTGATCTTCACGAGCGCGTCCGAAACGACGAGCCCGATCACCGCAAACAGCACCCAGAACCCACCGCCCGGCGTCATGCGCGCGGCATTGCTGGCCGGTGGCGTGAATGCCGAAGCTGCAAATCCAATGGTCGCGAGCAGCGCAGCAAAACAAAGGGTGGCGATAACCAGCCGCAGCAGCGCATTTTGAAGAAAAAGTACGGCAAAGGCCGTGGCCAGCAGGAGGATCGTCAGGATGAGGGCGGAGGGTTGATTGAGTAGCTGCGTCAGCAGCATGGGCTTTCCGGCGGCGATGCGGTTTGCCTTCACATAGATGAAAGGCAGGAGCGCAGTTGCGACAACGCCTGTTGTCACCAGCACCACGCCGAGCCGGTCCAGTTTGCGGACCGCTAAGGTTTCTTCCATCGATCCATCCTGTCCGGTCGAAAGGATGCTCCGCCCGTGGGCAGGCGGAGCATCGGGCAACGAGATTACTTCAGGAAGCCCTTTTCCTTCAGGAAGCCTTCGGCAACCGACTTCGCCGGTTCGCCGTCGACCTGGATCTTGCCGTTCAGCTTGCGCAGTTCATCGGCGTTCAGGCTCTTGAAGATCGGTGCGAGCACTTCCTCGATCTTCGGGTTTGCCTTCAGCACTTCCTCGCGGATGATCGCGGTCGGCGCATAGACTTGCTGGACGTTCTTGTCGTCCTCGAGAACCGTCAGTTCCGCGGCCTGGATCGCACCATCTGTACCATAGACCATGGCGGTGTTGGCGCCGTTCGTCTGGTCGGCTGCCGCCTTGATGGTCGCGGCCGTGTCACCGCCCGAAAGGACGATTTCCTGGTCTGGCTTCAGCGTGAAGCCGTAGGTCGTCTGGAATGCCGGAAGCGCGCCAGCCGAGTTGACGAACTCGGCGGAAGCCACGAGCTTCGCCGCACCACCGCCTGCGACCCACTTGCCGAAGTCCGACATGGTCTTCAGGTTGTTCGGGCCGGCGACGTCGTTGCGGACCGCGAGCGCCCAGGTGTTGTTGGCGGGGGAAGGCGCCAGCCAGACAATCTTGTTGGCATCGTAATCGAGCTTTTTGGCCAGTTCGTAGCCCTGTTCGAGGTTCTTCCAGGCTGCATCGTCGGCCTTGTTGAAGAAGAAGCCGGCATTGCCGGTATATTCCGGATAGATGTCGATTTCGCCTGATGTGATTGCCTTGCGAAGAACCGGCGTCGTCCCAAGCGCAACACGGTCCTGCGTCTTGATGCCGTTTGCGTTGAGCGCGAGCACGATCACGTTGCCAAGCAGCGTGCCTTCAGTATCGATTTTCGATGAAACGACGACGTCTGCAGCATGGGCCGCCCCTGCCGCAAAGGCGGAAAGCGTGACGGCAAGAGCGAATTTCTTCAACATGGATTGTCCCCTTGATTTACACCGTTTGACCTCGTGGCAGGCCCTGGCGGGAGCCTTCCACGTATAAAATCACCGGCGAAAGCAGTCTGGCTGCGATCATGCCGGAAATACGTGCGTCATGGAAATAGCGTTCGCGTTCGAAAAATCGATGCAAGCCTCTCCAGTTTTGCGGTCGCGGCGCGATTATGGCGGTGAATGCAAATGCTTGCGCGAAAATGCATTTCCTTTTCCATCGCTGTCGCGATTTGTTTTTGTTCCCTTGCGTGTTTCCGCAGATGTCCGGTGCTCTTCAGCACTCCTGCTGTCCAGCCCGGTTTTGTTCTTGGCGGGAACGATAGCCGCCGGATTTCCCGACAGGGATATCTTTTTTCGCGAACACATCATATCGTTCGATTTTTCATATTGTTACGGAGACAGCGATTGCAGCTCGGCACGTTGTTTGTCGCCAGTCACGTGCTCACATCGGGTTCGGTCAGAGAGACGGCACGAAGCCTTTCGCTTGCAGCATCGACAGTCTCGACCGCCGTCCGCAATCTCGAAACGGAGCTTGCCCTGAAGCTGACAGAGCGCAGCTCCGGCGAGCTTGCGACGCTCCTCGCCAGCAACGACGTGCGCGAAAAGCTCGCCCCGATCGTGCGGGCAGCTGAAGAGCTCGCGAACTGGATGGGGACCAACGAACCGTCGCGTCTGCCGATCAAGATCACCACGATGGAGCGGTTCCTTGAGGTCGCTGACCAAGGCAGCATCAACCGGGCGGCGCGACGGCTGAAGCTCGGTCAGCCGCAGCTTTCGCTTCAGATCGCGACTTTGGAGAAGGCGCTCGGTCATCGCCTCTTCGAGCGGCAGGCTAATGGCTCCGCGCTGACAGAGCAGGGTAGCCGGATCTATGCCATCTTGCAGGCCATCACGCAGGAGTGGAATGATCTGAAAGCGTCCGCTGACGAACGCTATCAGCGCACGGCGCGGGCGCTGCGCATCGGTTCGATCATTCCGACAGGATCGGAAAGTTGGGTTGCACGATGCCTTGGCGCTCTCGTCGCCGAATGGAACGCCCGCCGCAGCAAGAATGCCCTGTCTCTGGTGTTGATGACGGCGGATGACTTGCGGGAAGCTTTGAAATCCGGCCGGATCGACGTTGCCATTCTCGACTCCGTTTTTGGTCTTGAGCGCTTCCAGCATCGCGAGTTGCTGAAGACCGAGATGGTCCTGATAGCACCGCTGCAAAGCCGAGAGCGGACAGTGGCCGAGCTTGTCGAGGGTCACGCGATCTGCACGCCGAGTTCGAGGACGGGGCTTGGACACGCCACGATGGCGCTAAGCCACGAGCGCACTGCCAATCGCAGGCACCGCAACCAGGATATCACTGCCGCCGACTCTCTGCCTGTGATCGTCGACCTTGTCGCCAACCATGGCTATATCTCGTTTCTTGGCCGCGTCAGCGCCATGCCCATTGCCGACAAGGTTCGCATCGTCGAACTTGAGGAGTCCATCCCGATGTCCTATCACGTCGCCTTCAACCATCGGAAAGCCTCGGCTGACGCAAGTGCCGTGATTGTCGCCGCCGTTGCCGAAATAATTGCCGAACCCGTCGCGCAAGAAAACGCTTTCGCTTAAATGGACGGCGCGGCGGACAAGGAGATTCGAGCGTGAGCGTTTTGCTGGAAGTGTGCGTGGACAGCCCGCAGGGGCTTGCGGCTGCAATTGCCGGCGGTGCGGGCCGTATCGAACTCTGCTCGGCGCTGGAGCTTGGCGGGCTGACGCCGGTCGCCGGGCTGATGAAAGCTGCCGCCGCTGCGCCCATTCCGGTCTATGCAATGATCCGCCCGCACGCCGGCCCTTTCGTGTTCGATGCGGCTGACGAAGAGGCGATGATGGCCGATATCGATGCCGTGCGCGCCTTCGGCCTTGCCGGCGTCGTCATCGGCGCCAATCGCCAGGACGGCAGGCTGGACATGCCTCTGATCAGCCGGCTAAGGGCGCGTGCCGCGGGACTTGGATCGACCCTCCACCGTGCCTTCGATCTCGTCCCTGATCCCGGTGCAGCACTGGAACAGGCGATCGAACTCGGCTGCGAGCGCATCCTGACGTCAGGCTGTGTGCCGAAGGCGATCGACGGCCTGGAAATGCTGAGCCGTCTCTCCTGCAAGGCGGCTCGCCGTATCTCGATCATGCCCGGCAGTGGCGTGCGTCCAGGCAACGTCGCTGAGATACTGCGGGCCACCGGCACAAGCGAGGTTCACGCCTCCTGCAGCTCACGGGTCGACAGCATCGACCCACGGGCGGTTACCTTCGGCTTCGAAGCAGCGACAACGAACCGGACGGATGCCGACGTCGTTCGCCAGATGCGGGCGGCGATCGACGCGCTTTAAGCGCCGACCTTGATGACCGCTTTGATCAGGCCGCTCTTTTCATGAGCCCAGCGTGCCAGGTCCCGTGGCGCATTCTCCAAAGTCGTACGGTGGGTGATCAACTGCTCGACCGGTACGAGGCCCTTGGCGATCGAATCCGCGACATGTTCGAAGTCCACGCGGGTCGCGTTGCGGCTGCCGATGACCATCATTTCGCGCTTGTGGAACTCCGGATCGGAGAAGCGAATATCGTCCTTCACGACGCTGACCAGCACCAGCGCGCCGCCATGGGCGACGAAGCCGAAGGCTTTCTCCATCGATGGGCCATAGCCGGTGGCATCGAAAACGACGTCAAAACCGTCGCCGCCAGTCATCGCCCTGACAGCATCGGCGGCACCTTCGCCTGCAACGATGCTAGAGGAAAAGCCGAACCGATCAACGGCCATCTGCAGTCGTTCCTGACTGGTGTCGAGCAATGTGACCTCATTCCCTGATATCCGCGAGAAGATTGCGGCCCCGAGCCCGATCGGGCCGGCGCCGATGACGAGCGAGCGTGATCCGGTCGGCGCCATCGAACGGCGAACGGCATGGGCGCCGATTGCCAGAAACTCCGTTGTGGCTGCAGCTTCCAGGCTCACGCCCTTCATCGCATAGAGATTGCCGGCAGGCACCGTGATTTCGTCGCAGAAAGCACCGTCGGTGTGAACGCCAAGCACCTTGATATTGGTGCAGCAATTCGGCTTGTCTTGGCGGCAGGCGACGCAGGTGCCACAAGAGAGATACGGGTTGACGACCACAGGCGTTCCGACCGCCATGGCAACGCCTTCGCCCGCTTCGACAACCGTCGCCGAGATCTCGTGCCCCATCACGCGGGGATATTCCAGGAACGGGTGCTTGCCCTCGAAAATGTGGTAGTCCGTGCCGCAGATTCCGACATGGCTCACCGCAAGCCGTACCCAGCCGGATTCAGGCGCGCCGGGTGAGGGGCGTTCCACGAGTTCGAGGACGCCAGGTTCTTGGCAGAGCACTGCTTTCATGATGATCTCGCATTCCCTAGATGGAAGAAGCCGGCCTTTGGGCCGGCTCCCTGTCTCGCTGCCGGCTTACGGCGTGCGGCGGCGGCGCAGCTGGTCGAAGTAGACGATGACGATGATCAGCAGGCCGGTGATGATGCGCTGCCAGAACGAATTGACGTTCAGCAGGTTCGCACCGTTGTTGATGGTCGCCAGAATGAAAGCGCCGATGAGCGGACCGTGCACGGAGCCGATGGCGCCGAACAGGCTGGTGCCGCCGATAACGGACGAAGCGATCGCCTGCAGTTCCCATCCGTCCGCCTGCGTGGCGTTGCCAATCGCGATACGGGAAGCAAGCAGAACACCAACGAAGGCAGCAAATGTCGCCGAGAGAATGTAGGCGAGATAGATGATGCCGTTCACCCGGACACCCGACAGGCGGGCCGCTTCACGGTTCGAACCGACGGCGAAAAGATAGCGCCCCCAACGGCTGAGATGCAGGAAGACGTAGGACGGGACTGCAACAAGAATAACCATCCAGAATAGGCTCGGCACGCCAAGGAAGTCGGCGCGGGCAAAGTTCGTGAAGGGCTCGTTGACGATGTTGATCGTCGAACCATTGGTGATCAAAAGTCCGATGCCGCGCAGCGAGGTCAGCGTTGCCAGCGTGATAATGAAGGGCGGCAGTCCCATCTTGACGATGCCGAAGCCGTGGAATACCCCGATGCCGACGCCGATCAGCAGTGTGATCAGGATGGACGCCCAGACCGGCACGCCTGCTTGCAGCAGCCAAGCCAGGATAACGGTGCAGAATCCGACGATCGCGCCGACCGAAAGGTCGATGCCCGCGGTGATGATTACGAACGTCTGGCCGAGCGCCAGAATGGCCGTCATTGCGCCCTGCCGCAGCAGGTTGGAAATGTTCAGCGGCGTCCAGAAGCTGGCTGTGACGAATCCGAGAACGATCCAGAGGAAGGCCAGGAGACCGATGAGGGTCAGGCCGAATAGGATATTGACTTTTCGGCGCGGCGGCGGCGCGGCGATATCGGTGGGGGTTACGGTCATTGGTTCTCTCTCCCTCTTTTTCTTTTAGACACCGATCGCTTCGCTGAGCACTTCTTCATGTGTTGCCGCGTGGAAGTCGTGGCTTGCAACAAGCTGGCCGCGGCGGAAGACGTGCAGCCTGTCGGCGAGCTCATAAACCTCAGGCAGATAGGAGGAGATCAGGATGATACCCGCGCCTTGCTTGAGAAGCTTTGCAAACAGCCGGTAGATTTCCGCCTTCGTACCGACGTCGACGCCCACCGTCGGCTCATCGAAGATGAAGAGGCGAGCGCCGTAGCTCAGCCATTTGCCGATGACGACTTTCTGCTGGTTCCCGCCCGACATGGCCGAAACCAGGACACGCCGGCTCGGCGTCTTGATCGCCAGGTCACGGATCTGTTGGTCGGCATTCTGCGATTCCTCGCTGTGGCTGATGACAGGGCCCTTGCTCAGCCGTTTGAAGACCGGAAGATTGATATTCAGTCCGATCGGCAGGTTGAGGCAAAGTCCCTGGTCGCGGCGGCTTTCCGGCGCCAGCGCGATCCCGAGTTCCATTGCAGTGCGCTCGTTGGTGATATCGACCTTCTTGCCCATCCAGTGGATCTCGCCGGCCGTGGTCTTTTCCCGCCCGAACAGGCCAAGAGCGAATTCGCTGCGCCCTGCGCCGATCAGGCCATAGAGGCCCACGATCTGGCCGGCCTTGACCGAGAGCGAGACGTTCTCGAAGCCCGGTCCGGAAAGCCCGCGCACGTCAAGGATCGTGTCTCCGATCGGGATCTCTTCCTTGTGATAAATCTGCTCGATCGAGCGGTTGATCATCAACGCGATCAGCTCGGCTTCATTCGTCTCGCCGATGGTGCGTGTGCCGACATGCGTGCCGTCGCGCAGCACCGAAACGCGGTCCGCGAGTTCGAACACTTCTTCCATGCGATGACTGATGTAGACGATCGTGACGCCTTCGCTTTGAAGGCGGCGGATCAGCTTGAAAAGCTGCGCCGATTCCTGGCGGGTCAGGTAGGCTGTTGGCTCGTCGAAGATCAGGAATTGCGTGCCGCGCATGGCCGCGCGCGCAGTCGCAACGAGTTGTTGTTGGCCGATCGTCAAATCGGCGAGAGGCACGCCGGCAGGCAATCCGAAGCCGAGATCGTCGAGGACGGCCTGCGCCATCTTCTCCATCTCTTTCTTGCGCATCAGCCCGTATTGATTGACCTCGTCGCCGAGAAAGAGGTTGGCCGCTACCGTCAAGTGCGGGCAGAGAACGACTTCCTGGTGGACGGCGTTGATGCCGCGCGCTATCGCTTCGTTGGGCGTTGCCAGGGCGACGGGGTGGCCGCACCAGAGAATCTCGCCCGCCGTTCTGGCAATCACACCGGTCAGAAGCTTGATCAGGGTCGACTTGCCAGCCCCATTCTCGCCGACGATCGCGTGGATCTCGCCGGCCAGGAACGTCATCGTCGCCGGCTTCAGCGCCTGGACGTAGCCGTAATTCTTTTGAAGTCCTTTAAGTTCGAGGATCGGGGCGCCCGCAGGAATGCGGCTTGCCTCCGTCAGCGTGGCGCTGTCATCGTGGCGATGACTGACCTCTTCCAGGCTCATGGGCGTCTCCTCCTCGCGAATTGCCGTCTCTCCACCAGCAGTCCGCGCTCCTCATGCGGACGATAACACAGGTGAAGGAAAGGCCGCGCGGGATTTCTCTCGCGCGGCCACGTCGTGTGATTTACTTGATCTTGGGGTTCAGCAGAGCGTCGATCTTCGGGTCGCTCATGTTGGCCTTGGTGACCAGGTTTGCGCCGGTGTCGACGTTGGCCTCGACCTTCTCGCCCTTGGATACGGCGAGCGCCGTCTTCACGCCGTCATAGCCCATGCGGTAGGGATCCTGCACGACGAGACCTGCGAGCGAGCCGTCCTTGAGGAAGCCGACCGTCTTGTCGTCGCTATCGAAAGCGATGACCTTGATCTTGTCGCCGAGCTTGTTCTCCGCGATTGCCTGGCCGACGCCCTGTCCCAAGATGAGGTTCGAGGCGAAGGCGCCAACAAGGTTCGGGTTAGCCGTGATCAGATCGGTCATCATGTTGAGACCGGTCGTGGCCTGGCCGTCGCCGTACTTGTCAGCAATGACCTTAAGGCCGGGATGCTTCGTCTTGATCTGATCCAGGAAACCTTCACGGCGCTGCTCGAGCGAGCCGACGCCCGGCAGGTTGGTGAGGATGACGACTTCGCCCTCCTCCTTGCCGGTCATTTCCTTAATGGCGGCAGCAAGGCCGTCAGCCGCGATGCGGCCGCCCTGGACGTTGTCAGTCGTCAGGAACGACTTGAAAGCCTTGGAATCGGCGGCCGAGTCGATGCCGATGATCGGAACGGACTTTGCAGCTTCATCGATCGGCTTGCCAAGCGCCTTGAACTCGGTCGGCGAGATCACGATTGCAGCCGGCTTACCGGCAACGGCGTTTTCAAGAATGCTGATCTGGCCGTTGATGTCGGATTCGGCCTGTGCGCCGAGTTCCGGAACGTTGACACCTAGATCCTTACCGGCAGCGCGGGCGCCGGCCAGAACGATCTGCCAGTAGAAAGAGGTCGTGTCCTTGACGATGATCGGAATCGTCACGTCAGCTGCAAACGACGTTACCGGCATTGCGGTGGCGATAGCGGCAGCACCCGCGAGAGCCGTGAAGGCTCGGCGCGACAGAATGGATTTCATGCGCATGTAGTTCTCCTCCTAGGTGCGTTCTCCTCCAAGAAACCGTACCGCTGAACGCAGGCGGGCGATTTTTATCGATAAAAAACAGTTACCACGAGAAGCTAGCCGAGCGAAAGTCAAATTGCAAGTACTGCAAGCGGCTCGCTCATTGTTTCGTTATCTATCGCAAGTAATTGTTTTTCCAATCGTTCATCCGCAGTCTAAAGTGCTGTCAGCCGCGATAGACTTCGTCCGGGCGAACAACACCTTTCTTCAAAATCAGGTTACCGTAGAGCCGGAATTCTGTCGTCGCAACAATATAGGCGGCCGTGCGGGCACGCTCATAAAAGGCGAAGCGTTCGAGGGATGCGATCTTGAAGTCGCCGGCGCGCCTCGAAACGATTTCCTGAAATTCGGCGCAAACGTCGGGCACTGCGGTCGGGTCGCCGACAACTTGCATGCGCCACGCCGTTTCCGGCACGAACGTATCGAGCGGAAAATGCGTTAGGATCGCCTCGGCCATGTCGGTGGCGCTGACGCCATCGGCACGAATGACTTCCGGACCCATTGTGCTCGAGGGAAAGTTGGCGTCGGCGATGACGATATCGTCGCCGTGCCCCATGCGGGCGAT
The DNA here is from genome assembly GCF_014851595.1 of Rhizobium sp. RHZ01. NCBI lineage: Bacteria > Pseudomonadati > Pseudomonadota > Alphaproteobacteria > Hyphomicrobiales > Rhizobiaceae > Rhizobium > Rhizobium sp. RHZ01. Next base: position 227,574 of record NZ_JACUZZ010000002.1, read on the forward strand.
CGCACGCAGCAGGTCGGGATTGAGGATGGGGTGGATACCTCTAAGCATGGTCCGTCCTTATACACGCACGGCGTCTTCGCCGAGCGGCGGTGCGACGAGCGTCAGAGAGTCGAATTCCGGGAAGATCGAGTCCGGCAAGGCTGGCTCGAAAAGCTCCATGTTGCGTGTCAGGCTCGATGCCTTGGCCGTGCCGATCAGGACCGAGGAGACGAGCGGATCGCGGAGCGGGAACTGGAGCGCCGGGGCAGCCAGAGATACACCGTGCTTGGCAGCGATCCTCTCCATGCCCCCGACCTTGGCGAGGACATCGTCTGTCGCCGGCATGTAGTCGAAATGCGAGCCGGGCACGGGGCCCGTCGCAAGGATGCCGGAATTGAAGACGCCGCCAACAACGAGCGAGGTGCCCTTTTCCCGGCAAAGCGGCAGCAGTTCGGCAACCGCCGACCGGTCGAGCAGCGTATAGCGCCCGGCCATCAGGATGCAGTCGATGTCGGCATTGCGCATCACGTCGAGGCAGACCGGAATCTCGTTGACACCGAGTCCGAAGGCATTGATCGCTCCGGAGGACTTCAGTTCCTCGAGCGCCTTGATGCCGGTGTCCAGGAACTGCTTCTGCAGGACAGCGTTCTTCGCCGCGCCGTGGGTGTATCCGCCAAGGTCGTGAACGTAGAGTATGTCGATCCGGTTCAGTCCGAGACGGGCATAGCTGAATTCCACCGAGCGCATGATGCCATCGTAGGAATAGTCGTAGTCGGCATCAAAGGAGAGCGGGTCGACATAGCTATAGTCTGGAACGGTTCCCGTCGGCACCGGGCGCAGCAGCCGACCAACCTTGGTCGAGAGCACCCACTCCTTTTCCGGCTTGTCGCGCAGGAAGTCGCCGAAACGACGCTCGGCGAGACCGAGGCCATACCACGGTGCGACATCGAAATAGCGAATGCCGCTGTCCCATGCAGCCTCAAGCGTCTCCATAGCCTGTTCGCGCGGGCAGGCGCGATACAGGCCGCCGAGAGCGGCGCCGCCGAAGCTTACTTCGGTCACCTCCAGCGCCGTGCTGCCGATCCTCCTCGTCTTCATTATTCCTCCCCTGAAGACTTGATATGCATCTGATTTAGAGTGTCGCACCCAAATGCCACGGCACAAACTCATTGTCGCCGTAGCCGAATTCCTCGCTCTTCGTCTTCTTGCCGGATGCCGTGTCGATGATCAGGTCGAAGATCTCGCGGCCCTTGGCGCTGATCGTCGCATCGCCTGTCGCGATCGTGCCGCAGTCGATATCCATGTCCTCTTCCATCGAGGCATAGAGAGCCGAATTGCTGGAAAGCTTGATCGAGGGCGCCGGGCGGCAGCCGAAGCAGCTGCCGCGGCCGGTGGTGAAGGCGATCATGTTCGCGCCGCCGGCTACCTGACCAGTTGCGGAGACGGGGTCGTAACCGGGGGTGTCCATGAAGACGAGGCCCGGTGCGCTGACGCGCTCGGCATAACCATAGACGGCTGTCAGAGGCGAGCGTCCGCCCTTGGCGACGGCTCCGAGTGATTTTTCAAGGATCGTCGTCAGGCCCCCGCGCTTGTTGCCGGGCGACGGATTATTGTCGAGCGATGCCCCGTGCATCGCCACGTACTTCTCCCACCAGGCGATCTTGTCGTCGAGCTTGCGGGCAACCTCGTCGCTGACGGCGCGGCTGCGCAGAAGGTGCTCGGCACCGTAGATCTCGGAGGTTTCGGAGAGGATCGCCGTGCCGCCGGCAGCTGCCAGCAGGTCGGCTGCAACGCCGAGCGCGGGGTTGGCGGTGATGCCGGAAAAGCCGTCCGAGCCGCCGCACTGCAGGCCGATGATGATATCGCTGATCGGCAGCGCCACGCGCTTTTCCTTGCCGACATCCTGCGCAATTTCACGCAGCATGCCCATGGCGCGCTCGACGGCGCGTCGCGAGCCGCCGGCATCCTGAATGTTGAAGTGACGCTTGGAGTTCCCGGCGCCGCTTTGGCCGTAGAGTGTCAGCTGGTTGACTTCGCAACCGAGGCCGATCATCAGCACGCCGCCGAAGTTCACATGCCTGGTATAGCCGGCAAGGGTCCGGTGCAACACGGCCATGCCGTCACCTGTGGAACTCATGCCGCAGCCCTGGTCATGGACGATCGGCACGAAACCGTCAATACCGTCGAAATGCGGCAGGATCGTCTTGTTGGCCTCGTCGGCGATCGCCCGACAAACGGTGGTGGAACAGTTCACGCTGGCAATGATGCCGATGTAGTTGCGCGTCGCCGAGCGGCCGTCGGCACGACGATAGCCCATAAACGTGCGCGCACGATCCGCTGCAGTTGCTTCCTCAGGCGCCGAGTTGGCGGTCGCGGCAAGACGGTCGTTCTCGAAGTGCAGATTGTGACTGTGAATATGGTCGCCGGCCTTCACGTCCGCCGTCGTCCGCCCGATCGCCTGCCCGTATTTGATGATGGGCTGGCCAAGCGGAATATCGGCGAGTGCGATCTTGTGACCGGGGTCGATCTTCTCGCGGGTCTGGATGCCGGCGACCGTCGCGCCGGATGGGATCGCCGCCGTCGCAACCGCAACGTTGTCGCCGGCAGACAGGATGATCCAGGGGTCCTTGGTCAACATTCTTCTCCCTAGGGGAAACACTCGCTTCGTCGGCGAATGTTCATTGATTTTGTTTTTTATCTACAATAAACATTTTCAAGTCAACGGGATTATTCATCCTGTGGACGAGGGAGGCAAACAGCCGCATGCAATCCAAAATAAGATAAGGATTGCTGACAGATAAGCTTCTGCCACGCTTCGCGCCGCAACTTCGTGGCCGTCCGATCCGTGTTGCCGAGGCAAAAGGGCGGGGTGTGCATGGCAAGGCAGAATACAGTCTTCAAGGAAGCGTACAACCGCTATGCCGCCGCTTTGCGGACGGATGCGGCATTGCCCTCGGAGCCCGAAATAGCGGCGCAGCTCGGCATCAGTCGCAGCACTGCGCGCGCGATTCTGACACGGCTCAGCGATGCCGGCATTATTCGTTGGAACAAGCGTCAGAAGATCGTCCTCAGGCAGCCGACCGAAGCCGATTTCTTTCCATCAGAAGAGACCAACTCACTTCACGACATCATCGAGCGAAGCTTCATGCAGCGCATCTTGTCGGATGATGCCGCACCGGGCATGCAGATCAACGAATTGGAGCTCGCGCGCGAGATCGGTACCGGCACCACGAGTGTCCGCGAATTCTTGATCCGCTTCTCGCGGTTTGGCTTGATCGAGAAACGGCCGAACAGCCACTGGATTCTCAAGGGCTTCACACGCGATTTTGCGCTTGAGCTCGCAGACGTGCGCGAGATGTTCGAGCTGCATTCGGCGGCGGAATTCGGCAAACTTCCGCCAGAGAGCGACGCGTGGCGCGCGCTGTCTGACATCAAGGCGGATCATCAGGCGATGCTGCGTGATCTCGACACGCGCTACAAGGATTTCTCCACTCTCGACGAGCGCTTCCATCTGCTCATCCACGCGGCTTCGCGGAACCGCTTCATTGCCGATTTCTACGATGCTATCGCGATCATCTTTCACTATCACTACCAGTGGAACAAGGCTTTCGCTCGCGAGCGCAACGAACGTGCCATTCATGAGCATCTGGATTATATCGCCGCGCTGGAGTCTCGTGATCAGGCAGCGATCGATTCCGCCTGCCGTCTGCACTTGCGCTCGGCGCGCCAGACCCTGCTGCAATCAATTCCACTGACGCCCTCCGACGAGGTTCTGGTGGAAGGCCAATCTTGAGAGAAAACCCGGCCGGAACCGGGCTAAGTTCTATTTCACGCCTGCTTTCTATCAGGCGCGACTTTTGCTCCCTCTACCGGCGAAGGGGAGCGCACGTTCCGCAGGCAGTCATTTGCGTCGTCAGCGACAAAATCCTCCTCTTCACCTCGATAGAGGCAATTCCTTCGCGTGTTATTTTGGGGCTTAGAAAGGCCTGCTCACCATTCAACGTTATCGGCAGCGGCGTACTGTCTTGGTGACCTCATCGCCATCGTCGGTCATCGTTCTGACGGTCTTGGTGTAGCAGCCATCGCGATAATAGCGGTCACGATCGCCAACCGCACCAACTCGGATGCCGTGCTCGTTGATGGTAATTCCGGGACGCACACGATCGTACTCGTCGTCGTAGCTCCGTTCGCGCATTATGGACACGCTGTCAGCCATTGCGGGAGCGACGAACGAACAGAGCGCCATAGCTGCAGCAGTGCAATTCATAAGGGTCCTTCGCATCTCAATTCTCCTTCCCTGCTGAAAGACAAACGAAGGAGAACAGACCTGGTTCCTTAAGAAATGACGCGCAGGTTGGCCTGACGATCCTCTTTCGAGCATCACATGTGGTCCAGGTTGAAGGTTTAGTGCGACGCTTCGGTGGCGGCTGACGTCACCGATGCCCGGCCTTGCTCGCGTCCCACAGGAATGAGCCAGGCCGACAGGAACGTGAGAACGGCAACCACCGCCACGCCCCAGAACGTCCAGTGAAGCGATGCATCGAAGACGGTGCGGATTGCGGGATCGGCGGCCAATTCGGAAAGCCCGGTTGGCTGGTTCAGAACATCATGCAGCGAGCTTGCTGCGTCCCCGGCGGCATAGTGGCTGATGCCGGCGTTGAGAATGGCACCGAGCACGGTTGCTCCGAGGGTATTGCCGAGGCTGCGGGCGAAGATGATCGACGCTGTGGCGCTGCCGCGCATCGACCATTCGACACTGTCCTGTACAAGCGCGATACTGGTGAGGCTGATCAGCCCCATGCCGAAGCCCATGAAGAACGAGCCTGCTCCCGCGAGCGCGGGGTGGCTGTCCGGTGTCAGGAAGAGCAGGAAGGAAGCTCCGAAGGGAAACATCAGGCTTCCAACCCGTAGCGTGCGTCGGATGCCGAACGCCCTGAACAAGCGGCTGGAGAGCATCACAGCCAGTGGCCACCCGACGACCAGCATGGTCAACGTGAAGCCCGCGACGATCGACGACCGTCCGAGGACGCCTTGGACGTACATGGGCAATACGGTCGAAAGCCCGATCAGCGCCATGCCGGCAAGCAGTGTTGCGGCGTTGCTGGTCGCGACCAGCCGGCGGCTCCAGAGAGCAATGGAAATGATCGGCTCGGCCGCCCGCTTCTCCTGCAGCAGGAAAAGGACGGCGGCGACGGCGAACACCAGGGCGAGCAACGCCAATACCCACGCCTTGGCATCCGCAGCTTCAGTCAGGATGACGAGCAGCGCAATGACGGCGATCGAAAACAGGATGGCGCCGAGATAATCGATCTTCGCCTGCTTGTGCGCGACCGATTCCTTGAGGAAGAGGGAGAAAGCGGCGATCGACACGATTCCGATCGGCAGGTTGATCCAGAAAATCCAGGCCCAGGAGATGGTATCGACGATCACACCCCCGGCGAGCGGCCCGACAACCGCCGATGTGGCCCACACTGTCGCCATGACACCCTGCACGCGGCCTCGCTCCTCGAGTGTGAAGAGGTCGCCGATGATTGTCATTGTTACCGGCTGGATAGCCCCGGCGCCAAGCCCTTGCAGCAGGCGGAAAACGATCAGCGAAGCCATCGACCATGCCAGCCCGCAGAGTAGGGAACCGAAGAGAAAGATCAGGATGCCCGAAATCAGCACCGGTTTGCGCCCGAAGATGTCCGAAAGCTTGCCGTAAATGACGGTTGTCGTCGACTGGGCCAGAAGAAAAGCCGAGAAGACCCAGCTGTAATAGGTAAAGCCACCCAACTGCCCAACGATCTTCGGCATGGCGGTCGCGACGATCGTGGCCTCGATCGCGACCATGAAAGTCGCGAGCATGATAATGGCGACGACGAGCGCGCGGTTCGAGCGCAGAGCTGTATGGGACATGAGATCTTCTCCGGGTGCTCCGCGAAGTGCCAAAAAATGGCCGGCAAGTCGGCTAGGCGGGCTGGCGCGGAGTGTAGCACCGGTTCTAGGCCGCCGACCGGAAGGCGTCAATTATTATCCGTTTGGTTACGAGTGCGGCTTCCGCGCGGGAGTCGCATCTGGATGGCGCACGCTTAGGGCGAGTTGGGCGTCAAGAAAGCAAGACGACACATGCGGTATGCGCGGCGCCTCTGCCACCTCAATTGGCTTGAAGTTCAATTACCGGATGTTAATAGTCTCTCTATCGGTTGCAATAATATATACCCCTATTGTTGTAATAAACTCGCGTCATTTTACATTTTACAACAAGAAAGCGCATGCTATTCTTAGAATCTCTAGTTTAGGGACACGTGGCGAGACTATTCTCGGCACGGCGTGCATTTTCAGCGCTGTTTGGTGCTTGAAAGGCCAAATGAGCGCTTTTGGCTTGTGATCGGCATCGGCCGAGCAAGTTGAGGACAAAAAGACTCAATCTTGAGGAGGCATCCGATGTTTCATAAAGAGCCTTGGCTTTTCATCGGCTTCTCTTGAGGCCGCTGAGGGCGTGAAGCCGACAGGCAAGTGGCTGGGAACCACCTTCGACCGCATGGTCGGACCGGGATCAAGGTAGCCTGAAAACACTCATGAGGCGAATGCGCGGCAATGGTGCCGCAGTAGGCGATATCGAGCGGCAGCGTTCTGAAACGACGCGGCCGGGCCTAAAAATCTTGGAAATTCGCCAAGCGTTGGAGTGGGTCCGATGATCAATAGCTTTGGTGAAGACACTTACTTGCCTTTGGTACAACTAATCTACGAAACCGTTGTAAGCCCTCCCGAATGGGAGAAGGTCATAGCGGAGCTGATCAATGCCACCAAGGCTGCCGCCGGGGCAGTCGTGGGCTTCAAGGGGGCGGAGGATCGGCGCGCGAGCGTGTTTGCAAAGGGCGTCCCGAAAGCCGCGCTCTGCAATCCGCAGATGATCGCTGCACTGCACGCGGCGACGCTCACCTTGGGACAGGGGGCGTTCCTGACGATCGACCTGAAGGCCAAGCTCAATCCGCAATGGGACAAGCCCGTGCACGAGTGCTTTGGTGTCGAGGGCAGCCTTCTGATACTCGTTCTCGTCAAGGAAGGCGGACGCAGGATTGCATTGATGCTTCATTTCGATCGCCCGGGTCGGAGTGAAACAGATAGAGCGGCCGAAGCGCTGATGAAATTGCTGCCGCACTTTCAGACGGCCTTTGCAATCCAGAAGACCACGCTCTTGGAGCGTGAGAAATCCGCACATATGGAGAGCGCCTTCTTCAGTTCGTCCGCACCCTCTGCGATTATTACGGAAGACTATCAGGTTCGCCTGGCGAATGGGAGCTTCGAGAAATTTGTCGAAGCGTCGCATCTGCTAGTCGAATATAGCGACTCCGTGATCGATTTCGTCGACACGGCACTTCAGGACGAGGTTGCACGGCTGATCGGTATGGCGTCGTCGCATGGACGTGTTCGACACGTTGCCTGGGTTGAGGACAAGGTGAAGAACGTTAAATGGCTCATCAGCGTCGATGCGCTGTCGGGACGTGTCGGCCTCGGCTCGCAGTTCAAGAACGTCTTTGCGACCAACGAGCGCGTTTACATGCTCACGATACGCGAGCTCGGCGGAAACAGCCTGCTGGCGCCTGACACCATCAAGTCAATCTTCGGCCTGACACCGACGGAGGCCGATCTTGCCTATTGCCTCTTGCGGGGAGAAACGGCATCCGAAATCGCGCGGCAACGCGGTGTCTCGAAAAATACAGTCCATAATCAGCTTGCCTCCGCGATGGCACGCGTGGGCGTGAACCGGCAGACGCAGTTTCTGCACTGCCTTTCCATGCTCTCCGCGATGTGCTGATCGTGCTGCTTAGAACCGCCAGGTAACGCTGACGGAGACGTTGTAATCGATGGCATGACTCATGCCTATCGTGGGCGATACGCCGCCCGCATCTGCGACATAGTTGATCGTCGGTACCTTGTTAATGTAGTTCACGCCGGCGTCCAGGCCGACCTGCAGATTCTCCGTGGGCGCGTAGCGCAGCCCGGCGCCAACGCCGGCAAGCAAGCTGGCGTCGTCGCGCGTCTGGGAGACAAAGTCGAAGGCGCCCGTCGATACGCTCGGCAGAACTGCGGAATAATGGCTTCGATAGTGGGAATGCAGGTAAGCGCCGCCAAATCTCGCATCGAACGAGACGCTGAGATCCGGTTGCAATGCCTTGGCTACCGAGAGCTCAGCCAACGCCCCGACATAACGCGCATCGAGTTCGTCGTCCTGCGCGACGCTGACCTGCGGAACCACGACACCCGGGTAGTTCGCGGTAATTTGGAGCGTGCGACGAAAATCCACGTCGCGATCGATGGACCTATACATCGGACCAAACTTGGGCGTGATCGTCCAGCCGCCTTGAAGGTCGATCGGAGCGCCAAGCAGTAGTGTCTGATCGATGACCGTGGCGTCCTCGCTGCGCTCATCGACGATTGAGCTGTTACTGAGGTCGCCGGTAGCTCGAAGGGTCATCCCAGTGTTGTCGGCATAGGCAGCATAGGCCGCGGCGCTTTGGGTATCGCCGTTCGTGAGGAGCGCGGCAAAGGTGCCGCCGGTTATCGCGCTATTCGAGGCAAACTGCGTCACACGTCCGCCCACCGGTGAGGAGCTTGAAATAAGTGTGCCGACTGTCCCGCCTGCGCTGTCGTTGACTGTAACATCAACCGTTGCAACCGCTGGTAGGGTGCCGGCGGGTGACGCGAATAGCGTGCTGATGTTGCCGTTTGCGGAATTACCATAGACCAGGTTCAGCGAATTCTGCCCGGCTAGGCTCGTCCGGTCAGTGGAGCTGGAAGAAAGGTCAGAGATGCTGCCGTTCCACTCCAGGATAAGCGGCTGCGATCCTATCCACCCAAGCGGAAGACCCAGGTTGAAGCCTAGATTGAGGCCGTCGTCAACGACCCTACTGTCGCCGCTTCCGAAGAAATCGGGTCGACGCGAACCCCAGCTTGGCAAGCTTAGCCAGTTGATGCCAGCCCCGATCTGCAAGGTTAGAGCAGCTTCCTCGTTCCGCGCTACGGGCGCTGGCTTGGTGTCATCCGCAGCCGCAATGGAGGTTGTGCTTGCCAAGGCTGCAACGAGGCCAACAGCCAGTTTGTGCGACCGAACGGCCAGGCAGATCTGCATTCCCTCATCACCCCAAGATAGCCGCCGGCACACACCGACGCGACGCACTGAGGTCTATTACTATTATAATTTAGTATACAATCAATTAGCGGTCGTTTCGCGTCGTGGGAAGATCGTACGAACGGTGCACAAATATCACGGCACCGACACCACGCAGATCTTTTCGCCGTTTGGACCATAGACAGTCAGCCGGGCGCTCCATCCGTTCGGCGACACGGAGATCGTTGACCGTGAAAGCGCAAGCCGTCCCGGGTTATCCTTCTGGAAATCGCCGCCTTGAACGTTGCTTGAGGTGTTGCCATTGGAATTCGAGAAGATTTCGAATTGATAACTTCCTTCGCCGCGACCATCGCTTTCAATGGTCGGGACCAGGGTCATGGCGCCGCCAGTCCCCTGATGATGCTCGATGATGCAATGGACGGGGGGGAGGGCAGCAATCATTGTAGGACTCCGTAGCAAAGGAGGTCAGCGGCAAGGCCGCTGACCTAAAGATATACTCGACTAATGCTGGATGGTCGTGGAGCTGTTGCCGACACCGGACTGAACGGTGAGCGAGTTGTTGCCGAAACCGGACTGGATGGTAGCGGAGACGTTTCCTAGGCCACCTTGTACGGTAGTTGAGTGGTTGGCGACGCCGAATTGGGCTGTACCGGATGCGTTGTAGGCACCGAACTGAACGGTTGCCGAGTGATTCGCAATACCGGATTGGCCGGTAATGCTGAAGTTCCGGAAGCCGTTCTGGGCCGTGCCGGCGACGTTGCCCCAACCGCTTTGAAACGTCTGGGCTATATTATCCGCGGCGAACGCGCCGGAGATTGACGAAAGAGCAAACACGGTTGCAATTACTAGGCCCTTGATTTTCATTGTATCTCTCCTCTTCCTCCCGCCGGAATTGACGGTTGAGAGACACTACCGCATCGCCATTCGCGCGAGGGTTTCAAAGCTTGCCTAACGGAATGGGGAATTTCCCTGCTTCAGCCAAGGAACATGGTGTCGCTTAGTGATGTGGGAGGTGGCAAGTGTATTCGCAGCTATGTCAATAGTGATACTTGCCAGAAAAATAGGTTGGAGAACTATAGTTCCGAAGAGGTTCGGCTCGTGCGACAAATCGCGCGACGACATACGCTTTACAATGGTTCGATATAAGCGATTTGTAAAGAACGGCACGTATGCGAGATCCTCCATCTCTTCCATCCGACAGTTGCTGCCTGCTCCGCCAGGCGGTTGATGAAGGCGATGATCTCGGGGTTGTGTATGGCTTTTGCATTTTTCCAATCCTTTCAAGCCAGGGTCATGCCGCCGTCGACGTGAAGCTCGATCCCATTGACGAAGCTTCCTGCATCGGAGGCGAGAAACAGTGCGGCGCGCGCGAGCTCCTCCGTCCGCCCCAGCCGGCCTGCCGGAATAAGGGAGGCCATGTAGTCTTCGAATGCCGGGCGCTCTGCTTCCGATACGCCGAGCTTGCCGAGGATTTCGGTCTCGACCGGCCCCGGGCTCAGGATGTTGACGCGGATCCGCCGCGACTTGAATTCGATCGCCCAGTTCCTGGCAAAGGCGGCGACGGCGGCCTTCGACCCGGCATAGACCGTATGATTTGGGAGGATCTTCGTGGCCGCGAGCGAGCTCGTCACGATGATGCTGCCGCCGTCGCGGATCAGCGGCGAGATTGTCTGCACGCCGAAGAATACGCCGCGCGTATTGATGGCGAAGTGCCGGTCATAGTCTTCGGGCGTGACATCGGCAGACGCGGTAAGGTTGATAACACCGGCATTGGCCACGTAGATGTCGATTCCGCCGAAGCTCCTGTTCACGATATCTGCCAACTTGCGGTGATCTTCGAGGTCGGCAACATCGCCCACGAAACCAACGGCTGAATGGCCGATGTCCTGCACGGCCCGATCGACGACATCCTGCCTCCGGCCAGTGATGATGACCTGCGCTCCCTCTTCCGCGAAGAGCTGTGCGATCGCTTTGCCGATGCCGCTATTGCCGCCGGTGATGATGGCGACCTTGTCTTTAAGGTGTTGCATTGCTTATCTCCTTTTCAACAAGAGATGAGATAGACGTTGCCTCCCGGCGTCATTAGATCATGGGCGGGCACATGATCTGTGCCGCGGAGGTGCAAGTGGCAAACCTGCTGAACGAGACGTCGGGATTGATGGCCTTCGTACGGACCGTGGAGGCTGGCTCGTTCAGCGCCGCCGCGCGTGACCTGGCCACGACGCCGTCCGCGGTGTCGAAGAGCGTGGCGCGGCTGGAAAAGAAGATCGGTACCCGCCTATTCCTGCGCTCCACCCGTGCCCTCACGCTGACCCAGGACGGTCAGGTTTTCTTCGACCGCGTTGCGCCGCTATTGCGGGATCTGGATTCGAGTGACGAGGCGATCAGGTCCGATGCCTCGCCTTCGGGTCGTTTGCGCATCAGCATGCCCAGCGAACTGGCGCCTCTTCTGCTCCCGCGCCTGCTTTCCAGCTTTGCAGCCGACCATCCGAACCTTCATCTCGATATCGGTCTCACGGATCGGTTTGTCGATCTGATCAGGGAGGACTATGACGTCGTGCTGCGTGCAGGTAGACCCCTGGAGGGTGATCTGATCGTGCGCCATCTCGCCGACCTGCGGATGGCGATCGTCGCATCTCCGGCTCTTCTTGAAGCCTGGGGCAATCCCACCAGCGACGAAGCCCTGGCAGCGATGCCTTTTGCCCGATATGCGCCGGGCGGCGTGATACAGCCTTTGCCCCTGGCGGATGGGAAGAGCTTTACTCCGTCAGGGCGCGTGGATTGCGACTCGGGAGCGGCGCTCATTCAAGCTGCGCTCGGCGGGTTGGGGGCCGCCTATGTTCTGCGATGCCTGGTCGCCAAAGAACTAGAATCCGGTGCGCTTGTCGCCGTCGCGTCGGGGATGGGGTTTCCCAAGCTTCCATTCAACGCGCTGCACGCGTTTGGCCGCACGGTGCCGCTGCGCGTAAGGTTATTCTGTGACTTCATGGCCCGCGAGGCAAAAGCCATCGAAGCTATCTAACCAATGGCGCATCATCGCCAATGCCGGCATCTGTTCAGCCAACTCAAAATTTCGAGCCGCCAGCCTCCCGCATCGCTGTCGGCAACGTTTCCCATGCCCTGATCAGTTCGCCGATGGAGCCGGCCCCCATCTTGCGCATGACATTGGCGCGATGCAGCTTCACGGTCACCTCGCTGATGCTGAGGTCGAAGGCGATCTGCTTGTTCAGGCGCCCACGTGCGACTTCGCGCAGGATTTCGCGCTCCCGGTGCGTCAGTGTCTCCAAGCGCTCGAGATTGCGCTTGACGACAACAGCCTCCGCGCGCCGCGCCACATCGAGCTCAATCCCGGCGATCACCGCATCAAGCAGCGTCTGATCCCGCACCGGTTTGGTGAGAAAGTCCACCGCGCCGGCCTTCATGGCCTGCACCGTCATCGGGATGTCGCCGTGTCCGGTGAGGAAAATGATTGGCTTGAGATTGCCGTTTTGCGCCAGATGGTGCTGCAGATGAAGCCCGCTTGCTCCCGGCATGCGCACATCGAGGATCAGGCAACCTGGGCTGTCCAATATGTCGGCGTCGAGCACTTCTTGGGTTGAGGCGAAATCGACTGACCGGAAACCCGCCGAAAGAATCAACTCAGACAAAGCCTCGCGGACAGCCGCGTCGTCATCGACGATGATGACGATTGGCTGCTCGGCATCATTCTTGTGCTGTGGTAACAGCGGCGCCGATTTCCGCGGCAGTTGTTCAACTCTCATGTCACCCTCCATTTTTCGATTTTTGCAAAGCGTCTGCGATGGCTACGAGCAGGGCAGGGGCGTCGAAAGGCTTGCGGAAAAAACCGCTGATGCCTTGGGCGCGGCCGTGGTCCGCGATTTCATGGCGGCCGGTGATCAGGAAAACCGGCAGTTCCGGACGCGCCTTCTTCACGATGTCGCGAAGTTCGAAACCGTCCGTACCGGGCATGCCGATGTCCGTTATGAGAAGGTCGAGGTCCGAGAGTCCGCGAACGAGCAAGTGCCCGGCCGAGCGGAAGCAGCAAGCCGTATAGCCAGCGGATTCCAGCAGTTCCTCCAGCGATTCGAGCAGCCTCGGATCGTCATCGATGACCGCGATGGTCGGTCTTGTTCTCTCCATGACTAATTTCCTCCCGCGCGGCGCGAGTGGGTGACAGGTATCTCCAACCTCTCCGCAATACGCACGAGATCGGCGAGCGATGCTGTTCCCATTTTCTGCATTACATTCCTTCGATGAATTTGCAGCGTGACTTCGCTGATCCCCAGTTCCGATGCTGCCTGCTTGTTGAGGAGACCACTGACCACGAGCGGCAGCACCTCGCGCTCCCGTGGGGTCAGCTCCAGGTATCGTTGTCTGAGCTGGCTCAGTTCGGCCCGCTCCGACCGCTTTTCCCGATCCTGGGAAATCGCCGTGTGGACCGCTGCCATGAGGTCCGCATCGCTGAAGGGCTTGGTGAGGAAGTCCACCGCGCCATGCTTGATCGCCCGCACCGAAGACGGAATATCGCCGTGCCCGGTGATGAAAACGATCGGCGGATGATCGCCTTCGGCGATCTGCCGCTGCAGTTCGAGGCCGTTGATATCGGGGAGTTCGACGTCGAGGATAAGGCAGGCAGGAACATCCGGTTTCTTACCGCCGACATATTCGCCCGCCGACCCGAAGGCGATGGTGTGTATGCCGTGGGTCTCGAGGAGTTCGCCGAGCGCCTCCCGAATGCTTTCATCATCGTCCACGATGAAAACAACATGGTCGTCCGTCGTCATGAGGTCTCTTTCGCTGCAATTGGTAAGGTGAAAATGAACCGCGCGCCGCACGGTTCATTCTTCTCGGTCCACAAACGCCCGCCATGCGCCTCGACGATCGATCGACTGATGGCCAGTCCCATACCCATCCCGTGCTGCTTCGTCGTGAAGAAGGGCTCGAACACACGATCGGGAGATTCGACGCCGCGTCCACGATCGCTGATTTCCGTCTGAACCTCGCTGCCCGCGCGATGCGCATGCACCTCAAGGACTTTTTCGCCTTCAACGAGATCCATCGCATCCATGCCGTTGCGGAAGAGATTGATGAGGACCTGTTGAATTTGGATGGAATCCAGTGTGACGGCAGGAAGGTCGGCATCGACATGAAACTCCATGCGAATGCGGCGTCGGGCGGCCTCCTCGGCCATCAGGCCACGCGCTTCGGCTATGACGCTCGAGAGCGTCGCGCGGCTCCTCGTCTCCGTGGATTGCTTGAACAGGGCCCGAATGCGGCTCACGACATCGGCGGCGGCGTTCGCGTCACGGATCAGGCGCTCGATCACGGTGTTGGCGCGTGCCACGTTCGGAGGCTCGAACGACAGCCAGCGATGGCAGGCATGCGAGTTGGCGACGATGGCGGCCAGCGGTTGGTTCACCTCATGGGCGATCGATGCCGAGAGCTCCGCAAGGCTTGCCGCCTGCGAAGCGACCGCCAGCCTCTCCTGCGTCCGGCGCAATTCCTCCTGGGTGCGCACGTCGTCATCGATGTCGAAGCTCACGCCGTACCACTGCAATATGCTGCCGTTCGCATCGCGAAGCGGCTCGGCGCGCCCGTTGATCCAGCGATAGACGCCGTCGGCCCGTCGTTGCCGGTATTTCAGGGCGAAGGTGCTGCCTGTTGTAAACGAATGTAACAAAGCCTGCCCGACAGCGGGGGCATCATCCGGATGGACGGAATTCTGGATCGCCATCTGCAACCGGGTGGCTTCAGGAGAATTGAGATCGGTCAATGTCAGGCCGACATACTCGGCCAATCGCCTGTTCAGGTAAGACGGCTCGCCATCGGCCGCCGCTGCCCAGATCTGTACCGGGAGGGCATCCACGAGCCGTCTCAGCTGCGACTCGCTCTCCCGAAGAGCTTCCTGTGCCCGCATCTCATCTTCGATATCGATCGAAACCTGGTACCATTGCACGATCGCGCCAGACGCATCGCGCAAAGGCTGCGCGCGGGCCTCGATCCAGGGATAGGCGCCGTCCTTGGTACGCCGCCGAAAACGATTCACGAAAGGTGTTCCTGTCGCAAAGCCATCCAACGCCCTCCGCAGTATGACCGGGAGATCGTCAGGGTGAGCCAGATGCCGGGCCAGCCCCTCAAAATCCGTGACGTGATCCGGCACCGCTCCAACATTGTCCAGATATCGCTTGCTGGCGGAGGTGAGCTTGCCCTCGGGATCGTAGCTCAGGATGTTGATGGGCACTGCGTCGATCATCTGCTCCAGTTGCCGCTTGCTGTTGCGCAGCGCCTCTTCACTCTGCAACTGATCATCGATGTCGTGGCAGAGACCGTACCATTGGGCGATGCTACCGTCCTGATCGCGCATCGCTTCGGCGCTTGTCGCCATCCACCGATACGTGCCGTCAGCTCGACGCATTCGCCATTTCATGGAGAGTGGCTCACCACTCGCCAGGGAGCGTTGGAACGCGTCCGCAACCTCAACGGCATCATCGGGATGAATCGCGGTCTCGATAAATGCGTCGAGCCGGCTGATGTCCGGCTTGTCCAGGCCCGCGACATCCAGGCCCAGGTAGTCGACAAGTCTTTTGTTGAAAAAGACGGGCTGGCCGTCTGGTGAGATCCGCCAGAGATAACTCGGGACCATGTCCACGAGGAGCGACAGTTCCTGTTCCCGGCTGCGTAATGCAGCTTCCGCACGCTTGTGTTCGGTCAGATCGAGAATGTACGCAACCCCTTGTCGAGACTGCCCTTCGAAGCAGGCCGCCCCGATCAAGACCGGCACTCGACTGCCATCCCTCCTGAAATACTCCTTCTCCCGGGCTTGCATCTTGCCCGTCAACGCAAGTTCTTCCGCCTCTTCGCGGGCATGCACGGTCTGCCATTTGGGAGGCGTTATATCGAACCACCGAAGGCCGGCCTGCACATCCTCCCGTTCGTACTGGATCATACGGAGAAACGCGTCATTGGCGTCGATGACTGTTCCGTCCAGATCCCATATGACGATCCCGATAATGTCTGAATCTATCAGTCGCCGGATTCTGGCTTCGCGCTCGGCTATGTCGCTGTAGAGGCGCGTCTGATCGTCTATGTCGTGTGAAAGGCCGTACCACTGGATGATCTGTCCCTTTTCGTCCCGCATCGGCTCGGCCCGGCCTGACATCCATCGATAGACGCCGTCTGCGCGACGCAGGCGGTAGTCCATCGCGAAATGGTTGCCGGTCGCAAGGCTGTCACTGAGTGACTTGGCGAGCCCGGGTGCGTCATCGGGGTGGATAGCGGCGTTGAGGATCGCTGCCATCTGGCTCGTATCAAGCTTGCCGGCGTCGGGCCTATCCACACCGAGGAAATCCATCATGCGCTTGTTGAAGAAACTCGGCTCGCCGCTTGGATTAAGTCTCCAAAGCAGGCTCGGCACCATGTCGACGAGCTGCGAGAGCTCCCGTTCCCGGTCGCGCAATGCCTCTCGCGCGGTCACCAGATCATGTATGTCGACGCTTACCGCGTACCAAGCGAGGATGGCGCCTGACTCGTCGCGCAAAGGCTCTGCGCGACTCTCTGTCCAGCGATAGGAGCCGTCGCGCCGTATGTGGCGATAGTGCACAAAATAGGGCGTGCCGGTCTCGAATGCGTGGGTGCGCACCTGCGCCCTCATGGCCCTGTCGTCCGGATGGATGACGTTTAAAGGGAACGCCGGCGTCCCGCCGTTGGCGGTAAAGTCCTCAAGAGTGGCGCCAGTTACGTCCGTGTACCACTTGTTGAGGTAGGTCGGCGTTCCTTCAGGGGTCGTGGTCCAAATCATGGCGGGCACGGCGTCGATCAGCTGCTGCAGCTGCCGCTCCCTGTGCCGCAACGCGTCTTGGGCGCGCACTTCGTCGTCGATGTCGATGGAGATGGCGAACCATTGCACAATCGCGCCGTTTTCGTCGCGTAGCGGTTCTGCTCGGCCATCGACCCAGCGATAGACGCCATCCGCACGGCGCATGCGATACTTCAAGGAATAGGGCTCTCCGGTGGCGACGGAACGACGGACCGCTTGCAGTAGGACGGGAGCATCATCCTCGTGGACCAGGGTTTCTATGTTCGTCGCCAGCCGGCTCGTGCCCGGCTTGTTCAACTGATCCAGGTCAATCCCGAAAAAATCCACCAGACGCTTGTTGAAGAAGGTCGGTTCGCCTTCCGGCGTCAGCCGCCTGATGTGGACCGGGACCATGTTCACGATTTGCAAGAGCTCCCGCTCCCGGTCGCGCAGGCTCTGCAGCGTCAGCTGATGCTGCCGGGATATGGCAGCAACGATGAGCGCGGAAAATGCCGAGATCGCCAGGAAGAGCTGCAGCATGATCTGGTTGTGGCGCTGGGTCTCGGCATCGCCGGCAAATTGGATAGCGCCGGATATCGTGAATGTCGCCGTGATCAGTGCAAGAAGGGCCAGCGTAACGGCGGCACCCTTGAATTCGAAGCGCACCGAGGCCCAAAGAAGTGGCGGCATGATGATGTAGGCGAAGGGCAGAAAGCCACTCAGCGAAAGGGTGGCGACGCCGAGCAGGATTACCCCCAGAACGCAAGCCTCCGCCCACCGCGCTGCCGAAAACTCGGCCTTGCCACCCCAACTCTGGAACACGACAAGTGCGAGCGGCGCCACGATCAGGACCCCGGTGGCATCCCCGATCCACCACAGAGCCCAGGCGTCCAGGAAGGTTTGCGAAGACATGCTGAACCAGACCAGCGTGGCACTTCCGACCGTCGCGCTCAGCATCGGCGCAATCCCTGCGCCGACGACGACGAATGCGACAACCTCCTGCAAGGTTTCCAATCGAACCGACCGCTTCAAAGTACGGTTCACGAGCCATGCACCGATGGTGGCTTCGAGCGCGTTGCCGGAATAGATAAGGAGGGCTACGGGCAAGGGACTATGGAACCATAGGATATTGCCAAGCAGTTCCGCCAGACCGCCCGCCAGCACCCACCACGGCCAGCTCCACATGGGAGCGAGGATTAGAGTCGCAATGAACAGTCCGCTTGGAGGCCAGATGGAGATGCCCGTTCCGGGCACGATTGCGAGCGCCTGAGCGAATCCGCAGCCCAGGACATAAGCCAGAATAAAGAGGCCGAGATGCAGGAGTTGCGGGCGATACGACCAGACGCGCGTCATTGGGGCTCCTGCAAGGTACAATAGTCCGGGATCGTCAGCCTTTCGTATTGAACTCGTTGTCAATCCCGGTGCTGGCGAAGCTATGCCGCACCCTAATCGCGCCACCGCACCGCCGCAACTTATGGAAATCCATATGTTGGTGGCGATGCTGCCGCAGAGCCGAAGGAGACCAGGTCCAGAAGAATGCGCAAGACGTGAGGGCCGGCAGCAAGATGTGCCAGCCGAGCCCCCCAGGCAAATCCTATGCGGGAAGGAAATGCCGCATCGAAAACCCTGTAACGGTTCCGGTCTCAGTCCAGAAGTGGGAGGGGAGTGGTCGGCTCGTCGAAGTCCGTCGACCGGCTGATCTTGTCCCAATAGAGAGCGGCTGCGGATCGAACCGCATCGCTTTGGGCAATCCGTCCCAGGGCATCGCTTCCGAGGACGAGTTGTTCTGGCAGATCATCCTGGCGCGAAAGATCGAAGATGACGACGGCCACCTTGTCCGGGTCGCCGGGCTCGGTGCCGGCATAGCCTTCAGTTATCCTCATGATCGCGCCGATGGTCGGTTCGTATTCCGGCAACAGCGGCGGGACGTGCCCACGGGCAACCCGCGTCCAGTTCGTGCGGATGCTGCCAGGTTCGATGGCGATGGCCTTGACGCCGAACGGCTTGACCTCCTTGGCAAGCGAAGCGGTGAAACCGCTCACCGCCCATTTGGCGGCAGTATAGGCGGTCGACCCAGGACTGCCGAAGCGCGCCGAGCTGGACGAAATATTGATGATATGCCCTGATTTTTGACGGCGCATCAAGGGGAGCGCCGCGCGCGTGAGATTGACCACACCGTAGAAATTGGTGTCGATCTCCGCCTTGAAATCATCTTCCGAAACCTGTTCGAAGGGACTGAGATGCGCATAGCCGGCATTGTTCAGCAGCACGTCGAGGCGACCGAACCGTTCCATCGCGGTGTCGACTACGCGGCGTGCTGCTGGCGCATCCGTCACATCGAGCTCGATGAGTTCCACCTGCTGGCTGTAGCGGCGCGCAAGGTTGAGAAGGCGGTCGACGTTTCGGGCCGTCGCAACGAGGTTTTCGCCGCGCGCGAGGACGAGTTCGGCCGTGCTCAGGCCGATCCCGCTGGCGCTGCCGGTTATGAGCCAGGTCTTCGACATGTTGGATTTCCTTAAAGGGCGATGATGGAAAGGGCTTGAATGGAAATGGCGCGGCCTTGCCGCGCCACCGATGGTCCAAGTTACGAGCGTCAGGCCTTGAGGAAGGCGAGCAGGTCGGCGTTGACCTGGTCCTGATGTGTGGCGGTGATGCCGTGCGGCGCGCCGGGATAGTAGATGTCCTTGGCGCCCTTGATCAGCCGGGCGGACTTGACGGCGGAATCCTTGACCGGAACGATCTGGTCATCCTCCCCGTGCAGGACGAGCGTCGGCACGTCGAACTTCTTCAGGTCTTCGGTGAAGTCGGTTTCCGAGAATGCCTTGACGCATTCATAGGCGTTCAGCAGGCCAGCCTGCATGCTCCAGAGCCAGAACTGGTCGAGTGTGCCCTGGGAGACGTTTGAGCCCGGTCGATTGGCGCCATAAAATTGCGGGGCAAGGTCGCGGTAGAATTGCGAGCGATCCTTGACGAGGCCAGCGCGGATCGCGTCGAACGCTTCGATCGGCAGGCCTTCCGGATTGGCCTCTGATTTCACCATGACCGGCGGCACGGCGGCGATGAGCACAGCCTTGGCGACACGCTTCGTGCCGTGCCGGCCGATATAGCGGGCGACTTCGCCGCCGCCGGTGGAGTGGCCGACCAGCGTCACGTCCTTGAGGTCAAGCGCCTCGATCAGGGCGGCCAGATCGTCGGCGTATCCGTTCATATCGTTTCCGGATGTCGGCTGGCTGGATCGTCCGTGGCCGCGGCGATCGTGCGCCACGACGCGGAAGCCGTGCTGGGCGAGAAAGAGCATCTGGCCGTCCCAGGCGTCGGAGTTCAACGGCCAGCCATGCGAGAAGGTGACGACTGGACCGGTGCCCCAATCCTTGTAGTAGATTTCCGTGCCGTCCTTGGTGGTGATCGTGCTCATGGCTTGCTTTCCGTGGTTGCTGGTGGCGGGGAGAGGCTGCTTCGGCGTCTTTGCGGAGGCAACCGCCGGCAAGCCCACGGCGATCCCGGCGGTGAGGCTGCCGAGCAGGGCGTCGCGACGTGAGACACTGACAGTCGATGGGTTTGAAATATTGCGCATTTTCTATCCTTCGCGGTGATTGACATGCGACGGAGGATGGCGACCGGCGGCCCGGAAAACCATTGGGCGGAAGCATCTGGGGACTGTGCGAAAGTCTAGGTGACCGCATCGAACGATTAGGGCGGTTGCTCGCACCGAGGCGTTCACGACGCAAAACACGCGCTGATGAAGCGCGCGTTTTCTTGCTTGTCTATGTGCGGTGGGGGTTACCGATAGGGGGCCTGCGATGTAGTGGTGAGTGCAGGCCCTTGCAGCTCTTCCTGTTCGAAGTGCACGTCCATCGCATCGAACATGGCGATCATTCATCGAAGGGCGCATTTGCCACCAGATCGACCGAGGAGGTCGGCACTTTATAGCCAGGAACCAGGCGCTCCCCGAAATCCCGCGCGAAGTTGTCGTAAGTCGTTTCCGGCTGTGTCGCGGCGATGTGGCAAAAGCACAGGGTCATCTGCCGCTTCATCCCAAGCCGCGGAAATTCGGCGACGATCGCCTTCATCTCAGCCGAGGGAATGGAACTGTATTGCAGGCCGACGACGTCGAGGCAGATGCCGGCGGTGCAGAGTGCGACCTCGGCTTCCTTGTAGAGGCCGATCGACGGCGTCGAGTTGAGAGCGACGCAATCCCAGATCTGTTGGGCTCGATACTTGTCGAGCCCGGCTTCCGTCGCAAATCCGCGCGCCAGATCCGCGGCCTCCACCTCGAAGCGCCGCGGCCCCGCAAATCTCTCGTTGAGCGTTATGTCGTGCAGCAGCGTGCCGACGGCCAAGACTTCCGCGTCGTGCTCGATGGCATGAAGCTGCCCGATCCGCTCGGCAAACAGCCAGGAGCGGACAACGTGGTTGAAGAGGTACGGCTCACATGCCTGGCGCGCATGCTCCAGCGCGCGCTCGACGAGCGGCGTCTGGGGGACCGAAATTCCGGCAAGTGTTCGCATTGCTGTCGCGCTCATGGGCCCAAGCCTTGTTGATCTGAGTCTCTCGAAATATCGGCGGGTGAGGGCTGCGATGTCAGGCATTGGCCGGGCATCGCAGAGGTTTGTCTCACTTGTCGTCGATCGTTATGTTCTTCTCGTCGGTATCGACGACGAAGACCGCAAGCAGGCGCGCCGGCTCGGTCTTGCTTGCATTCTCGCTGACGGCGTGGTGATCGCCCGGAAACTCCGAGAAGCTTTCGCCGGCATGGTAGGTCGTGACCGGGCCGCTATTGACCTGACTGCGGATTGCGCCTTCGAGGACCGTTGCATAGATGAAGGCTGAGTTCGGATGCGTGTGGGCAGGCGAGGTGCCGCCCGGCGCATACTCGACCAGCACGCCCTTCATGCTCTTGCCGGGCACGTTGGGAAGCTTCTGGTCGTAAACGATGGTGACTTTCGCGTCACCGGCGGAAGTGTCATGCGCGACGGCGGCGCCGCCGAGGACGGCCGTCAATGCGGTTGCCGCCATAAAGGTCCGGAACATGTCGTTCTCCTGTCGTGATTGTGCATGGAAGGGGCAGCCTGGGTCTTGCCGGATGCGCCGCGCCCCTCCGAAGGGGTTACGTTCTCGGCTGGTAGTGGCTGAGCCAGTCCTGGAAGCTGACGCGGCCAAGCCGGGCGTCGCCGATCGGCACGAGCGAGCCCTCGGCGAGCTCGGTGCCGAAATAAGGCGCATGCGGATCAGCGACGACCTGGCGGGAATCGCCGGTCGACTTCAGGAACTGCGCCGCGATCTCGTTGAGGCGAAATTTCTCCGGACCGGCAATCTCGATGATGCCATTTAGGGGTTTACCGAGGGCCACGTCGGCCATGGCGTCGGCGACATCCTCCGACGAGATCGGCTGCACATAGGCGGAGGACAGATGCACCGTCTGGTCGACCGTGCCTGACTGCACGATGCCCGGAATGAATTCCAGGAACTGCGTCGAATGCACGATCGTGTAGGGAATGCCAGAAGCACGGATCAGCGCTTCCTGGGCCATCTTGGCGCGCATGTAGCCGCTGCCCTCGAGCCGCTCCACGCCGACAATGGAAAGGGCGATATGATGTTCGACGCCTGCCACGGCGGCTGCCTTGAGGAGGTTACGTCCCGCGGTCTGGAAGAATTCCATCACCGCCTTGTCCTCGAACGAGGGCGAATTGGCGAGGTCGATCACCACCTTCGCGCCAGCCAGCGCGTCGTCCAGGCCCTTGCCGGTGAGAGTGTCGACACCCGTATTTGGGGATGCTGCGAGGACCTCGTGGCCCTTTTTCCGCAGCCGTTCGACGGTCTTCGAGCCGATCAGTCCGGTGCCGCCAATGACAACGATTTTCATGCCTAGTCTCCTTCTTGGGTCATGTGCCCGGATCTTGATTGAAACCCGCCAGTGTCAGCATTCCGTGTGTGGGATCAGCGAAAGCCACGCCCGGATGCGGCTCCGATGGCGGGACAATGCGTTGGATCCCCGTCTTGAACCATTCTACCGGGGACGCGCTCACCTACTGCCGAAGTATAGGAAGGGGTGTCCCGAACGGTGGAAGGCCTGATCGATCGGCGGGCGTCTGCTGAATTCCGCGTTAGGCCGGGCGCATCGACCGGCCAGATGGATGGTCCACGATGTCGGGGATACCTCCTGTCCGGGCGCAACGTCCCGATCACTCATGTCACGGAGAGCATGATGACCAAGCGTTTGAACATACTGGCCAGGAAGAACGGAGGCATAGAAGGCCTCGTTGCCGTGGAGGCCTGGATTGCCAAGAGCTTCGATCCCACGCTGATGGAGCTCGTCAAGGTGCGCGGGTCCCAGATAAACGGATGCGCCAATTGCCTGCACATGCATCGTCAGGACGCGTTGAAGCTGGGCGAGACAGAAGGGCGGATGCTCTTGTTAAACGCCTGGCATGAATCGGAGCTCTATACGGATCGCGAACGGGCGGCACTGACATGGGCCGAGGCGCTGACCAATGTCGCTGAAGGCCATGCGCGGATTCGGACTATGAGGTCGCGCAAAACGCCTTCTCGAAGGATGAACTCGTGGCGCTCTCGATCGGCATCGCAATGATCAATGCCTGGAACCGCCTGGCAATCGGCTTTCGGCTGCAGGATCCAGCGGATCGCAAGCGCGCCGCCTGACCCAAGCGTTCGCCGGGCAAATCCGTTCGCCCGGCGACTGCGCGTCCGCGCCGCCATGCAACCCAACTTCTTGTGCGCGTTACCGACGGGTCGCTGCGTCTTTCAACGCGGGCGTAGAGCGAATGACGAGTTTTTTGATCTCCACGACGAGGAAGAAGGCGAGCCCGCCCAAGATGAGCCAGAGCCAGACTGAAGGGGGCAAGACCTCGGTGTCGAACACGGCGTGGAGCGGCGGTGCATAAGTGAAGAGGATCTGCAGCACCACGACCGCGGCTATGCCGTACCAAAGATAGGGATTGGCCAGATGGGCACGCACGGACAAAGACGAATCGAGCAGGTAACGGCTGTTGAAAGGTAGTAGAGCTGCCCGAGCGTGATCGCGTTGACGGCAGCCGTGCGCGCCATCTGGTCCGAAGCGCCTTGCCCCTTCATCCAGAAGAAGACCACCAGCGTATAAAGGACAAGCGCCGCGCCCACGAAGAGAATGCGCCAGATACCGAAACCGGTGACGATCGGCCGGTCGATCGAGCGGGGAGGGCGCGTCATCACGTCCGCCTCATGGGGCTCGAACGAAATGACAAGACCGAGCGCGACCGACGTGACCATGTTCACCCACAGCACCTGTGGCGCCGTGATCGGCAGCGTGAAGGCGAACAGGATTGCGATCGCGATCACCGCGCCCTTGGCGATATTGGTGGGCAGCAGGAAGAGCATCGCCTTCTCGATGTTGTTGTAGACCGTGCGGCCCTCCTTTACGGCCGCCGAGATCGAGGCGAAATTGTCGTCGGCGAGGATCATCTCCGCGGCCTCTTTCGTCACCTCCGTGCCCTTGATGCCCATCGCCACTCCAATATCGGCCTTCTTCAGCGCCGGCGCATCGTTGACGCCGTCTCCGGTCATGGCGACGATCTGACGATTGGCTTGGATTGCCTTCACGAGCCTGAGCTTGTGCTCGGGGCTGGCGCGGGCGAAGACATCCAAACACCCACGCTCCCAGCATCCAGAAGGCTATCCAGATCAAGGCTAAAGCGCCGACGACGAGGAGGAAGGCGAATATCATGCTGGGGATCTCGAAGCGGTTCACGGCTCTTCCTCACTGCGTATTGCCCGAACAGCATTTCCCCGCCATTCGCTCCACACACGGAGCACTTCAACCGAGGTTGGATCTCATCAATATACGCCTGCCTCAATCGATCCGGCAGGCCTGTTTCTGTCGAATGGTCGCTGTGTCCCGCAGCCATGGCACTTTACCTGAATATCGACGTGGTACGGGGCGTAGTGGAGAGATCCGGGGTTCTATCCCCCTGGAAACGAGTCACGGCATCATGGTCGATTTCGATGACAGCTCGGACAAGAGCATTGAGGGCGCGCGGTCGAAGCAAATTCGCCTTGAGCCCCAACCGCACACCCCATTGCTCTGGAGGGGCTGGGGTCCTGGCTCCAAAAGCAACGTGCCAGAAGCTAAGAGTTCAGGGTTAATTTAGTATTTAGGAATGACTAATACTAAAGAAAAGGGCCCCACTGCTGGTTCGACACTCAGCGAAGACCCTGGGGCCGTGCTGGTGGGCTGCCATAAACCTCAGGGCCACCGCCGAGCAACCCGCCGGTGTACGCTCCCACGGGTAACACGATTATCATACGCCCGCCGCGGGACGGTTGCCAGTTGATCTTCGGTCAGCCGACGTCGTCCGCGAACTTAATGCTTTGCAGGGTAGCGGGTCATTCCGAGTGTTTGCCGCGATATGTGGTCGGCGGAGGAAGCGCCTCGTGAGCTTGAGCAAGCGTTTCGAGCCACGAGGCCAAGCCAGCTGGAACTTCAGCGTTCCCGGCCTCCAGCGCTTCCACCCATGAAAGGTCGCATTGCAGGGCCGATGCCAGATTGATCGGCGTCCACCGGATATGAAGAAGGCATTCCGTGAAACGGGCAGGGGTCATTGCTCACATCCTCGTAAAGCACCGACAAACATGGCCTATGATGTACTGCCAGTTCGGCAGGTCAACCATATCTTCAGCCTCCTCGATCTGGCAGTGCGTCAACCTCCGCCGTCACTGCCGTAGGAGTCGTCCTTCACGCACCTCAGAAACTTGTTTCAATTATTTCCGGGATCGCTAATGTTCCCGCATGGCAAACCGAACGGTGCGGCTTAAACAGGGCGCAGCGGGGACCGAGCATCCTGTACAGGACGAAATCTCGAATGCCAGAGGGAGAGAAGCTTAGCTCTTCGGAGGCAACGCCTGAGCTTCTCTCCCGATCCTGCGGCTTCGGCCCAGCTATGCCGCCCATTTGAGGCCAGCTAGACCATTGTTGGTTCTGGATCTGGATCAATCTCGTCAAGGCGTCGGGCGTGTCGTTCCTCGGCAAGCCGACCTTTCTGCCGACGGGCCACATCTTCATGACTCCGGCCGGAAAGGGCTTCATAAGGTCGACGGGATCGGGTTCCGGCGGTGCGGGGATCGGCGGGCAAGCCGATTTGCTCGGCCTCAACCTCCGTGAGCTGTGCCCAAGTCTTTGCGTCTTCGAGGCGGCTGTATATCTTGGAGAGTGGGGCGCAGCCCTGAACGCGGACCTGCACCTGATACTTTCCATTGCGCCTACGGATGGTCGCCATTGCAAAACTTCATGCTGTGACCGTGGTGTGACAGCGATGAATTGCAACGGGCTTGGTGGAGCGCGACCCTTGATAACTATTTGATTTATCGAGGAAAGAATGGTGCCGCTTACGTGACTCGAACACGTGACCCCATCATTACGAATGATGTGCTCTACCGACTGAGCTAAAGCGGCAATCCCTGCGGCCGAACCATGCGGCCCGCGATTTGCATGGGCTGATACAGGCATTGTTTGAAGATTTCAAGCGCCCTGTCGGCTCTTCGGCAAAAAAGAACGGTGCTGTGGAAATCCGCCGCCGATCTCTAGAGTGACAGGCGCGTCCGGGCAGCCGCATATTCGGCTTCCAGCCGGTCGACGAGCTTGCCGACTGGTTCGATCGCCTTGATGACGCCGATGCCTTGTCCGCTGCCCCAAATGTCCTTCCATGCCTTGGCACCGCCGACGGCCTGTTCGAAATCCATTTTCGAGGGATCGGCGACCGGCAGATTGTCGGGGTCGAGGCCGACGGCCTTCACCGACGGTTTGAGATAATTGCCATGCACGCCGGTGAAGTAGTTGGAATAGACGATGTCGTTCGCCATGCCGTCGACAATCGCCTGCTTGTAGGCGTCTGAGGCGCGGGCCTCTTCGGTCGCGATGAAGGGCGTGCCGATATAGGCCATGTCGGCGCCCATCGCTTGCGCCGCGAGGATGGCACCGCCATTGGCTATCGCGCCGGCAAGCAGCAGCGGCCCGTCGAACCATTCGCGGATTTCCTGGACAAGCGCGAACGGCGAAAGCGTGCCGGCATGGCCGCCGGCACCGGCTGCGACGGCAATCAGCCCGTCCGCGCCCTTGCGGATGGCTGAGTTCGCATGGCGATTGTTGATGACGTCGTGAAGCACGATGCCGCCGTAGGAGTGCACCGCGGCGTTCACTTCCGGCACGGCGCCGAGTGACGAGATGACAACCGGCACCTTATATTTGACGCAGAGCCTCAGATCGTGCTCCAGCCGCTTGTTCGACATATGGACGATCTGGTTGACGGCAAACGGAGCCGCTGGCCGTTCGGGGTTCGCGGCGTTGTGCGCGGCGAGATCCTCGGTGATAATGGCGAGCCATTCGTCGAGCTGGCTTTCCGGCCGCGCATTCAGGGCCGGGAAGGCGCCAACGATTCCAGCCTTGCACTGCGCCAGCGTCAGTGCCGGGTGCGAAATGATGAAGAGCGGGGAGGCGACGACCGGCAATCTGAGATTCTGGGTCAGGATCGGAGGCAGGGCCATGGGACACCGTAGGAATTGACGTTTACGAAAACGTCAATGTGATAGCAGAGACTTTGACAGAGGAAAAGTGCGCTCTATCGATTCCTCAAATATCGGCTATTGTTGCAAGGACATAGGACGGTCAGGGTCTCCTGCGTTATCCCCTGCCGATGCGAACCCGGACACCGGGTGAGGCTTGCGATTTGCGGCGGCAGCGGCTACCGCATTTACGAATTGTTAAGTACAAAGCCCAGTCTCAGAGTAAAGGACCGGACGTGAGCGGATTAGAAACGGCTATCAAAACGGCGCTCAGCAATGCCGATCGCGACAATCCCGAAGTCCGTGCAAAGATTTATCAGTCCGCGCGTCAGGCTCTTGAAGCCGGTCTCCGCAAGCAGGACATCACCGAGACGGAAGCGGTCGCCTATCATCGCCACAGGCTCGAAACGACGATCCATATGATCGAAGCGGAGGAGCGCGAACGCCTTCATCCGCGCCAGGGGCCGCCGGAAGTTGCTGTTCCCCCCGTGGTGGAAGTACCAAGGCCGGCTGATCATGTGGCAGAGGAAGAAGTCGCGAACGTTTCGATTGGCGGCGAGACCCGTGAGCATTCGGTTACCGACCCACGCTTCGACGATGAATCCAGCCTCGCCGGCGTCCATGCCGGGAGCGGCAATCATCTTGGCGCCGAGCCGGTCGCTGAATCGCCAGCGGCGGAGCGGAAGCCCACGCAGATGGATTTCCGGCCGGAGCGCGCCGCGGTTCGACGCAAGCCGCGCAAGTTTTTCTCCCGACTGCTTGTCGCCTGCGTGCTCCTGGCCTTCATCGGCATGGGTGCGTGGTGGGTATACACCTCGGGCGTGCTTAAGACCGCTGCGGAACGAGATACAAGCGTTGCCAATCCGCCGGCGAGCACTCAACCGGAAGACTTCGACGGCGCGGACAACAGTGGCGACAGCGGTGCCGCAGGCGGCAATGCGGCGCCGGTTGCGATCGACCCGCAGAACTCCTTCTCCGCCGACTGGATTGAGGTTTTCAAGCCGTCCAATGCGGACAAGATCAAGACCGGTGCACGGGCGGAAATTCAGAATGTTGCGGAAAACGAGGGCACCGCGGTCCGCCTGATCTCGCAGAGCAACGACAGCGACGGCAATATCAGCATCAGCGTTCCCGCCGATGTCCTTCAGCAGTTGGCCGGCAAGTCCTCGACGATTGCAATCACGCTGCAATCGACGTCCGACGAACCAACTCAGGTTACGGTGGAATGCGATTTCCAGTCGCTCGGCGACTGCGCCCGTCACCGTTTCTCGGTCACCCGGCAGAAGTCGGATGTGCTTCTCCAGGTCCGCTTCGATCGCTCGCTGGCGCCGAACGCCGCCGGACGTCTGATCATCAACAGCGATGTCGACGGCAAGGCGCGCGGCATCAACCTCTACGCTATCCGAATCCTGCCGGGGCAATAGGCTATTTCAGGAAATGCGGACCCGAGCCGATGATCTTGTCATCGAGTTTGCCGATGGCATCCTTGTCCTTGCCGTCATAATCCATCGTCTTCAGCATGTGCCGGATCAGGTTTAGCCGGGCGCGACGCTTGTCATTGGCACGAATGACCGTCCAGGGCGCGAATTCCGTATGTGTCTCTTTCAGCATCCGGTCGCGTTTCTCGCTGTAGTCGCCCCATTTCGTCAGCGCTGCGATGTCCATCGACGACAGTTTCCAGACCTTGAGCGGGTCGTGGCGCCGATCGTGGAAGCGCTTCAGTTGCATCTCGCGGCCGATATCGAGATAGAACTTGAAGAAGAAGATACCCTCGTGCGCGATGACCTTCTCAAGCTGAGGCGCCTGGTTCAGGAAATCTTCGTATTGCTTGTGCGTGCAGAAGCCCATGACGGGCTCGACGCCGGCACGATTGTACCAGGACCGGTCGAAGAGCACGAACTCGCCCGCGGTCGGGAATTGCGCGACATAGCGCTGGAAATACCATTGCCCGGCCTCACGATCGGTGGGCTTGGCCAATGCGACCGCCCGGGCAAGGCGGGGATTCATGTGCGCCGATGAGGCGGAAATCGCGCCGCCCTTGCCCGCCGCATCCCGTCCCTCGAAAAGCGCCATGACCCGCTTGCCGGTGGCCTGCAGCCAGAACTGCACCTTGACCAACTCGATTTGCAGCTTTTTGAGTTCTTCAAGGTATTGTTCTTCCTTGAGGTGTTTGTCGTATGGATAGCCGCCGGATTCCAAAGCCGCCTTGTCAACCCAGTCCGGCAGCACGGCATTGTCGACATCAAAGACGCGCTTCTCTCCGCGGATGTCCAGTTCGACGGCTCTGCTTTCGACATCATCGGCCATGGCTTCTTCTCCGGTGAACTTCGTCGCATACAGGCGACCATATTTCCTGTTGAAAATCAAATGTCTTACGGATCGTGGAAATTTCTGTGTGTTCGCAGCAAAGGCTTTCCGCGTGTCGTGTGCAGGCGAAAACTTCTGTCATGAATCACGGCTATCAGGCAGAGTTTGAAGATAAGAGTACGAGCCGAAAACCGCGAGGGGCAGTTGGAAGACAAAGCGCCATGGACACGAAGCCTGATTGCACGCATTCGGCAGGAGCGTCCCGTCCTGCTCGTGGCTCTGCTGATTGCCCTGATTGCTCTGGCTGCAGGCGCAAACAAGTGGGTCGTGCTCGGTCTTCTGTTGCTAATGATCATCACGGCGTTGTGGCACACGGTTCCGGCGGCCCTCCCGAAAGTCCAGCTGGAACCAGTTCCCGAGACTATCGAAGCGCCCGGCAACCGCTTGGCCGAGGTTGCCGCGGCGCTTGCCGCGCTCGACATCCCCGTCATGGTGCTTTCCGGTGATGCCTCGGTGCTTTACCAGAACCGCGCGGCCGAAAAGGCTTTCGGCGAGGCCGCCATTGGTGCGCATATTTCCGCTCGCCTGCGCTCGCCTGGCATCCTCGACATGGTCAGCGAAACGATTGCAACCAACGCGCCGAACCAGATCGAGCACTCCGAACGCCTGCCATCCGAGCGCGTTTACATCGTCCGCAGCGCCCCCGTGGAGTTTGACGAACAGCAGCCGGCTGATGAGCGTTTCTTCGTGCTCTCCTTCCGGGACATTTCCGAGGTTCGCCGCATCGACCGCATGCGCTCCGATTTCGTCGCCAATGCCAGCCACGAGTTGCGCACGCCACTCGCGTCCCTGCGCGGCTTCATAGAGACTATCCAGGGCCCGGCGAAGAATGACGGCAAGGCGCAGGAGCGCTTTCTCGGCATCATGCTGGATCAGGCCACTCGTATGAGCCGTCTTGTCGACGACCTCCTGTCCTTGTCGCGGTTGGAACTCAAGTCACACATCGCCCCGGATCAGAAGGTCGATCTCGTTCCACTTCTCGGCCATGTGAGGGACTCGCTGGCACCACTCGCAAACGATGTCGGCGTTGAGATCGTGCTGCATCTTCCGCTGGGCAAGGCAGAGGTGCTTGGCGACCGCGACGAACTGGTCCAGGTTTTTGAAAACCTGATGGAAAATGCCTGCAAATATGGGCAGGAGGGCAAGACCGTCGATGTGTTCCTGAAGAATGCGCCGGGCGAGCCGGTGGAGGTCACGGTTGTCGACAAGGGACCGGGAATTCCGGCCGAGCATGTGCCGCGACTGACCGAGCGTTTCTACCGTGTGAGCATCGAGGACAGCCGCTCGAAGAAAGGCACGGGGTTGGGCCTTGCCATCGTCAAGCATATCCTGACGCGGCACCGCGCGCGCTTGATCGTCAAGTCGGAAGTCGGCAAGGGAACGAGCTTCACCGTGCGGTTTTGACATAAAACTGCGATAAATCGTGCGGGATCGCATTCTTTGTATAATGATTTCATATATTTAATCTGTCACAAATGTTTCGTGAAAATGACATAAAAGCTCTGGGCATCAGGGGCTAAAGAGAGCGGGCCGCTGATGAAGACGGCACTGCAAAGGCCGCTCAAGGCCGCACTCAGACCGCTATATGCCCGGGAGATTGTTATGAACGCTTTTAAACTCACGGTCGCAGCACTTGCCGCTTCCGCCGCTTTCGCTGGCGCGGCCGTTGCTCGCGACCAGGTTCAGGTTGCTGGCTCGTCCACCGTCCTGCCTTACGCCAAGATCGTAGCCGAAACCTTCGGCGAAACCTTCAAGGACTTCAAGACGCCGGTCGTTGAATCCGGCGGCACGGGCGCTGGCCTCAAGGAATTCTGCAAGGGCGTCGGCCCGGACACCATCGACGTTGCCAACGCTTCGCGTCCGATCAACGCCAAGGAACTGGACGCCTGCAAGGCAGCCGGCGTGACCGACATCCAGGAAGTGAAGATCGGCTATGACGGCATCGTCTTCGCGACCGACTCGTCAAACCCTGATGTCGCCTACGTCCCGGCCGACATCTATAAGGCTCTGGCTGCCCAGGTCGTTGTTGACGGCAAGCTCGTCGCCAACCCTTACAAGAAGTGGTCGGAAGTCAACCCGGCACTCCCGGCTGTTGACATTGCTGCCTACATCCCGGGCGAAAAGCACGGCACCCGCGAAGTCTTCGAACAGAACGTTCTTGCTGCTGGCTGCAAGGCTTCCGGCGCTCTCGACGTCATCAAGGCTTCGATCTCTGACGCCGCCGCTCAGACCAAGGCTTGCGTCGCAGTCCGTAAGGACGGCGCTGCTGTCGACATCGACGGTGACTATCCGGAAACGCTGGCACGCATCGCTGCCAACAAGACCGGCGTTGGCGTCTTCGGCCTTTCCTTCTATGAAAACAACGCCGACAAGCTGAAGGTTGCGACCGTCAACGGTATCGTTCCGTCGACCGAAACCATCTCCGACGGCACGTACCCGGTTTCCCGTCCGCTGTTCTTCTACGTCAAGAAGGCACACCTCGGCGTCATCCCGGGCCTGAAGGAATACGTCAACTTCTTCGTATCCGAACAGATGATCGGACCGGACAGCCCGCTCGTCGAGTACGGCCTCGTTGCCGCTCCGGACGGTGAGCGCGACGCGATCCGCAAGGGCGTTGAAGACGGCAAGACTATGTAATGACCTTGCCGGCGCGATCACCAGATCGCGCCGGCTTTGCCTTGTTCCGCCAAGTCGGGACGGGGTCTGAACTTCTGCAAGTTTGAGAGCCGGATCGGTCCGCCTGCCGTTTCCGCTTTTGGGGTCAAAGGGCCTGGGACCTAATCGAATGGGTACATCCATCATACTCTTGTGTCTCGTGGTGCTTGGCGCCGTTGCTTTCATCGCAGCGCGCAGCCGTGCTACGGCACTTGCCGGGGGCAAGTCCTCCGCGCTGCATTCGCGACCGGGCTACTATGGCGCCTATGCCGCCATCTGGGCGGTGCTGCCGGCACTTATCGTGCTGTGCGCCTGGCTGGCGATCAGCCCTTCGATCATTGAGTCTTCCGTCCGTGGCACTTTCCCGGATGACGTCAAGGCGCAGCCGGCCGCGCAGCAGAACCTGAATTACGGGATGG
This sequence comes from Rhizobium sp. RHZ01, assembly GCF_014851595.1. Lineage (NCBI taxonomy): Bacteria > Pseudomonadati > Pseudomonadota > Alphaproteobacteria > Hyphomicrobiales > Rhizobiaceae > Rhizobium > Rhizobium sp. RHZ01. The sequence continues at coordinate 260,455 of NZ_JACUZZ010000002.1, forward strand.
TCAGCGCGATTGCGCGCGGCTTGCCGCTCCTCACCCCAGAGGAGATCAGCGGTGCTGCCAGCGATCCGGCTGGCCTCCAGGCAAAGCTTGCTGCAAAGGGCGTTCCGCTGGCCGGCCAGCCGCAGCCATACATGATCGACGCAGCGCAAAAGCTGAACGAAGAATCGGCTTCCAGCCGCCTCGTCATGACGGCGGTCGTCCTCATCCTTGCCGTTGCCGGCGCATTCTATGCGCTTCGTGAAGTCGCTCCGCGATTCCGTGCACGCAACCGCGTCGAACGTGTCATGCTTTGGGGCCTGCTCCTGGCGTCCTCGATCGCCATCCTGACGACGATCGGTATCGTTCTGTCAATGCTGACGGAAGCCGCGCATTTCTTCGCGGTCGTTCCTGCTGCAGACTTCTTCTTCGGTACGGTCTGGGATCCGCGCTTTGCTGGTGCCGGCGGCTCGTCCTTCGGGCAATTCGGCCTGATACCGCTGCTGCTAGGCACGCTTTACATCGGCTTCGTTGCGATGCTGGTGGCGGTGCCTGTCGGCCTGTTCGCGGCGATCTACATGGCGGAATACGCGGCCCCCGCGGTGCGATCGATCGCAAAGCCGCTGCTCGAAGTGCTCGCTGGTATTCCGACGATTGTTTACGGCTTTTTCGCCCTCGTCACGGTCGGCCCCTTCCTCCGCGACCTGTCTTCGCAGGTAAACGGCCTCCTTACCGGCAATTATGCGAACTTTATTCAGGCGCAGAGCGTTCTGACAGCGGGTATCGTCATGGGCATCATGCTGATCCCATACGTTTCGTCGCTCTCCGACGATATCATCACCGCTGTGCCGCGTGCGCTCCGCGATGGTTCGCTCGGTCTCGGTGCGACGCGTTCGGAGACAATCAAGAAGGTGGTGCTTCCCGCGGCGCTGCCCGGCATCGTCGGCGCGCTTCTGATGACTGCATCGCGCGCCATCGGCGAAACCATGATCGTAGTGCTGGCGGCGGGTGTCGCAGCGCGCATCCAGGTCAACCCGTTCGAGCCAATGACGACAGTCACTGTCAAGATAGTCAATCAGCTCACTGGTGATCTGGAGTTCACCTCGCCGCAGACGCTGGTTGCCTTCGCGCTTGGTATCACGCTGTTCTTCATCACGCTTTGCCTCAACATCTACGCGCTCTATATCGTGCGCAAATACCGGGAGCAGTACGAATGACGGATATTGTTTCTCCGGGTCAGGGCGTTGTCGTTTCGAAGGCGCCTGAACGTCGCGACATCGGCCTCAAGCGCCGCTATGCCGCCGAGCGCCGGTTCCGCATCTATGGCATCGCTGCGATCTCCTTTGGCTTGATCTTCCTGGCGGTTTTGCTGACGAGCGTCGTCAGCAAGGGCTACACGGCCTTCCTGCAGACGGCGATCACGCTGCCGATCGAGTTCAGCGAGAAAACCATCGACCCGAACAACAAGCGCGCAACGGATCCGTCCGTGCTGATCGCGGCCAATTATTCGGTTCTCATCCGCGACGCGATGGTCAAGACGCTGAACCTCAATGCATCGAGCCGTCCCGAGGTGCGTGACGCGACCGCTATGATCTCCAAGGGCGCGCCGATCCAGCTGCGCGACATGGTCGTTGCCGATCCGTCGCTCATCGGCAGGACAGTCAACATCACCCTGCTTGCAGACGCCAACGTTGACTCCGCCAACAAGGGTCAGATTGACCTCAAGGTCGACGAGAAGAACCGCAAGGTGAACGACAGGCAGGTTGGCTGGATGAACCAGCTGGCGGAAACCGGTGCGCTGCACAAGAAATTCAACACCGGGCTCTTCGTCAACGGCAACTCCAGCCGTCCCGAGGCCGCCGGTCTTGGTGTCGCCCTGGTTGGCTCGCTTTATCTGATGTTGATCGTGCTCGTCCTTTCCCTGCCGATCGGCGTTGCCGCTTCGATTTACCTCGAGGAATTTGCACCGAAGAACAAGCTGACGGACCTGATCGAGGTCAACATCAACAACCTCGCGGCGGTTCCCTCCATCGTCTACGGTCTGCTCGGTCTTGCTGTTTTCATCAACTTCGCCGGCCTGCCGCGTTCAGCGTCGCTGGTTGGTGGTCTGGTACTGACCCTGATGACCTTGCCCACGATCATCATCGCGACCCGCGCAGCGCTTCGCGCCGTCCCGCCATCGATCCGCTCGGCCGCGCTCGGCCTCGGCGCCTCCAAGATGCAGATGGTCTTCCACCACGTCCTGCCGCTTGCGATGCCCGGTATCCTGACCGGCACGATTATCGGTCTGGCGCACGCGCTCGGGGAGACGGCGCCGCTGCTTTTGATCGGCATGGTCGCTTTCGTCGCGAATGCTCCGGCGACGCCCATGGAGCCTTCGACGGCCCTGCCGGTGCAGGTCTACATGTGGGCCAATGAAGCCGAGCGCGCCTTCGTCGAGCGGACCTCCGGCGCCATTATCGTCCTGCTCCTATTCCTGATCCTCATGAACCTCGGAGCCATCCTCTTGCGTCGTCGCTTTGAGCGCCGCTGGTAAACGGAGTAGACATTATGAACATGTTGACGGAAGCAGCAGTTGAGAAAGCGGTTGATCAGAAGATGAACGCCATTCCCTACAAGATGATCGGCCAGGACGTCTCCGTTTACTACGGCGAGAAGCGCGCGCTGTTCGACGTGAAGCTGAACATCCGTGAAAACACGGTGACCGCCCTGATTGGCCCATCCGGTTGCGGCAAGTCCACCTTCCTGCGCAGCCTGAACCGCATGAACGACACGATCGACGGTTGCCGCGTCACTGGCAAGATCACGCTCGATGGCGAAGATATCTACGATCCGGATATCGACGTTGTGGAGCTTCGCGCGCGTGTAGGCATGGTGTTCCAGAAGCCCAACCCGTTCCCGAAGACGATCTACGAAAACGTCGCCTACGGTCCGCGTATCCATGGGCTCGCCAAGTCGAAGGCCGACATGGACCAGATCGTCGAACACAGCCTGCAGCGCGCCGGCCTCTGGAATGAGGTGAAGGATCGCGTTCACGAAGCCGGCACCGGTCTTTCCGGTGGTCAGCAGCAGCGCCTCTGCATCGCCCGCGCCGTCGCCGTCAGCCCCGAAGTCATCCTGATGGACGAGCCATGCTCGGCACTCGATCCGATTGCAACGGCCAAGGTCGAGGAGCTCATCCACGAGCTCCGCGAGAACTACACGATTGTCATCGTGACGCACTCGATGCAGCAGGCCGCCCGTGTTTCGCAGCGCACAGCCATGTTCCACCTTGGCAACCTCGTCGAGGAGAATGACACCGACAAGATGTTCACCAACCCGGACGATCCGCGCACCCAGGACTACATCATGGGCCGCTTCGGTTGATCGGCCGTCTCGGTAGCACTTACGATATTCAAGGATGAGCCCTATGGCATCGACACATATCTTTTCTGCCTACGACGATGATTTGAAGTTCCTGTCCCGCCGTATCTCGGAAATGGGCGGCTTGGCCGAGCAGATGGTCTCGGATGCCGTACGCGCGCTCGTAAACGGCGATACGGCTCTTGCCCAGAAGGTCATCTCGGACGATGTGATCCTCGACCACGCGGAGCGCGAGATCGGCGACAAGGCGATCGTCACGATCGCCCGCCGCCAGCCGATGGCGGCCGATCTTCGCGAGATCATGGGCTCCATCCGCATCGCGGCAGACCTGGAGCGCGTCGGCGACCTGGGCAAGAACACTGCCAAGCGCGTCATTGCCGTACAGAGCGCCGGCGTGCCGCGCAAGCTCGCCCGCGGCCTCGAGCACCTGTCCGAGCTCGCCCTCGTCCAACTCAAGGAAGTCCTCGACGTCTACACGAGCCGTGCTGCCGACAAAGCAAAATCGGTCCGTGAGCGCGACGAGGAAATCGACGCGATGTACACCTCGCTGTTCCGTGAAATGCTCACCTACATGATGGAAGATCCGCGCAACATCACCAGCTGCACGCATCTTCTGTTCTGCGCCAAGAACATCGAGCGCATCGGCGACCACGCCACCAACATTGCCGAAACGATCTACTACATGGCCACCGGTGCCCAGCCGGAAGGCGAACGTCCGAAGGACGATACCGCCAACACCGTCGGCGCAGTCACTGAATAGTCATTCCGCGACCGCGCCCCCAGGAGACCGAAACGAATGATCCCTAAAGTAGCTGTCGTTGAAGACGAAGAAGCGCTGAGCGTGCTTCTCCGCTATAACCTTGAGGCCGAAGGCTTTGAGGTCGATACCATCCTGCGCGGCGACGAGGCCGAGATCCGGCTTCAGGAACGCACGCCGGACCTTCTCATCCTCGATTGGATGTTGCCGGGCGTGTCTGGCATCGAGCTCTGCCGCCGCCTGCGCATGCGGCCGGAAACCGAGCGCCTGCCGATCATCATGCTGACCGCCCGTGGCGAGGAAAGCGAACGGGTTCGCGGCCTCTCGACCGGTGCTGACGATTACGTCGTCAAGCCGTTCTCGACGCCGGAGCTTGTCGCTCGCGTCAAGGCGATGCTGCGTCGTGCCAAGCCCGAGGTGCTCTCGACGCTGCTGAAGTGCGGCGATATCGAGCTGGATCGCGAGACGCACCGCGTTCACCGCAAGAGCCGCGAAGTCCGCCTCGGCCCGACCGAATTCCGCCTTCTCGAGTTCTTGATGGCATCGCCCGGCCGCGTCTTCTCGCGCTCGCAGTTGCTCGACGGCGTCTGGGGTCACGACATCTATGTCGACGAGCGTACTGTTGACGTCCATGTCGGCCGCCTGCGCAAGGCTTTGAACTTTTCCAACATGCAGGACGTCATCCGCACCGTGCGCGGTGCCGGCTATTCGATGGAAGCCTGATCCTTTCAGGCGAGAGCCTGAGAGGTCTTTCCCTTACAACGAAAAACGGGCCCGCGAGGGCCCGTTTTCTTTATTCCTTATCCGGCTTCCGGGTCAGGCGACCCGGTTAGCGGCCTTGCGGCGCTCGTTGACCGGCTGGTAGGCCATGCGCTGATGATACGTGCAATACGGGGAAGAGTCCGGGGACTCGCAACCGCAGAAGTGGAAGTCGTCATTGAGCGGATCGCCGACCGGCCACTTGCAGGTGCGCTCGGTGAGCTCGGTGAGGCCAAGGCGGCGAGAAATCGGAACGATTACATTTGCGGCCGGACGGAAGCGGACTTCCTCCACCGTATCGATTTCGATCTCTTCCTTGAGCATCGTCGCGCCCTGTTGGCGGGTAACGGTGCGTGTGGTGATCCGCGAGGCGTAGTTCGTGGCGCGGGGCGCCGAAGTCGTGCGCTTGGGGGTTCTGACGGTGGTCGTCGAACCGCCGGCCTTGGCACGGCCGGGCAGACTCAAACGATGGACTTTACCAATGACGGCGTTACGACTTACACCGCCAAGTTGTGCTGCGATCTGGCTGGCGCTCAGGCCTTCGGACCACAGCTTCTTCAGTTTTTCAACGCGCTCGTCTGTCCAGTTCATGCCCCTGTCTCCGCCTTATTAGCGTTGGTGTAGGCAGAATCCTTCACCGTTGCCACGGACGTATCCGAGGCAAGAAACGCTTACTCAAATTTTGGTGACTAGTTCCGCCGCATGCAGCCTAGTAATTGAGTTTTAACCTAGTGTGAGGCCGACTCCGTGACAAGAGTCGGTTGAATCTCGGGGAATCGATTTTCAAGTTTTCCCCAACTTGCTGGGCGTGAGAGTCATTTATGCAACATAGTTGTTGATAGGTCGAGCGCCTCGGGATGGCTGCTTGACGCATGCAGCGAAACCTCAGTTTTGTTGACATTGCAGTGCGAAAAGTAAATAGTGCTGCTCGCCGCCGAAAGGCGGCATTTTTAATTTTCCGGACCTGCTTTCCTTAGCCGGAGTCCGGCTGCTGATGATTGCTGATAGGAGATCGCGCCATGGCTGAAGCCGCGCTTTACGACACCTACTCTCGTGCCCCGCTGCGGTTCGAGCGAGGAGAAGGCGTGTGGCTGATCAGCGAAACGGGCGAGCGATATCTTGATTTCGGCGCGGGCGTTGCCGTCACCTCCGTTGGCCACAGCCATCCGCATGTGGTTGGCGCGCTGAAGGAGCAGGCCGACAAGGTCTGGCATCTGTCCAACATCTATGAGATCCCGGGTCAGGAAACACTGGCAAAGCGGCTGACCGATGCGACCTTCGCCGATAAGGTGTTCTTCACGAACTCCGGCGCGGAAGCCTTGGAATGCGCGATCAAGACCGCGCGCCGCTATCAGTTTTCCAAGGGCCATCCCGAGCGGTTCCATATTATCACCTTTGAAGGCGCCTTCCATGGCCGTACGCTGGCGACGATTGCCGCCGGTGGCCAGGAGAAATACCTCGAAGGCTTCGGTCCCAAGGCGCCTGGCTTCGATCAGGTGCCGTTCGGTGATCTCGATGCAGTCCGCAGCGCCATCACAAATGAAACGGCCGCGATCCTCATCGAACCTATTCAGGGGGAAGGCGGCGTCCGCCCGGCGACGAACGAGTTCCTGAAGGCACTTCGCGCGATCTGCGACGAGCATGGTCTGCTGCTGATTTTCGATGAAGTGCAGACCGGCATGGGCCGCACGGGCAAGCTCTTTGCGCATGAGTGGTCAGGCGCTACCCCCGATATCATGGCGGTTGCCAAGGGCATCGGCGGCGGCTTCCCGCTCGGAGCCTGCCTTGCCACGGCAGAGGCCGCTTCCGGCATGAAGGCCGGCACGCATGGCTCCACTTATGGCGGCAATCCGCTCGCCATGGCAGTTGGCAGTGCCGTGCTCGACGTGATCCTCGCGGAGGGCTTCCTGCAGCAGGTGCGTGACGTCTCGCTGGTATTCCGCCAAGGGCTGGCCTCGCTCAAGGATCGCTATCCTGATATCATCGAGGATATCAAGGGCGAGGGGCTGCTGCTCGGCGTCAAGGCCGCCGTGCCGTCCTCCGAACTGCTGCAGGCGATCCGTGACGCCCATCTGCTCGGCGTACCCGCTGGCGACAATGTCATTCGTCTTCTGCCGCCTCTGGTCGTCACTGCTGACGAAGCCCGCGAGGGCCTTGCCCGCCTCGAACGCGCCGCCGAAAGCGTGCGCGCTGCGAAGGTCAAGAAGACGGCTTAATGAATAGTGCCTGTCGGAAGGCGGGCGTGATAGGTAACGATAATGGCTTCCCCCAAACACTTCCTCGATCTCTCCGCCGTCGCGGCATCCGACCTACGGCTCATCATGGATGACGCAATCTCGCGCAAACAGGCCTTCAAGGCCGGGCAGGGCGACAAGCCGCTATCAGGCAAGATGCTGGCGATGATCTTCGAAAAGCCCTCGACGCGCACCCGCGTGTCCTTCGACGTTGGCATGCGCCAGCTCGGGGGCGAGACGCTGTTCCTGTCGGGCACAGAAATGCAGCTCGGCCGCGCCGAGACGATCGGTGATACGGCCAAGGTGCTGTCGCGCTATGTCGACGCGATCATGATCCGCACGACTGATCATGCCCGCATGCTGGAGCTCGCCGAGCATGCAACCGTTCCTGTCATCAACGCATTGACGGATGATACGCACCCCTGCCAGATCATGGCTGATGTCATGACCTTCGAAGAGCACCGCGGCCCGATCAAGGGCAAGACGATCGCCTGGACCGGCGACGGCAACAACGTGCTGCATTCGTTGGTCGAAGGAGCCGCGCGTTTTGGCTACCGCATGAATATGGCGGTGCCCCTTGGTTCCGAGCCAAAGGATCACTATCTGAACTGGGCCCGCAATGAGGGCGCCGAAATCATGCTTTACCATGATGCAGACCGTGCGGTCGCCGGCGTCGATTGTGTGGTGACCGATACCTGGGTCTCCATGAATCAGGAACATCGGGCCCGTGGTCACAACGTATTCCAGCCTTATCAGGTCAATTCGGCTTTGATGGCGCAGGCCGACAAGGATGCATTGTTCATGCATTGCCTGCCCGCCCATCGTGGTGAGGAAGTTACGGACGAGGTGATCGACGGCCCGCAATCCGTGGTCTTCGATGAAGCGGAAAACCGTCTTCATGCGCAGAAGTCGATTCTTGCTTGGTGCCTGGGCGCGATCTGAACCATACTGGACGCCACGTTTGGCCGGAAGGCCCGGTGGCCGTGCGAGCGGATGGACACCCTTGTCTGCCGCTCTCAGACTAGGAGAAGACCATGGCAGAACCTGCAGCCACCCTCGGCGAATTCAATTTCGCCGGCGATGATCATGTCGTTCCGTTTCAGGTTGAGGGACTGGATGTGCGCGGTCGCGCCGTCCAGCTCGGGCCGATGCTGGACGCGATCCTCGAGCGCCATCGCTATCCTGCGCCCGTCGCGCGGCTTCTTGCCGAAGTCGTTGTGCTGACGGTGCTGCTCGGCACGTCGCTGAAATTTGAAGGCAAGTTCACGGTCCAGACCAAGGGCGACGGCCCGGTGGACCTGCTTGTTTGCGATTTCTCGACGCCTGAGAACGTGCGTGCCTACGCACGCTTCAACCAGGGCCTCCTCGACAGGGCCGTTGCGGCAGGGCAGATCGAGCCCGAACAGCTTCTCGGCAAGGGCATGCTGGCCTTTACGATCGATCAGGGCAAGTTTTCCCAACCCTACCAGGGTATCGTTGCGCTCGACGGTGCGACCCTTGAAGAGATTGCCGGCACCTATTTCCGCCAGTCTGAGCAGATCCCGACGCGGGTGCGTCTTGCTGCTGCCGAACTCTTCGATCGCGACGACGCGGGCAAGCCGCGCCACCGCTGGCGGGCTGGCGGTCTTGTCGCCCAGTTCCTGCCGGAAGCGCCGGAGCGCATGCGCCAGCCGGATCTTCACGGCGGCGACGGCGATAGGACTGGCGGCACCCACAAGGAAGACGATGCCTGGATGGAAGCCCGCTCGCTCGTCGACACGATCGACGCCGACGAACTGACGGATCCGCAAGTCGGCACCGAGCGGCTGCTATATCGTCTGTTCCACGAGCGTGGGGTTCGCGTCTACGAACCGCGCGAGGTCTTCGATCGGTGCAGCTGTTCCCGCGAAAAGATCAAGGGGGTGCTGAAGGGCTTCTCGGCGGAGGAAATTGATGCCAGTCAGGAAGACGGCGCAATTTCGGTCACCTGCGAATTCTGCTCGACGACCTATCGTTTCGAAGTGGAAGAGGTGGCAGAGCCTGCGGAGTGATCAGTTCAGGACTCTCAGCAGCCCTGGCGAATCCAGTGAGAAGGCGGGTATTTCGACATTGAAAAGCTCGCCTTCGTCCGTTTCCATCTGGTAGTGGCCGAACATCAGCCCCGACGGCGTATCCAGCGGGCAGCCCGAGGAATATTCATAGGTATCGCCGGGCGCGAGCCGCGGCTGTTCGCCCACGACGCCGGCGCCCGTGACCTCATCGACGAGGCCGTTCTGGTCGGTGATGTTCCAATAGCGGTTCACCAGTCGCACGGACTTGTCGGAATTGTTGCTGATGACGATCCGGTAGCCCCAGACATAGCGATCGTCTTCCGGATCGGATTGCTCCTCCAGATAAAAAGGTTCGACGACGACTTCAATGTCTCGTGTAAGGGCGCGGTACATGCCTACACCATAGTCAATATACGTTACCGGTATCTTATACGACAGCCGATCCGTCAATAAACCGATAGTCGATCACGTCCGTAATGCCTGTAAAGGCAAGAAGTTTCGCCACTTAAGCCTGACTTTGACCTGTCTTGGGTGGGGCAAAGCAGCATGTGGCGGTCGGCCGGATTTGCGTCGATCCGGCCGATGTCGGCTGATCAGGCGTTCACTTTTGCGAGAGCCTGGGCGAAGTCCTCGATCAGGTCGTCCGTGTCCTCGATGCCGGCGGAAAGACGAACGGTACCGCCGGAAATGCCGAGCTCCGCCCGTGCTTCGTCGGTCAGGTTCTTGTGCGTCGTCGTAGCCGGATGCGTGATCAGGCTCTTGGCGTCGCCCAGATTGTTGGAGATCTTGACGACCTGCAAGGCGTTTTGGAGCGCGAAAGCTGCTTCCTTGCCGCCCTTGAGTTCGATGGCGACCAGTGTCGAGCCACCCTTCATCTGCTTGGCGACGATGTCGGCCTGCGGATGATCGTTGCGGCCGGGATAGATGACCTTGGCGACCTTCGGCTGATCGGCCAGGAAGTCGGCGATCTTCGATGCGTTTTCGGTCTGCTGCTTGACGCGCAGCGGCAGCGTCTCGAGTCCCTTCAGCAGCGTCCATGCCGTGAACGGCGACATGGCCGGGCCGGTGTGGCGGTAGTAGTCCTGAAGGTTCTCGTTGACCCATTCCCGGTCGGAGAGGATGACGCCACCGAGGCTGCGGCCCTGGCCGTCGATGTGCTTGGTGGCCGAATAGACGACGATATGGGCGCCGAGCTCGAGCGGCTTCTGGAAGATCGGCGTGGCGAAGACGTTGTCGACCACGACCTTGGCGCCGATCTGGTTGGCGAGCTTGGCGACGCCGGCAATGTCTATCACCTCGAGTGTCGGATTGGTCGGGCTTTCCAGGAAGAACACCTTGGTGTTCGGGCGGATCGCCTTTTCCCAGTTTTCCAGATAGCGACCGTCGACCAGCGTGCATTCGATACCGTATTTCGGGGCGAGCGTCTCGACGACCCAGCGGCAGGAGCCGAAGAGGGCGCGGGCGGCAACGATGTGGTCGCCGGCCTTCACCTGGCAGAGGATTGCGGCGGTGACGGCTGCCATGCCGGAGGCCGTGGCGCGGGCTTCCTCTGCGCCTTCCAGTGCGCACATGCGCTTCTCGAACATGTCGTTTGTCGGGCTGCCGTAGCGAGCGTAGATATAGCCTTCCGTTTCGCCCTTGAAGCGCGCTTCGGCCGCTTCCGCGCTCTCATAGACGAAGCCCTGCGTGAGGTAGATGGCTTCCGAGGTCTCGCCATATTGCGAGCGCAAAGAGCCGTCGTGAACGAGTTGGGTTGCGGGGCGCCAAGTCTTGCTCATGAATCACCACTTTCAAACAACAAAAAAACCGGCCGCGAAAGCAGACCGGTTTTGCACCCGGTCCTTTTAGCCACTTGTTTAACGTGGCTGCAAGCCGACCGGCCAAATCACCACGGGATAAAAGTGCAATACTGCCGTTCTATGCTTGCGTCAATTCCTTGAGTTTGGTTTTGTCTCCCGCGAATATGGATGGGGCATGATGGCTCGCGAAACAGGAATTTTGGCGGATCGCGCGATAGCCGCGCTCTTTGAGGCGGGACGTCTCACCAGCGAGCGCGATTTGGACCACGACCAGATCCAACCGGCAAGCCTTGACCTCAGGCTTGGCGCGAAGGCATTCCGCGTTCGCGCGAGCTTCATGCCGGGTCCTTCCCATTTGGTGTCCGATAAGCTCGATCGCCTCAGCCTCCACGTCGTCGACCTCAGCGAAGGCGCCGTGCTGGAGACCGGCTGTGTCTATATCGTTCCCTTGATGGAGCGCCTCGACCTGTCGGCCGACATGTCGGCCTCGGCCAATCCCAAAAGCTCGACCGGACGTCTCGATATCTTCACCCGCGTCATCACCGACTACGCGCAGGAGTTCGACAAAATCCCGGCTGGCTACTCCGGCCCGCTCTATCTCGAAATCAGTCCGCGTACTTTCCCGATCGTCGTGCGTCGAGGCTCGCGCCTGTCGCAGATCCGCTTCCGGGTCGGCCATTCGATACTTGGGGAGCCGGAATTGCTCGCGCTCCACGATGCCGAAACGCTGGTCGCCAGCAAGCTGCCGAACGTCTCCGGCGGCGGCATTGCCCTGTCGATTGATTTGGCCGGCGACAAGGATGGACTGATCGGCTACCGCGGTAAGCACCACACTGCAGTCGTCGATGTCGACAAGAAGGCGCAGCACGACATCTATGACTTCTGGGAACCTCTCTATAGCCGCGGTCGCAACGAACTGATCCTGGATCCGGACGAGTTTTATATTCTCGTCTCGCGCGAAGCCATCCATGTGCCACCGCACTACGCGGCAGAGATGACCCCCTTCGATCCGTTGGTTGGCGAATTTCGCGTGCATTATGCAGGCTTCTTCGACCCCGGCTTCGGCCACGTCCCCGCCGGCGGCCGCGGCAGCCGCGCCGTGCTCGAGGTCCGCAGCCACGAGGTTCCCTTCATCCTCGAGGACGGCCAGATCGTCGGTCGCCTCGTCTATGAGCATATGCAGGAGCACCCCGAGAGCCTCTACGGCTCCGGCCTCGGCTCCAACTATCAGGCCCAGGGCCTGAAACTCTCGAAGCACTTCCGCATCTGACAACGCCGATACCCGCTTGACAGCGGCACCCATCTATTGGAAATCTCGCTCCAACGCGGGTGTAGCTCAATGGTAGAGCAGCAGCTTCCCAAGCTGAATACGAGGGTTCGATTCCCTTCACCCGCTCCAAGTTCAGATGGTTTTGCTGGGACTGAGCGGATTTCAGCCGCACTGTGGTCTGAGCGTGGTGCCCACGTGGGCCGCCGTCGTTCGCTGTCTTACTCCACGAGGAAGAACGCCCTTAAGAGGTAGCCTCGAAGGAAATTGAAATAGTTGACAATCCTCTAATAAACATGGTTAATTTTTAACTATTCTCCGATATCACGGGAACGCAGGCGACCCCTTGGTCGTTGTCGGCATGATCAGGAGGAGTTGCAGAATGCTTTTGAAGATTTTCACGGCGAAGCGCGAGATCCGGGAGAATGGCGATACCGGCACTTACGCTGACGGCTACTATGCGCCGGAAGTGGTTCTTGCGTCTGCGCGCGATGACGATCGTGCTTCCTATGAGCGCGATTATGGTCGCGGCCGCAAGGTCGAGCAAATTCCGCTCGGGTTTGCCTGAGCACCCTTTTTAGCTTCCGTCTTGTGCGGCAGCCGGGCCATGGCTCGCTGTTTGAAGTCGAAAGTCTATAATCGAAAAGGGCGGCATTGAGCCGCCCTTTGCTTTTGTACCGTTTTGCTGGGATCAGAATTCCGTCCAATCGGCGTTGTCGCGTGGGCTCGAAGAGGCGCTGCTTGCACCAAATGCGCTTGCAAGTTTCTGCCCAAGCGCCCGAGCCGGCGAGCTAGAGGGGCGGGTGACACCCGGAGTGGCGATGCGGACGGGTGCCTTTCTGGCTGCGACCGGCGGCGCGGCCGGCCGTGGCGCCGAATGGATGTGAGTGCCCTGCAGCGGCGCTGCCGCGGCAATGTTAGCGCTGAAACTGCCAGTGCCGGTCAGCTTGAACTGGTCGAGCAGGTTGTTGAGTGTCGCCGCTTCCGTCGCGAGCTTGTGGCTCGCCGCCGTGCTTTCCTCGACCATGGCCGCATTCTTCTGCGTTCCCTGGTCCATCGAGTTCACCGCCGTGTTGATCTCCTGCAGGCCGGTCGATTGCTCGCGGGCGGCCTCGGCGATCGCGTCGACGTGCTGGTTGATCTCCTGAACCTCGTGAACGATCGCATCAAGCGCCTTGCCGGTTTCGCCGACAAGCGACACGCCCGTCTGCACATGGTCGCCCGATGTGGTGATCAGCGACTTGATCTCCCTGGCGGCATTGGCCGAGCGCTGTGCAAGTTCACGCACCTCCTGGGCAACGACGGCAAAGCCCTTGCCGGCTTCACCGGCGCGCGCGGCCTCGACGCCGGCGTTGAGGGCCAGAAGATTGGTCTGGAAGGCGATGTCGTCGATGACGCCGATGATGTTGCCGATCTCCGCGGAGGATTGCGCGATCTGCTGCATGGCGTTGACGGCCTTGCTGACCACTTCGCCGGACTTTTCTGCACCGGCGCGCGTGCGTGCCACGAGCCCACGTGCTTCCTCGGCACGCTTGGCGGCATCCTTCACGGTGGTGGTGATCTCCTCGAGGGCCGCTGCCGTCTCCTCGACGGACGCTGCCTGCTGCTCGGTGCGCTTCGAAAGCTCGTCCGCCGAGGCGCGGATCTCGGTTGCGCCGGCAGTGATGGCGCGGGCGTTGGCGCCGACTGTCTGCATAGTGTCGTTCAAGCGCAGGATCGAGTTGTTGAAATCCTGTCGCAGACTATCGAGGTCGCCGACAAACGCCGTATCGATCCGAGATGCGAGGTCGCCTGCGGCCAGCCGGCGTAAGCCGTCGCCAAGCGCGCTGACCGCGCGCGCGAGATCGGCAGCCTCGGTTGCGCGCTGAGCTTCACGTTCTCGGCGTTCGCTGTCGCTGAGATTGCGGCTCTTTTCGGCCTCGCCCTCAAGCCGGATACGATCGACGGCATTGTCGCGGAAGACGGCAACGGCGCCGGCCATCTGGCCAACCTCGTCACGACGGTCGAGGCCGTCGATGGCGCCGTGCGTATCTCCCTCGGCAAGCTGAGCCATCCGGTCACGCAGACGAACCATGGGCGTGGTGATCCCCGATTGCGCGACCCACACAGAAAGGCCGATCGCGCCCATGACAGCGAGCCCGATCAGTACGAAACTGAGAGTGATGCGCTGGTTGACGCTAATGGAGAGCGCGTCGCCGCCATCGTTCAGCAATGCCATCAGCGCATCATTGTTGGCGATCATTTTCGGAGTGACCGTGTTCAGCTTCGCATTGAGCATGCTTGCTGCAAGCTGCGCGCCGGCACTGTCCTTTGCCTTGGCGAGGTCGATGACCTTGCTGGAAAGCGCTTCCATCTCGGCGATGCCGACGAGGATGTCGTCAATCGCCGGCTTGCGGCTAGGTACCAAAGCCGCCGCCTGTTCCAGGCGTTCGCGCGCTTGAGGCATCTTGCTTGGCGTCGTGAGCGCCGTATTGAAAGCCGGCGTCTCCGGCTTGAGGCCGGCGATAAGCGTGACCTGCAGCACGGCAGCGGTTGCCGAGGCGCTGGCGCGGGATGCCTGCATGGCTGCCAGTGCCTCGTTATCGATGAAGGCGCTGTAGGTGGCATCGGCACCGCGGAATTCGGTGATGACATAAACGAGGCCCCCGAGCGCGATCGCCCCGAGAAGCGCGACGACAGAAATGATCTTCGTCCGGATTTTCAAGTTCTTCAGCATGGCTATGTCCAGTCGCTTGACCCGACCGCGGGCGGGCCGACTATTGAAGCATTTTATGTCGCGGGATACGGCATGGTGGGATGCCCGGAAGGCTCGACATGCGCATCATGCATTCGGCCCGTGAGCCGGCGTCGTCCTGGCGAATAGAATGGGACATTGCTTAATGTGGCCCTAACGCTTGGGATCTGTCCCCGGAAAAAATTTCGGGTCCCGCCGCCTAGGGACGAGTCATGCTAAGCGGGGCGCAACTTCTCACTGGTGCTGACAGGGACATGAGGCGTCTTGTCCCAGAAGAAGGGCTTTCTCGGCAGCTCGAGAAGGGCGCGCCATGCCCCCACCGAGATCATCAGGCAATAGAGCGGGACATAGATCCAGCGCCAGCCGATGGTGCGTTTTTCCTCACGCAGCATCGCGACCCTGCCGAGCAGCAGAAAGAGGCCGCAGCTTGCCGCCATATTGGCAAGATCGAGGAGCAAGAGCGCGCCTTCGCTGCTGCCGGCGGGCGGAAAGCCGAGCGCTAGGTAGCCGGCGGTGGTGACAAGGAGCATGATCAGCCAGGGATGGGTGAGAGAGGAAAACAGCATTCCTCCGATCAGCAACTGGAACACCAGAAAGCCGCCCACGCCCATCTCGCGCGGGAGGCGCGCTGGCTCGCGCATCACCAGGTTTCGGGCTTCAGGCACGATCGCCAGCATGCCTTTGCTGATGTAGTTCGGCCGGACGCAGCGAGCCTGCAGAAGCTGGCTGTCGAGTGCCTTGTCATCGTTGAGGAGGGAGCTGTCGATTGCCGAAAGGAAGGGAAGCCGGAGCCCGCGCGCCAGGGATGCGTAGTAGCTGTCGGCATCGATGGAGCCGCTTGCAATGAGTTCCTGTTCGATGCTCGCGCCGTTGCGGCGTGCGACCTGCATCGGGCGGGCGATTGTCGGCCTGCCGATGCCGAGTTGCAGCAGAACCTCTGGTAGGAATCGTTTACCGCGCGCGCAGGCGGCGCGCCGTGGCGTATTGAACCATCATCCAAGAGCGTGCGGTCTTCGATCCCGCCCGACGCATATTCCCCGACACGCATGACTCTGATACACCGTTTCCAGAATGGCAGTGCATGCTTTCCCCGAGGTCGATCATAATGATGCAATTTAAACTGGCATCCCTGAATCTTAAGGGGCTATGCAGCTTTTGGCTGTCTTTGATTGTGTTTTTCTGCCCGCTCTCGTTGTCGGCGCAGGAGGCGATGCCAGGCTTGCCGCTGCTTTTCGATTCCAGGGAGCGCCTTGCCAAACCGGATCTTTCGTCGCTCGTCCGCCTGCGTTTCCTGACGACGATCGACTTTCCACCGTTCAATTTTACCGATCAGAATGGCAAGCTTTCCGGTTTCAACGTCGATCTCGCCCGCGAGATCTGTAACGAGCTGGAGATTGCCAGCAAATGCCAGATCCAGGCGCTGCCGTTCGCTGACCTGAATGCCGCGCTCGCGGCCTCGCAGGGCGATGCCGTGATTGCCGGCGTCGCCGTCAGCGAGGAGCTGCGGCGACAGTTCGCCTTTTCGCGCCCCTATCTCATGCTGCCCGCCCGCTTCGTTCGAAACTTAAAGGCTTCCATCAAGGGCGAGAATGCCAGCGCTCTGGCCGATCATCCGGTCGGCGTCGTCAAGGCGACGGCGCACGAAGCCATGCTGGCGGCCTATTTCCCGAAGGTGAAGGCCGTACCCTTCGACAGCAAGGACGCCCTTCTTGCAGCACTCAAGGATGGCAAGCTGGAGGCCGTCTTCGCGGATTCCCTCCAGCTCTCCTTCTGGGTTTCGTCGGAGGCCTCGGCGAAATGCTGCGCGCTGTTCGACGGGCCTTATCTCTCCGAGCAGTTTCTCGGCGAAGGCATGACGATCATGCTCCGTCAGAAGGACGATGTCCTTACGGCAGCGCTCGATCACGCGCTGGCAGCGCTGTCGCGCAGTGGCCGCCTGCAGGAAATCTACCTGCGCTACTTCCCTTACGGCCTGTATTAAGCCTGAAAGGCTCTAGCCCTTGCGAAAGCGCGCGATCGCGCTGCGCTCGATGGCGGCGCAAGTGAGCTTATCGAGGCCGAGGCGGTCGCGAAGCAGGCTGAGAAGGCGCAGCTCTTCCGCCTTCACCGAGAGATCGGCGGAAGCAATTTCGACCGCGAGCGCATAGGCCGTGTCGTAGAGGCGCGACGGCAGCGTGTCCTTGACGGTTTCGAGCACGATGTCGAGCCCTTCGGGACCAGCCAGCAGTCCCGCGCAATCGCGCGCGATGGAAATCAGCTTTTCGTCGTCGAAATCACGGAAGACCGGCAGGAAGCCGATCAGTTGGCCGATGCGCTCCATCTCGCGATCGTTCATCGTGCTGTCGACGGCGGATGCCATCACCATCACGTAGATCAAGGCGTCATGGGCGGAAAGCGGCTTGTTCATGTCTCGATGATCCCTTCGAAGTGAGGCCAGAGTCTAGGAGTTGCCCAGCGACATTACAAGCCGTCGGGCGGCAGATCGGAAGGCAGATCCTCAGGACCGCTGGTTTCTGCGAGGCTGCGAGGGTCGTTGCCATGGATGCCTTTGCCCGCCTGTTTTGCCTTCTCGCCGGCCTCGGCGAGCGCAGATCCCTTCGCCGCCTCTGCCCAGCCGTTTTCGACGAGCCACTGTGAAATTTCCTGCGTACCGATCCTGCAGGCGGCCGTGACGGTACCGGTCCATTCCGCACTGTCGAGATCGCAGCGGACGGCCCTGAGGCGCAGCAGCAGCCGCAGATTGGTCTTTGCCAGCATCCCGCATGGCCACTCACGGCCCCCGCTGTCGATGCATGTCTTGTCCGCCGGCGTTGGGTCGATGCCGGCAAGCTGCAGGCGACGGTCGCCAAACGCCAGGACACCGGCGCTTTCCGCGATCGGGCGAACAAGGTTCACGCCCCTGTCTTTGGCAGGGTTTGCCGGTTGCTCCGGCACAACGGGCGCGATGCGCTCGAGTGGCTTGCCGTCGATGACCGCAGGGTAGAACTGGCTGGCCTCGTCGACACGCCGCGCATTCATGCTGGCTTCGGGATTTGAGGTCGGTTGAGCCGTCGGAGCGGGGGGCGGCACTTGCGCTTCCATCGGCGCTGCCGTTTCCGCCGGATCAATGGCCGAGCCAAGCCGCTGTCCGCCGGCCGCAATCAGGTCGGCGACAATTCCGATCCCTGCAACAGCGGTCAGAATTGCCGCAGGACGCATGGAATATCTTCCTACTGGCTGGCCCAGATGATGCGGGCGATCCAATCCACGTCGGAAAGTTCAATTGTTCGGTTGGGATGCTCCGGGTTGAGCGACATCAATTCGATCGATCGCGGGCTCTGGCGCAACAGCACCTTCGCCATCACTTCGCCTTCGCGCGTCTTGACGACGACGCGATCATTGCGTCGAACCTGCGCGCCAGGCTCGACGATCAAGACGTCGCCGTCGCGGTAGAGCGGCATCATGCTCTCGCCCTGGACTTCGAGCGCATAGACGCCTGCCTTCTGCGAGGGTGCGGCCGGGAATTCCACAACGTCCCAGCCTTGCCCAGCCGGAAAGCCGCCATCATCGAAGAAGCCGCCGGCACCGGCCTGCGCAAAGCCGAGCAGCGGAATCGAGCTGCCCTGCCGCGGGAAGCCGCCTTCCGGAAGACTGGAAAAGCTCCCTGCCGGCCGCATGAACGTCAGGAACTGCTCCATGCTGGCGCCCGTTGCATCCAGCACCTTGGCGATCGATTCCGTCGACGGCCAGCGCAACCGCCCATCGGCGGAGAGCCGCTTGGACTTGTTGAAGGAGGTTGGATCGAGCCCCGCGCGCCGGGCAAGACCTGAAGGCGTCAGGTCATGCCGTTCGGCAAGCCTGTCGATCGCCCCCCAAATCTGCTCGTGTGACAGCATGTCGCCTGATTCCTGCGCGCCTGCGCCATCGTTCAACGACGAAATATTAACCGCAAGCCCAGCGGGAGTAAAGAGATGAAAGGAATAAAATCCTGTCTCGCCTCAGGCGACCAAGGCCATGTTGATCTTGCCGAGCTGGATCACCGCCTGCGTACGGCTGTCGACATCGAGCTTGAGCAGGATCGCCGAGACATGCGCCTTGATCGTCGCCTCGGAAACGCCGAGCTCATAGGCGATCTGCTTGTTGAGAAGACCTTCCGCCAGCATCGTCAGCACACGGCTCTGCTGCGGTGTCAGCGTGTGCAGCCGGTGGATCAGGTCGGCGACATCAGGATCCTGTTCCTGCCCGTCCCGATAAGTCTCGGGGGTCGCGATATCGCCGGCAAGGACCGTCTGGATACCGCGGCGAATGTCGTCGATCCCGGAGGATTTGGAGATGAAGCCGGATGCGCCGAGTTCGAGCGCGCGACGGATCGTCGTGGCGTCATCCGTCGCGGAAATGATGACGATCGGCAGCCCGGCGAATTCGGAGCGAAGCGCCATCAGGCCGGAAAAGCCGCTGACACCAGGCATCGATAGATCGAGCAGCATCAGGTCCGCTTCGGGATGTGCTCCAGCCGCCATGCGCGCTGCGGCAAAATCGCCGGCCTCGACGATCTCGGGATGGCCTTCCATACCAATCACTGCCTGGCGCAGCGCATCCCGGAAAAGCGGGTGGTCGTCGGCAATGATGATTGTCTGTTCCTGCATCGATAGCTCCCTCCCAAGAGTTCGATCGCCGAGACATGCCTCGTGCCTCCGCACGATACATGCCTCCATTCGGAGGTGACTATATCAATTCATGTCTTTTGCGGAAGGGCGTTGCGCTCCTCCTCGCTTCGGAATTCCTTGACTATCCCCATGAAGCTCCGCATCCAGCGCTCCATGATGCCGATCGAACGGTTGATCTCCTCGTCGGAGGGAAGCGCCTTGTTGACGATGCTTTTGTTCTCCAGCGCCGTGACGCGGGCCGAAAGCCGGTCGAGTTCCTGCTCATAGGCCGCCCGCTCATCGGCGGCCATCCTGCAGACGAGCGCGCCGTCCTTCTCCTCGCAAAGCGACATGGCGCCGGTCTGCTTGTCGAGCCGCACGAAGTGGTCGCCGCTACGCTCCAATTGAAAGCGCAATGCGTCGGTTTCAGCGGCATGAACGCCGAGCGGCAGGAGAAGCGCGAAAAGGCCGATTGCGATATTTCTCATGGTTTCCTCCGGAAATCTCGGTGGCCACCGCATTTTTCGCGGCGAGGCGTGGACATCGCCGCCGCTTTGCGGCAAAGCCCGGGAAAGACCAGCCATTCTGAGGTTATCATGACCCTGACACCCACGCTTTACAAGATCGTGACGGAAACGCTCTGGCAGGAGGCGAGGGCAGCCGGCGTTTTTCGTGGCGCGCCGATCGACCTTACGGACGGCTACATCCACTTCTCGACAGCCGCCCAGGTCAGGCAGACGGCGGCCCTTCACTTCGCCGGCCAGGCGGGGCTTCTGCTCGTTGCCGTCGATAGCAGCAAGTTCGGCGACGAACTCGTCTTCGAACCCTCGCGCGGCGGCGCTCTCTTTCCACACCTCTATGCGGAATTGCCGATGTCGGCCGTGTTATGGGAGGCGCCGCTGCCGCTCGATGTCGCCGGCCAGCACGTCTTTCCGGATCTTGCGCCATGATCGAGCTTTTCAAGCACGCCGCCCGCAAGGGTCTCTTCCTCTTCGACCCCGAAACCGCTCATGGCATGTCGATTGCCGCACTGAAGGCAGGCGCCGTGCCGGCCTGCCGGATCGCCCCCGATCCGCGCCTGCGGCAGAGCGTTGCCGGGCTCGATTTCGTCAATCCGATTGGCATGGCGGCCGGCTACGACAAGAACGCCGAGGTTCCGGAAGCGTTGCTGAAGATCGGCTTCGGTTTCACCGAGATCGGCACCGTGACGCCGAAGCCGCAGCCCGGCAACCCGCGCCCACGCATCTTCCGGCTGGTCGAGGATGAAGGCGTCATCAATCGCCTCGGCTTCAACAACGAAGGCCACGATGCCGCCTTCGCACGCCTGTCGGTCATTCGCGGCAACGGCATGATCGGCGTCAACATCGGCGCCAACAAGGACAGCGAGGACCGCATTGTCGACTATGTCCTCGGCATCCGCCGGTTCTATTCGGTCGCTCGCTATTTCACCGCCAATATCTCATCACCGAACACGCCGGGCCTGCGCGATTTGCAGGCGCGCGAAAGCCTCGCCGCGCTCTTGTCGGCAGTGCTTGCTGCCCGCGATGCCGAAGCCGAAAAGGCAGGCAGAAAGATCCCAGTCTTCCTGAAGATCGCGCCTGATCTGACGGAAGAGGGGCTGGACGATATCGCCGCCGAAGCGCTGTCGCATGCCCTGGACGGCCTGATCGTTTCGAACACCACGCTTTCCCGCGAGGGCCTCAGGGACCAGCGTCAGGCGAAGGAGGCCGGCGGGCTTTCCGGCAAGCCGCTGTTCGACAAATCGACCGCCGTTCTCGCCAAAATGCGCAAACGCGTCGGCCCAGGCCTGCCGATCATCGGCGTCGGCGGCGTCTCGTCCGCCGAAACCGCGCTCGAGAAGATCAAGGCCGGTGCCGATCTCGTGCAGCTCTATTCCTGCATGGTTTATGAGGGGCCGGGCCTCCCGGGCACGATCGTTCGCGGCCTGTCGAAGCTGCTCGATCGCGAGCAGGTCAGATCCATCCGCGACCTCAGGGATACGAGAACGGACTACTGGGCAGGACGGAACGTCTGATCCGCCCGCGGCCGCACGAGCATCGCCAGGAAGACACCGCGAAACAGCAGGAAGCCGTTCATCGCCAGCCATAGGCCATGATTGCCGAACAGCGGCACGAAAACGGCCAGCGCTATGAGATAGCCGGCAAACGACATGAGCATCCGGTTGCGCATGTCGGTCGACCAGGTGGCGCCGATGAAGACACCGTCCATCAGGAAGGCCAGCGCCCCCGTAAGTCCGGTGACGGCGGCCCAGGGCAGGTAGGTTTCGGCCGCCTGCTGCACCTCCGGCGAGGTGGTTAGCACCGAAATCAACCATGGACCGGCCAGCAGGAAGAACACGGAAATGAGGCCGGCAAGCCCGAAGGACCAGAGCGCCGTCAGCTTCAGGCCACGCTCGAAGGCCGGCCGGTATCGCGCGCCGATCGCCCGTCCGGTGATCTGCTCTGCCGCGTTGGCCAGTCCGTCGAGATAATATCCGGAGAGCAGGAAGAAGTTCATCAGCACGGCGTTGGCGGCCAGCGTGACCGCTCCGAAGCTCGTGCCGATCCGCGTCATCAGAGTGAAAGCGGCGAGCAGCACGAAGGTGCGGATCAGGATGTCGCGGTTCAGCGCGAAAAGCTCGGCGAGGCGATGCCGGGAGAAGATCTCCGTGCGTGTCGGCCGATGCGCGCGATCGAAGCCGCGAAGGACAATCAGCAAGCCGACGACAGCACCGGCTGTCTCGCCGACCATCGTACCCCAGGCGACGCCCGCCACGCCCCAGTCAAGCCAGAGGCCGAGATAGATCGCCAGTATGATGTTGATGCCGTTGATGATCGTCTGCAGCAACAGGCCAACGGTGCCCTGGCCGCGGCCGAGCACGAAGCCGAGGATCGCGTAATTGGCAAGCGCTGCCGGGCCGGCAAGGATGCGGATGGAGAAATAGGTGCTGGTGGCGGCCGCAACGGCGCTCTCCGGTCCCATCAGCTTCAGCCCGGCTGCGAGTAGCAGTGGCGAAAGACAGAGAAGCGCTATGCCGCAGCCGAGCGCGGAGATCAGCGCTCGCCAGAAGACGCCCTGCTGGGCGTGCCGGTCGTGCCGTCCGAAGGCCTGCGCCGTCAGTCCGGTCGTGGAGGCGCGCAGGAAGTTGAAGCTGCCGAGGATAAGGTCGAAGAGCATGGCGCCGATCGCAAGCCCTGCCAGCGCATCCGGCTGACCCATGTGGCCGACGACGCCGGTGTCGACGAGGCCAAGGAGCGGCGTCGTCATGAAGCCGAGCGTCATCGGAATTGCAATCGACAGCACCAGTCGGTGCGTCACGTCGAATGCCAGCCTGTTCTCGTGACCGTGCGTATCCATGTCTGCCTCTGAGGAAGGAGGCAGAATCGCCTCAGCCGGAAAGCACCATTGCCCAATAGGGCACGCTTTTGGAAGCAGAATTGCGTGCTACCGCAACGCCGAGACCATTGTAACGACCGAGCATGTTCTCCAGATGGTGCGGAGAGTTGATCCAGGCGGTCACAACGGCCGGCACCGACTGTTGGCCGGCCGCGATGTTTTCGGCGGCCGGCATCTGTACGCCGCTTGCCTTGACGCGCGGGCCGAAGCCGTCGCCGATCCCCATCACGTGCTTCATCTTGCCTGCCGATGCCATGCGCTTGGCCTGGAACATCGCGGCATCCTTGGCAGCAGGATCCGCCGAAAGCGGCGGCAATCCGTTCTTGGCGCGCAACTGATTGACTAGCGGTAGAGCGTCCGCCGTTTCGTCTTCGCCATCAGAAGGCGTGGAAGCGAACTTGGGCGCGGTCGTGCAGCTTGCAACACCGGCGACCAGCACGAGGCCGGATATGTGTAGTAGCCCACGCCGCGAGAGGATGAGAGAGGACATATTAGCGCCGATAGCTGAAGAGACGGATGAGGACGAAGACCGGGATCACGACGGTCGCACCAAGCAACAAATAATCGCCGACGCGTCCCAAAGCGGCAAAGCCGCGATGCCAGACTTCCAGAACGAAATTGCGGAAGCCGTAGACGAAATCCAGCGGCGCCCAGCCGAACACGGCCATGATGAAGCCGACGATCAGCGATACGACCAAAAGCTTGACCAATGTGCGGCCGAGGGAATCGCCGAGAAACTTGTTCACCTGATCGGACATGCGCCATCTCCTGTTTGTCCCTGAAATACGGGCGCGGAACGCCGCTCGCAAGCCTTTTTCAGGTCTGGCGTCTCCGCCTCTGAAATAGGACTTGAGTTTTTTTGTGACCGCAGCCAAATGCGGGCCAATCCCAATAGGTCTTCACCATGCAGCCCAACCAACTCACTTCAGGCGACGTGATCGCCGATCGCCGCGCCGACTACGCCAAGATGCTCGACGAAAGCGGCGAACCGGACGCCGCCGCCGAATTGATGGAGCAGGCATTGGAACTCGTGCCGGGCTGGGCGGCCGGCTGGTATCGGCTGGCCGGCTACCGCGAAAAGGCCGGCGATAAGTCAGGCGCGATCGACGCCTACCGGCGCACTTTGGAGGTCAGTCCGGACGATATTTTCGGAGCCGAGCTCAAGCTCGCTTTGCTTGGCGACGTCGAGATGCCGGACCAGCCGCCGACCAGCTATGTCGAGCGATTGTTCGACGACTATGCCGATCGCTTCGAGACGTCACTGGTGGAGAAGCTCGATTACAGCGTTCCCGCCAAGCTTGCGGCGCTCGTCGCGACGACCGGCAGGAACTATGCGTTGGCCGTGGACCTCGGCTGCGGCACCGGCTTGCTCGGACCGGAGATCCGTGATCGCGTTGCGCGCCTCGAGGGATTCGATCTGTCGCAGAACATGCTCGCCAAGGCTGCCGAGAAGCATATCTACGATCACTTGGCGCAAGCCGATCTGTCGCTGGCTCCGGAAGCGACGGGCCTCTTTGTCGAGGGAGCGACGCATCGTGCCGACCTCGTCACTGCCGCGGATGTGTTGATGTATCTCGGCAATCTCGAGAGTGTGTTCGAGGCGGTTTCAGCGCTTGTCTTGCCGGGCGCCGATTTCGCATTTTCGGTCGAGGACGCGGGTGAGGGCGATGGCTTTCATCTCGCGCCGTCGCTGCGCTACGCCCATTCCGAAAGCTATATACGCGCGCTCTGCGCCCGCCACGGTCTCGAGGTCATCGCCGTCAGCAAGACGCCCATTCGCAAAGATGGCTCAAACATCATTTCAGGTATCCTGTTCCTTACGCGCAAGGCGGGATAGCGGAACGATTCTTGCGAAGTGAATAATAGGTCAGCATTGCTTACGTATTTCGCTTGATTGCACTGCGAAAACGCCTGATAATCCTGGCTAATTCAGTAGGGTTCTTTCAGGATTTCGAGGCACCCGGGACCATTCATCACCTACATTTCGTCACGCTCGGGTCTCGCCCTGGCGCATATGAACATGTCTGCCGTTTGGGGATCAACGACAATGGCACAGCTCTTCAATGCCCTCGGTTTCTGGAATACCAGCGCCACTCGCCATACACCGGTCGAAGACGTCCAGGGGATTTTCTCCGGCAGCCTTATTGCGGCGCTCGGGCTTTATGTTCTGGCCAGCGCCGGCCTTCTGACCGGCAGCACCGCCGGCGTCGCGTTTCTGCTCCACTACGCCTTCGGCGTGAACTTCGGTCTCGCCTTCTTCCTGCTCAACCTGCCGTTCTTTTATCTTTCGTGGACGCGGCTCGGCATGGCCTTCACGGTCAAGACATTTATCGCGATCGGCCTGACATCGCTCATGACCAGCCTGCAGCCGAAGGTCATGGACATTTCCGCCATCCATCCGGCCTGGGCGGCCCTGCTCGGCGGTCTGCTGCTGGGTTTCGGCCTTCTGGCGCTCTATCGCCACCGCGCCAGCCTCGGTGGGGTCGGCATCCTGGGCGTCTATATGCAGGAGCGTTTCGGCATCCGCGCCGGCCTCGTGCAGATGGCGATCGACCTTTGTGTGCTGGCCGCAGCCTTCTTTGTCACCACGCCACCGGTGGTTTTCTATTCCGTTCTAGGCGCGGTGGTGCTGAACCTCTTCGTGGCCGTCAACCACCGCGCCGATCGCTACATCGCGCTTTAGGCAGCCCGTGCCGGCTTGTCGATCGGGTGCTGCGAGCGGAAGCCGACTGCCAGCCGGTTCCAGACATTGATCGTGCCGATCGCGACCGTGATCTTGGTGATCTCTTCTTCCGTGAAGTGGGCCTTCAGGGCTTCGAAATCGGCGTCCGGTGCGCCGGTTTCGGCGATACGGGTCACGGCATCGACCCAGCCGAGAAGGGCGCGTTCCTTGGCGTCATAGATCGGCGATTCCCGCCAGACGCACATCAGGTTGATCCACTGTTCGCTAAGCCCGTCATGCCGGGATTCCTTCACGTGCATGTCGACGCAATAGGCGCAGCCGTTGATCTGCGAGGCGCGCAGCTTGATCAGATGGATGAAGCGGCGTTCAAGGCCCGATTCCTGAACATACTGCTCGAGGGCGGCGACCGCCTTGTAAGCGTCCGGCGCGGCCTTGGCGAAGTTGAAACGTGCTTGCATGGTTCATTCTCCTTTTAGGGTTCTGCGGCTCAGCGAGCCGCTCTGCGTTCATTGATCTCAAGGAAGGCGCAGCCGCGGGCGGCGATCCCGCCGTCGTCATCAGCAGCGAGCTGCACCAGGATGTCGGCGATGCTGGTCTTGGCGAGTTCGGCGCGGTAGACGCGCTCGGCCCTCAGCATCGCCGCGCTGATCTGGCACGGTTTGGTGAAATAGCGCCCTGGAAGCTGGTTCGGCCCGCGCTGGCGGATCTCGCCGCAGCGGAAAGCCGGCTCCGGCCCTTCGACAGCAAGGACGATGTCGAGAAGGCTGATCTCCTCTGTCGGCTTCGCCAACTTGTATCCGCCCTTCGGCCCCGGAACCGTGCTCACGATACCTGCGCCGGAAAGCGCCTGCAGATGCTTCAGAAGATAGCTCGTCGAAACGCCATGGAACTCTGCGAGTGCCGCGGCCGAGAGCACCCCGCCTTCGGAAAGGCCGGCCAGCATGGAAACGCTGTGTATCGCCTGCTCGACTCCATCACCCAGTTTCATCAGACCATCCTCAATTCGTGGATAAAAAATATCTATGATTATTGCACCTGTCAAGCGGCGATATGCGAAGGATCGGATAGACGTGCGCATTTTGGTCGTCCGGGGTTGTGAAGCGGGACGGATTCGCTAAAGTCGGCCCCGTTGGGCAAAAACAATTCCAATAAGGGAACAGCAATGAGAAAGACGATTTTCCTGGCGGCCGCTGCCTTGCTTGCGGCGACGCACCTCGCATCCGCCGAGGACACGATCCGCATCGCAACGGAAGGTGCCTATCCTCCATTCAACTATGTCGAATCCGACGGCAGCCTGAAGGGCCTCGACGTCGACATGGCCAATGCGCTCTGCGACGAGATGAAGGCCAAGTGCACGATCGTAGCGCAGGATTGGGATGGCATCATCCCCGGGCTCCTGGCCAAGAAATATGACGCCATCATCGCGTCGATGAGCATCACCGAGGAACGCAAGAAGCAGATCGACTTCACGAACAAATACTACACGACGCCGCTTGCGGTTGCCGTGCCGAAGGACAGCCCGCTCAAGGGCGTTTCGGTCGATGACATGAAGGGCAAGACCGTTGGCGCCCAGGCTTCGACCACGCAGGCCGACTACCTGAACGACGTCTACGCCAAGGGCGGCGCCGAAGCGAAGATGTATCCGACGCAGGATGAAGCCGTCGCCGACTTGCAGAACGGTCGTATGGACGCCCTGATCTCCGACAAGTTCGTGGTGGTCGACTGGCTGAACAAGGCAGGCAAGGATTGCTGCAAGTTGCTCGGCGACGTCCCCGGTACGGAAACGCAGGCCGGCATCGGCATCCGCCAGGGCGAGACCGAGCTGAAGGAACGCTTCAACAAGGCGATCGACGCGCTCGTTGCGAACGGGAAGTACAAGGAAATCACCAAGAAGTACTTCCCCTTCGACATCTACTGATCGCTTGCCGATCCAATCGCGCGGAGGCCAAAAGCCTCCGCGCCCTCTGATCAAGTCCATCCTATGAAAACAGATATCCTCGTCCTCGGTGCCGGCATTGTCGGCGTCAGTGCGGCCATTCATTTGCAGGATCGCGGCCGCTCCGTCGTGCTTGCCGACCGCGGCGAACCGGGCGGCGGCACCAGCTACGGCAATGCCGGACTGATCGAGCGTTCCTCCGTCGTTCCCTACGCCTTCCCGCGACAGCTCGGCGCGATTGCCAAGTATGCGCTGAACAATTCATCGGATGTCCGTTACGATCCGGCCTACCTGCCGCGCATCGCGAAATGGCTGGCGCGCTACTGGTGGCATTCCTCGCCGACCAATCTGGAAAAGGCGACACGGGCGCTGCTGCCATTGATCGAAGCCAGTGTCACCGAACACGACAAGCTGATTGGCCGCGCCGGCGCCTCCGACCTCATCCGCGAGCGCGGCTGGATGTCGTTCTACAAGAACCCGCGCCGTTTCGAGGCTGCCCGTGCGGAAGCCGAGGGCCTGTCCGCCCATGGTCTGGCGATCCGTATTCTCGATGCCAGCGAGTTTCTGGCGATGGAGCCTGCCTTCGCCGCGCGCGGTGGAAGCATCGCCGGCGCCGTCCACTGGCTCGACCCGAAGACCGTAACCGATCCACAGGCGCTGACGGCAGCCTATGCCAACCTCTTCACGGCAGCCGGCGGCACGGTCGTCCGAGCTGACGCCTCCGCTCTTCGCGAGGAGAAGAACGGCTGGTCGATCACGACAGCCGAAGGCGAGATCATCGAAGCCGGCGAGGTCGTCGTTGCCCTCGGCCCGCAATCCGGCCTGATCTTCCGCAAGCTCGGCTATTCCTTGCCGCTGGCGGTCAAGCGCGGCTACCACCGGCATTATGCGCAGCGCGAAGGCCAGCCGCTCGGCCACTCCGTCGTCGACGAGGAAGCCGGCTACGTGCTGGCGCCGATGGCGCGCGGTATCCGGTTGACGACGGGCATCGAATTTGCTGCGCCCGATGCGCCGCCGAATACCATCCAGCTCCGCCGCGACGAGGCTCAGGCCCGCGCGCTCTTCCCGCTCGGTGAGCCAGTGGAGGCCACGCCCTGGCTCGGCCTGCGTCCCTGCCTGCCCGACATGCGCCCGGTGATCGGACCGGCGCCGCGCCATGGCGGCGTTTGGTTCAATTTCGGCCACGCCCATCACGGCCTGACGCTCGGCCCGGCAAGTGGCCGGCTGCTGGCCGAGCAGATGGCCGGCAACGACACGTTTGCCGATCCGAAGCCCTTCCACCCGCATCGCTTCCTGTAGTTACAAGGTCTGCCATTCTATTTCTGCAGCCGCTGCACTACCTTTAGGGCCGTGGACCAGATCGATTCCGAAGCCCGCGTTGTCCTGCCTCAGCCTTTCACCCGCTGGTTCGCGGACAAGGG
Source organism: Rhizobium sp. RHZ01 (assembly GCF_014851595.1). NCBI lineage: Bacteria > Pseudomonadati > Pseudomonadota > Alphaproteobacteria > Hyphomicrobiales > Rhizobiaceae > Rhizobium > Rhizobium sp. RHZ01. The sequence continues at coordinate 289,435 of NZ_JACUZZ010000002.1, forward strand.
ATGGCGTCCACGCGCCCATCAGCTGGAATTGCTGGCCCGCGCCGAGGCTGGTGACAGCACGCTGCTGATCGCGCCAACCGGCGCCGGCAAGACGCTCGCCGGCTTTCTGCCATCGCTGACCGACCTGACGCGTCGCGGCAAGATCCTCCCGGGCTCCGCCTTCACCGGTATCCACACGCTTTACATCTCGCCACTGAAGGCGCTTGCCGTCGACATCGAGAGAAACCTGATGAAGCCAGTGGAGGAAATGGTCCTGCCGGTGACGGTCGAAAACCGCACCGGCGACACGCCCGTTGCCAAGCGCCAGCGCCAGAGATTGAGCCCGCCCGACATTCTGCTGACCACCCCCGAGCAAGTGGCCTTGCTGCTCGCCAGCCGCGAGGCAGAGCGCTTTTTCAAGGACCTCAAATACGTCGTTTTCGACGAACTGCATTCGCTCGTCACCTCGAAGCGGGGCCACATGCTTTCGCTCGGCCTTGCCCGCCTGCGCCGGCTGGCACCCGCCCTGCAGACGATCGGCCTTTCGGCTACCGTCTCCGACCCGATGGACCTGCAGAAATGGCTAGTCGCGCAGCGGGAAGGCGAGGATCACCACGCCGGATTGGTCATCGTCGAAGGCGGCGCCAAGCCCGACATTTCGATCCTGTCGACCGAGGAGCACATTCCCTGGTCGGGCCATTCGGCGAAATACGCGATCCCCGACGTCTACAAGCAGCTCCTCGACCACCGCACGACGCTGCTCTTCGTCAATACCAGGTCGCAGGCCGAGATGCTGTTCCAGGAACTCTGGACGGTGAACGAGGAAAACCTGCCGATCGCGCTGCATCACGGCTCGCTCGATGTCGGCCAGCGCCGCAAGGTGGAGGCCGCGATGGCGGCAAACCGGCTGCGGGCGGTTGTCGCCACCTCGACGCTCGACCTCGGCATCGACTGGGGCGATGTCGATCTTGTCGTTCATGTCGGCGCGCCAAAGGGAGCCTCGCGGCTTGCCCAGCGCATCGGCCGCGCCAACCACCGCATGGACGAGCCGTCGAAGGCGATCCTCGTGCCCGCCAACCGCTTCGAGGTGATGGAATGCCAGGCAGCACTCGACGCGAACTATATCGGCGCGCAGGACACGCCGCCGGTCGGGAAGGGCGCGCTTGATGCTCTGGCGCAGCATGTGCTCGGCATGGCCTGCGCCGAACCTTTCGATATGCTGGAACTCTTCGACGAGATATTGAGCGCCTCGCCATACGCCGATCTCTCGTGGGAGACCTTCGAGCGCGTCGTTGATTTCGTCGCGACGGGCGGCTATGCGCTGCGCACCTATGAGCGCTATGCCCGGATCCGCAAGACCAAGGAAGGACGCTGGCGCGTCTCAAATCCCCAGGTCGCCCAGCAATACCGGCTGAACCTCGGCACCATCGTTGAAAGCCCGATGCTCAACCTGCGCATGGTCAAGCGCGGCGAAGGCGGCAGGATCGGCCGCGGCGGTGCGACGCTGGGCAAGGTCGAGGAATACTTCCTCGAGCAGCTTTCGCCCGGCGACACCTTCATCTTCGCCGGCAAGGTGCTACGTTTCGAGGGCATCCGCGAGAACGAGGCGGTTGCCTCGCAGGCCTTCTCGATGGATCCGAAGATCCCATCCTATGCCGGCGGCAAGTTTCCTCTTTCCACCTATCTGGCGGACCAGGTGCGCTCGATGATAGCAGATCCCGACCGCTGGCGCCGCCTGCCGGACCAGGTGCGCGACTGGCTGGCGATCCAGCAGGAAAAGTCGATGCTGCCGAAGCGCGACGAGCTCTTGATCGAGACCTTTCCGCGCGGAAGCCGCTGCTACATGGTGATCTACCCCTTCGAGGGACGACTGGCGCACCAGACGCTCGGCATGCTGCTGACCCGGCGCCTCGAGCGAGCCGGCGCCAAGCCTCTCGGCTTCGTCGCGACGGATTATTCGCTCGGCATCTGGGGCTTCGAGGACATGGGGCTGATGATCCGCAACGGCCGGCTCAGCCTTGCCGATCTCTTCGACGAGGACATGCTGGGCGACGATCTCGAAAGCTGGCTCGACGAATCTTTCCTTTTGAAGCGAACCTTCCGCAATTGTGCCGTGGTTGCAGGTTTGATCGAGCGCCGTCACCCGGGCAAGGAAAAGACCGGGCGCCAGGTCACGGTCTCGGCCGATCTGATCTATGATGTGCTGAGAACCCACGAGCCGGATCACATTCTGCTGCAGGCGACGCGGCAGGATGCGGCAAGCGGGCTTTTGGATATTTCCCGGCTTGGCGATATGCTGAGGCGAATCAAGGGCCATATCACGCATCGCGCGCTCGACCACATCTCGCCGCTGGCGGTCCCCGTCATGCTGGAGATCGGCAAGGAGCCAGTGCATGGCGAGGCGCATGATGCCGTGCTGGCGGAAGCCGCCGACGACCTGATCGCCGAGGCGCTGGCTTAGAATAAGTCCCGGATAGGTTTGCGCCGGCTTACCATCCGGAATGCCCGATACGGAGATAGGGAGCGACCCGAAAAGGAGCTTCCGAGACCAAGGACTGACCCGAGTGATGAACCGCCTGGCGCTTGCGCGTGAACTGAACGGACTGGCCGCGCGACCGGGCGTCGAGACTTCGGTCCACGGCGTTGCCGCCGTCTGCGATCCGCTCGGCGCGCTCTACATGCCCGATGCCGGCATTCTCGTCGTGTCCGACCTGCATCTCGAAAAGGGTGCGGCCTTCGCCCGTCGCGGCATGATGCTGCCGCCCTACGATACGCTGGCGACGCTGACTGTGCTTTCGGCCGTCATCACCCGCTACGACCCGAAGCTGGTGGTCTCGCTCGGCGACAATTTCCACGACCGCGTCGGCTCGGCGCATCTGCCCGAGTCGTTCCGCAGCCTGATTGCGGAAATGGCGCGCGGCCGCGAATGGATCTGGATCAACGGCAATCATGATCCTGACGGCACTGTCGATCTGCCGGGTGCTTCCGTCGATGAGATGCATTACGGCGGTCTGACCTTCCGCCACGAGCCGAGAGGCGGGCTGCAGCAGGGCGAGATCGCCGGGCACCTGCATCCGGCCGCAACCGTCCGCCGCCGCGAAAAATCCGTCCGCCGGCCGTGCTTTGCCACCGACGGCGCCCGCCTGCTGATGCCGGCCTTCGGCGTCTTGACCGGCGGCCTCGACCTTCGCCACAAGGCGATGAAGGGCCTGTTCGATCACACTGCGCTCATCGCCCACCTCCTTGGGCGTGACCGGATCTACTCAGTCAGGTTTGGCAACCTGGTGGGTTAAGCGCGCGATAGGCGACAGGCGTGCAAACCGCCGTCGCGCTAGTCGCCGAAATAGTAGAGCGGCTGGCGAGTGAGCTCACCACGGCCGAGATGGCCGTACACATCGTTTCCCAGAATCCAGAAGGCAATCGCCTGTGTCTTCGTGTTGAAGATGTAGTCGCCGGAGATCCAGTGTTCCGCTTTGTTGCCAGAAAGCGCATACAGATAGTCGCCAACCTCATACATGACCGCCCGGTGCGAGTTGTAATCGTATAAGTAGCGCTCGGCCATCTATTCTCCTGATTCTATTTCGGAAAGAATCCCATGGTCCCGAATGTATTGTCAAACAATACTGTAGATGTACGAAGATCGACCCAATTTTGTTTGGTTCGTGTTGTATAGTGTTTCTATTGGACGTTCCCAGTGAAGGCCTTAATTGCACTCCTGCAATTGCCGTTGATAGGTCACTGCCATGTTGTTGAACCGCTGCGCCGTCTTCTGCAGCTGTGCATTCGAGCGCCAGTCGCCGCGCACGTAACCCTTCGGGCCGGAATAGTAGGCGAGATAGAGGTTGTAGGCATCGTTCAGGGGAATGCCGGTCACCTGGCTGTTTTGCGCGTGGTACCAGCCGATGAAGTCGATCGCATCGGCGAAGTTGGTGCGGCGCGCGGCCCAGCTGCCGGTGGCGGATTGGTAGTGATCCCAGGTGCCGTCGAGCGCTTGCGAATAGCCGTAAGCCGTCGAAGGTCGCGTCCACGGAATGAAGCCGAACAGCTTGGTGCGCGGTGGTCGCGCATAGGGCTGGAAGCCGGACTCGGTATACATGGTCGCCATCAGGATCGGAACCGGAACGCCATACTTGCGCTCCGTCTTTTCCGCCGCGCGCTGCCAGCTCGTGAACATCCCGTCGCGCTGCTCGAAGACGGCGCAGATGTTTCGGGTCTGTTTGGGAGCGGTCGCACAGCCGGCAACAAGTGCCAGAAGCACGAGAGCGGGGAGGGCACGGATACGCATTACAAGAACCTCTCGTTTCCGAGAGATTACTAACTCGTAAATATTAACGAGCGGTTTTTAGCGGAATGCGAGTTGCCACCTGCAAATGGCGGCAGTGCCGCTTAGGAGAGCAGCTTTTCCAATCCGGAATTTTGTCAGCGCCCGCCTGCGCTTTTCGACGCTTTGCTGCGTTAAAACGACGAAACCTCGCCGCTCGAAGAACAGTTTGGCCGTCAGGCCCGCTTCCCTTGCCAAACTGCCTGGCCCTGGGAGGCCGCACGAGCGTTGGTTCAAGTGTACTTTGCGCGTGGCCCAAAGGCATTTATTGTCGAAGAATGCCGGGCGCGGTTGGGAGTGTCTGATGTCGGCAGTGCCTTTCTCGAAGATTTCGACGCCGATCAACGCGCTGTTCGCCGCAATTGGTCTCCTGATCGTTGCTGCGCTGACGACGCCCAATCTCGCCGCGGAAGAGCAATTGGCCTTTGAGTTGCTGCTTGCGGCAATTTGGGTGGTCTATGTGCTCCAATTGGTTGGGACGTTGCTCTCACGTCGACAACGCCCGTCGAGCGGGGTGACGGCCCTTGTGATCGATTTGCTTGCCGTTCTGGTTCCGGTCGTTGCATTCCTGTTCGTTGGATCCCGCGATCGGAGCCTGTATTGCGCCATTTGGCTTCTCAAGCCGCTGCGGGACTCGAGCTTCTTCAGGCTGATGGCAAAGGTGGTTGCGAACGAATCGCGCAATCTGCTTGGCGTCACGTCGGTCTTCGGCATCGTTCTCTTTGGTGCCGCGCTGGCCGGTTATGTCATCGAGCGCGACGTCCAGCCAGACAAATTCGGCAGCATCCCGCAGGCGATGTGGTGGGCCGTCGTGACGTTGTCGACGACCGGCTACGGCGACGAGATCCCGCAGAGCCTCGGAGGGCGGATACTGGCTGGCCTGGTGATGATGAGCGGTATCGGCATTTTTGCGCTTTGGGCCGGTATCCTCGCCACCGGTTTCTACGAAGAGGTTCGCCGTCAGGACTTTGTTCGCAACTGGCAACTGGTCGCCGCCGTACCTCTATTCCAGAAGCTCGGCGCTGCCGCACTCGTCGAGATCGTGCGGGCGCTGCGACCGCGCGTCGTCCCTGCCGGTAGCGTGATCTGTCGCAAGGGTGATATTGGCGATCAGATGTTCTTCATCGTCGAGGGGCGGGTCAGCGTGGCAACCCCCGATCATCCGGTGGAACTTGGCAGCGGAAGCTTTTTCGGCGAGATGGCGCTGATCACGGGCGAGCCGCGATCAGCAACTGTCAGTGCCGCAACTGAGGTGTCGCTGCTGTCGCTCTATGCGGTGGAGTTCCAGATGCTGTCGAGCAGCAGCCCCGAGATCGCAGAGACCATCCGCAAGACTGCGCTTGAGCGACGGGGCGGGCTGCCGAATGCTTGATCCAATCCCGCTGTGGCTGCGGCAGGGCCGCAGCCATTGACGCTCATGCTTGGACCGGCTCGTAGCGAAGGATCACTGCGCCGTTCTTCGTCGTCGTGCTGTCCAGTAGCCTCAGCGGAAGCTGCCAGTCTCCCGGTTTGAAATGTGGGTTGTCGCCGCCGAGGATGACGGGCACAAGGCACATGCGGATCTCATCCACCAGGCCTTCCTTCAGGAGCGAATCCGCCAGTTCGGCGCTGCCGAAAATGAAGATCGACTTGCCGGTTTCGGCCTTCAGCTTCTTGAGTTCCGAGACGGGTTCACTCACGACGCGGGTTGTTCCAGTCGGCCGTCGGCATCGACCTCGATACGGCTATCTTGGCAATGCCGTTCATATAGGTCTTGATCTTCTCGCCTTCCTCGTCCGTGGCGGTCGGCCAATAGGCGGCCATGCCCTCATATGTCTTGCGGCGAAGACGAGCAGGTCGCCCTCTTCGCCAAGACGCTCGGAGTACTGTTGCAGTTCGGGACCCCAGACAAGAGTGTGAAAATCGATATCCCACGGCTTCGTCCCTTCGAAATAGCCGTCAAGCGTCATCAGATTCCAAACGATAAGCTTTCTCATCCCTTCGTCCTCCTCGAAACTGGTTGCGACTCGTAACTGGTTGAACGCTTGGTTGACTGATGGCAAAATGCAAGCAGTCTTTGGAGGTGCTAATGGACGACGCTCATCGCTCCGGCTGCCCGATCAATCTGACGCTCGAGGTCCTCGGCGATCGCTGGAGCCTCATCGTCATCCGCGACATCATGTTCGGCAATCGGCGCCATTTTCGCGAACTGCTGCAGAATTCGCAGGAGAAAATTGCCTCGAACATTCTTGCCGACCGCCTCCGCCGCCTAGTCGACAGGGGATTGCTGACGCGTGAGGATGATCCGACGCACAAGCAGAAGGCAATCTATAGCCTGACCGAAATGGCGATCCAACTCGTGCCCATCTTCGCGCACATGGGTGCGTGGGGTCGCAGGCATCTTCCGGTTACCGAGGAACTCTCCATTCGGGCGGAGCTTCTGGAGGAGGGGGGCACCGAACTCTGGGAGGAATTCATGGACGAGCTACGCGCCAAGCATCTCGGCAAGAAGCTGCCTGCCGGAACGCCGTCCGTCCTCGCGCGCCTCACCGAAGCCTATCTCGGCGTCGTCGCCCGCAAGACGAAATCCGCCTGATCAATCCTTGCGGAACACCACGCTGGCACCCCAGCCGGTAATGAGCGCCAGGAAGACAGAAACCAGGCCGTAGGCAATCGGCTGCGAGTGCGCCGCGTCGGTAATCATCTGCTCGATGCCCGTCTTGATGACACGCAACGGCACCGACTTCTCAGTGATGAAATTGCCGCTCTTGAAGAGATAGGCTCGCACGGTATGCACGCCGTTCGGAATGTTTGCCGGCAACCGCAGGCTGGCTTTGAAAAGGCTGGAACTGACGAAACGCACGCCGCTCGGGTCGCGATCGTAGAGGCCGCCGTTTTCCTGCAGTCGGCGAAAGGCCTGCCGGAATTCGCCGAGATTGCTGGCGTTGCCGACGAAGCCGACCGGCGTCAGCGGGATGTGGTCGATGCCGATCCCCCTATCGGTGAGGTCGAGCGGCGTGGTGATGTCGTCAAGCATGCGCGAACTCGACATCGAATAGGAGTGCGGCACCGCCTCGAAGGTCATCGATCGCGTATTCATCCAGACGCCGAACACGCGCTCCTTCCGGCGCACGGTCGCGTTTTCTCGCGGCCCCTCGAGAACGACGACCACGTCATATTGGCCGATTGCCAACAGAAGACTGTCAGTGTTGGTCACGGCTCCAAAGATCGTCAGGTCCGCGCCCCGAAAATCCGAAGTGATGGCGATTTCGCTGGTGGAGGTGCCGATCTCCAGCCCTTCGGTCTTGCTCTGCGCGGCCTGGCCCGGGAGCAGCATCTGCGCCATTGCTGCGGTGGGCAGCAAGAGAACGATAGATAGAAGAGCAGCGAGGAAGCGGCGCATCAATTCGCTCCCATGACGACGGAGTAGACGTCCGCTGGGGTTACGACGAGCGCAACGGCAAGACGAAGGCCGACGGCAAGCACCAGCAGTCCGAGAAGCGCGCGAAGCTGCTCACCGCGCAGCTTCTGTCCGACACGCACGCCATACTGCGCGCCGATCACGCCGGCAATCATTAGGAAAAAGGCGAGCACGATGTCGACCGAGAAGTTCGTCGCCGCCTGCACGACCGTCGTGTAGGCGGTCACGAAGATGATCTGGAACAGCGACGTGCCGACGACCACGTTGGTCGGAATGCGCAGGAGATAGATCATCGCCGGCACCATGATGAAGCCGCCGCCGACGCCCATGACCGATGTCAGGATGCCGATGCCGAAGCCGAGCGCGACGACCGGGATCACACTGAGGAAGATCTTCGACTTCTTGAACCGCATCTTCAGCGGCAGCTTGTGCACCCAATGGTGATGACCGGGGCGCCGCGGTGTCGGCGGCACGTTCTTCGCCGCACGGCGCATGGCACTGACGCTCTCGACCAGCATCAGTCCACCGACCGTGCCGAGAAAGACGACGTAAAGCAAGGAGATGATGAGATCGAGCTGACCGATCCGCCTGAGCAGCGAGAAGATCCAGATGCCGATTGTCGCACCGGTGAGACCCCCAATCAGCAGTACGGTTCCGAGCTTCAGGTCGAGCGATCCACGCCGAAAATGCGTGATGGCGCCGGATATGGAGGAGGCCACGACCTGATTGGCGCCGGTGGCGACGGCAACGACCGGCGGGATGTTGTAGAAGATCAGGAGCGGCGTGATCAGGAAGCCGCCGCCGACACCGAACATTCCGGAGAGAAAGCCGACGGCTGCTCCCATGCCGAGAATGATGAAGATGTTCACCGACAATTCTGCGATAGGCAGATAGATTGTCACAGCAGACCCCAATCTATGAACTGCCCCCACAGGCAGGCGTCTTACATCTTGTTCGAATGGTGCATCATACGGTGAAATCGTTGCCAGAGGATTTCGATTAGCGACACGCGATCCACTCGATAGCGTGATCACTCTCGAATATTCAGGCTTTTTTTGGGTTTTATGACAGACCTTTAGGGGTCGATCCCGACAAAGCGTGCCTAGTGCCGCATCCGGATCGCCGGTTGAATGCGAGACGCCTGCCGACTAGGGTCGGAGCAGGATTGTCCGGGGGATTCGCGTGAAGGCAGGATTGGTTCGTTGGTTGCTGATGGCTTGCGTCCTTCAGCCGGTTGCGGCGAAGGCGGAATGGCAGCCGATCGAAGAGGTGCGGACCTACGCGGTGACGGGCAGTTCCGGCGCAGCCTTGTACGATTCCATCGGCGAGCACGGTCCCGAGCTTGCCGGCGGTCGGGTGGTGGCGCACACGACTTTCAAGCTGACCTGGACCAGAAAATACGAGCGCCGGGGCGATGCCTGCGTGCTTGCCGTGGCGCGGCCGAAGCTGATCATCACCTACACGCTGCCGAAGCCGACCGGCAAGCTTCCCGCTGCCACCCAGGCAAGCTGGGCGACCTTCATTGCCGGCATCGAAACGCATGAGCGGGTGCACGGGGACTATATCGAGCAGATGGTCCGGGACATCGAGGCGATGAGCGTCGGCTTTTCCGCCGACAATGACCCGGATTGCCGCAAGATCCGGGTCGAACTCACCAAGCGGCTCGGCGAACTCTCGGCGCGACAGCGACAGCAGGGCCGCGATTTCGACAAGGCGGAGATGAGCGAGGGCGGCAATATTCGCCGCCTCGTCCTGCAGCTCGTGAACGGCCCCTGAGGGCCGTTCGAACCTATGGCGGTTCAGCCCAAAGCGGCAGCGGCCACCGGCGCGAGGTGCGGCCAGACCTCGAGGGCGCCGCGATAGATCATGCTCAGCGCCACGTAGACGATGATGGCAAGGCCGAGATAGGCGATCCAGTGGTAGCGGTTGAGCAGGCGCGCGATGAAGTTCGCCGCAATACCCATCATCGCAATCGACAGGATGAGGCCGATGACGAGGATCGTCGGATGTTCGCGGGCAGCCCCCGCAACGGCGAGCACGTTGTCGAGCGACATCGACACGTCGGCAATGACGATCTGGCTGGCTGCCTGGAAGAAGGTCTTCTTCGGCGCCGCCGCGTCGCCTTCGGCACCCTCCACTTCGCCGCTGCCGTTGCGCAGATCGCGCCACATCTTCCAGCAGACCCAGAGCAGGAGAATACCGCCGGCCAGCAGCAGGCCGATGATCTCGAGAAGCTGGACGGTAACGCTGGCGAGCGCGATACGCAGCACGGTGGCAGCAAGAATACCGACGAGGATCGCCTTCTTGCGTTGGTCGGCCGGCAATCCGGCGGCGGCAAGACCGATGACGACGGCGTTGTCGCCGGCAAGCACGAGGTCGATGAGAATGACCTGCAAGAGCGCCAGCAAGCCGGCCGAGGTGAAAATTTCCATAATCTGATAATCCCTGACATATGCGAAACGCCCGCCGGCGCGCCGATAACGCATAAATGATCGCTGATCGGCTGATCAAGGGGCGAGGACCTATTGTGGAAAAGTTCTGTCGCCCGTTGCAGTTCCGCCCGGTCGACAAACGACCTTCATTTTCCTGACGTAGAGTTCTTTGCATGGCCTGGGATTGGCCATTGCGCCGCGAACGTGCTAGCGAGAGCCGCAAAAAGCCCCGGCCGGCATGATCGAGGGGCGCAGCAACGCTTTCGGACTCCACGCAGACATGATTCGCATCGAGAATATCAGCAAGCAGAACAGCCACCGCATCCTCTTCATCGAAGCCTCCGCAGCCCTCAACCGAGGCGAGAAGATCGGCCTCGTCGGCCCGAATGGCGCCGGCAAGACGACGCTCTTTCGCATGATCACCGGGCAGGAGCAGCCCGATGAAGGCCAGGTCGCGGCCGAAAAGGGCGTGACGATCGGCTATTTCAATCAGGATGTCGGCGAGATGGCCGGCCGTAGCGCCGTGGCCGAGGTCATGGAAGGTGCTGGGCCTGTCAGCGTCGTCGCGGCCGAGTTGCGTGAACTCGAAGTGGAAATGGTCGATCCCGACAAGCTCGACGAAATGGACCGGATCATCGAGCGCTATGGCGAAGTCCAGGCACGGTACGAGGAACTGGACGGCTACGCTCTGGAAGGGCGTGCGCGCGAAGTGCTGGCAGGCCTGAGCTTCACCCAGGAAATGATGGACGGTGATGTCGGCGGACTGTCGGGCGGTTGGAAAATGCGCGTGGCGCTCGCCCGCATTCTTCTGATGCGTCCGGATGTCATGCTGCTCGACGAGCCGAGCAACCACCTGGACCTGGAAAGCCTGATCTGGCTGGAAGAATTCCTGAAGACCTATGACGGGGCGCTTCTGATGACCTCGCACGACCGCGAGTTCATGAACCGCATCGTTGGCAAGATCATCGAGATCGACGCCGGCTCGTTGAACAGCTACTCCGGCGATTACGGGTTCTACGAACAGCAGCGGGCGCAGAACGAGAAACAGCAGCAGGCGCAGTTCGAGCGCCAGCAGGCGATGCTTGCCAAGGAAATCAAGTTCATCGAGCGTTTCAAGGCGCGCGCATCGCACGCCTCGCAGGTGCAGAGCCGCGTCAAGAAGCTGGAGAAGATCGACCGGGTCGAGCCACCGAAGCGCCGCCAGACGGTCGCCTTCGACTTCCTGCCGGCCCCGCGCTCCGGCGAAGACGTGATCAACCTCAAGAACGTCCACAAGAAGTACGGCGGCCGAACCATCTACGAAGGCCTGGACTTCATGGTCCGCCGCAAGGAGCGTTGGTGCATCATGGGCATCAACGGTGCCGGCAAGTCGACCCTGCTGAAGCTGGTTGCTGGTTCCGCCGAGCCGGACCAGGGCAGCGTTGCCCTCGGCGCCAGCGTCAAGATGGGCTATTTCGCCCAGCACGCCATGGATATCCTCGATGGCGAGCGGACAGTGCTGGAATGGCTGGAGGATTCCTTCCCGCAGGCAGGGCAGGCGCCGCTGAGAGCGCTGGCCGGCTGCTTCGGCTTCTCCGGCGACGACGTCGAAAAGAAGTGCCGCGTGCTGTCGGGTGGCGAAAAGGCGCGGCTTGTCATGGCCAAGATGCTCTTCGATCCGCCGAACCTGCTGGTGCTCGATGAGCCGACCAACCACCTGGACCTCGACACCAAGGAAATGCTGATCAAGGCGCTGTCGCAATACGAGGGCACGATGCTGTTTGTCTCGCACGACCGGCATTTCCTCGCGGCGCTTTCCAACCGCGTGCTGGAACTGACGCCTGACGGCATCCACCAATATGGCGGCGGCTACACGGAATACGTCGAGCGCACCGGTTACGAGGCACCTGGCCTGCGGGGCTGAGGGTAGCGGGGCGCCGGTCGACCTGCAGGTTCGATGCGAGCCGCTATCGTGACGGCCACTGCACGGGCCTCGCCGGGGTCCTTCAAAGGTCGCCGTTACGATCGGCAATTTGGCGCTGCCGGGCAGGCCGTAGCGACCGGGGAAGGCGGCGAGCCGCGGCCGGAGTTCCGGTTGCCGCAGCGCCGCCTCAGCCAGGCGACGTTCCAGATCGCGGAACTCCTCCGTGTCGTCAGCAGTCGTCTGTTGCATCGTTCCCATCATTCGAAGGATGGTCTGGCGCCGGTCCTCATTGGCGCGCGTTCAAGGCGGGAAGTAAGGGTGATAGCCGGCATCGTGGTGCATCTGTGCCGCCGTCAGCCTGCCCCTGCAGGCCCGGGCACGACGGCAGGTGGCGATGGAGCAATCTTTCCAGAAGCCGCACTCGCTGGCGGCCAGCCGTGTGATGACGCATCCGCCGGATCGCGCCTTTTCCTCGCCATCGACCAGTCCGCCATCCTCGAAATTCATGGCCTCGACGACGGCGAGCACGTCGACAACGGGCAGGGCGAGAAGTCTTTTCAGGAACAGGCTGCTTCGCATGCGTCTCCTCCACGGCAGCTCCGCCGCCATGTTTTCGACCATCGATCCGGAGAGCCCACGCAAATGCGGAACCTCACTGGTTAGATTTATTGTGGCTCCGCATTTGCGTGGCCTTCGGCGTTCTTCGGGATATCCCTACCCCTTCAGGCGATCGCCTCGTCTCGCTGCGTCCGAGCAGATCGGCCCGAACTTGCATGGCTGAACCAAACCGGATGCTGGAACGTCCGGGGGAGACTTGTGATGGCAGCGGTCTAATGCCGATGCCCGGCTTTCGCCTCCCTGCCTTCGACTACACGTTACAGCCTCCGGCAGGGCGCCGGCTCCCGCCTGCCCGCGAAAGTCTCGCGAAACACCCCGGCGACGGAAGCGGGAGGATTTTAGGCACGGGGCCGGGGAGCGAGGATGAGAGATCGGATAAGTGATTGATATGGCTTAACTCGGCGCTGTTTTGCTCCGCTGAGGCACCATGCACTCGATCGGATATTGCATCAGCATATCCCGATTTCGCATGGTCGGACCCGCCTCTAGTCTGCAGATGGGATACTGGTCACATTTACCGTAACGTACTTCCGTATTGAGCCCCGCAAGCATTCACTCCGGATGACGCATCAAGATCGGAGGAGGCCTGCCATGAGGTCTATCGCGCTACTATGCATGCTGCTGCTCGCCGGTCCGGCACTTTCGGCAGATAGGACCGCACGGCAGGTGTTCGACCAGGAGATCGAGCGGAATGCAGTCCAGGCGGCAGTTTGGGGCATACCCGTCGTCAACTACGATCTGATGCGGCAGGAGATGCTTGAGAAGACGCCCGGCAAGGTCGGACAGGTCATCTATTGGGGTCGCCCGCTGGACTGGATGAACCAGACGCTGACGCCCAATCCGGACGCTCTCTACTTCATGGTTTTCTTCAGCACGAAGGACGGCCCCGTCGTTCTCGATCTGCCGCCGGCGGAGGAAAAGGCCTCCTTCAACGGCAATATCGTCACCGCATGGCAATTGCCGCTCGAGGATGCCGGTCTGCTCGGATACGACAAGGGCAAAGGCGGCAAGTTCGTGGTCCTGCCGCCGGGTTACACGGACAAGCTGCCGGACGGGTTCATTCCGCTGCGGTCCGAGGTCTACGGCGGCTACATGCTGTTTCGTTCGAACCTTGCGAGCCATGGTGATGCCGATGTCCAGGCCTCCATCGACTACGGCAAGAAGCTGAAAATCTATCCGCTGTCGGCCGCCGCCAATCCGCCGGAGACCGTTTTCTCCGACGTGAAGGATGTTCTGTTCGATTCCACGATCAGATGGGACGCGAGCTTCTTCGACAATCTGAACCGTGTCGTACAGGAAGAGCCGTGGATCTCCCGCGACCGCGTGATGATCGACCAGCTGAAATCGATCGGCATAGAGAAAGACAAGCCGTTTGAGCCCGATCGCCACACCAAATCCCTGCTGACCAAGGGCATCAAGGAGGCCGAGACCCTACTGGAGGCGAAATACGATGCCGGTCTGCCGCCCTTCTTCAGCGAGAAGAGCCGCTGGACCTTCCCGGCCTATCCCGATCTCATCAAGGCCATGCAATCTGATTTCGCCGAACAGGACGCCTATCCGGTCGATCATCGCGGCGTTGCCTACAGCTATGCCTATATCGGCATCAAGAGGCTCGGGGCCGGTCAGTTCTATGCGATCTCGATCCGCGACAAGGATGGCAATGCCTTCGACGGCGGCAAGACCTATCGTCTCCATGTGCCTGGCAATGTTCCCGTCCAGCAATATTGGTCGGTGACGGCCTATGACCGGCAGACGCACGCGCTGATCAAGAATGTTGCGCGTGCCAGCCGTTCGTCGCAGATTCCGGAACTGGTGAAGAACGGAGACGGATCCGTCGATCTCTATTTCGGTCCCAAGGCCCCCAAGGGCAAGGACACCAATTGGGTGCCGACCGATCCGAAGCGGCAGTTCGAACTGATGTTCCGCGCCTACGGCCCGACGAAGGAGTTTTTTGACAAGAAGTGGGTGTTGTCGGATGTCGTCAGGGTCGCCGCGCCCTAGGTGTCAGCACGAGGGCCCATTTATGACTGGCATCGTGAGCCAAGAGCTCCCATGACGGATACAGAAACGATCATCATCGGTGCGGGACCGGCAGGATTGGCCTGCGCCGTGGCGCTGCAGGCGCGTGGACGCCCGTTTCTGGTGCTTGAGAAAGGCGACACGCTGGCTGCCTCCTGGCATCGCCACTACGACCGCCTTCGGCTGCATACCCACAAGATGCACTCGGCTCTGCCGGGAATGCCAATGCCACGGCGGTTTCCGAAGTATCCCTCGCGGCAGCAGGTGATCGAGTATCTCGAAACCTATAGCTCCTCGAACGACATCGAGGTCAGGTTCGGCGTGCGCGCGACGACGATCCGCAAGGACAAGGCGTGGATTGTCGAGAGCTTCGAGGGGGCATTCGAGGCGAGCAATGTCATCCTCGCGACCGGGCTTTCGAACGCGCCGATAAGGCCGTCCTGGGAGGGGCAGGAGCTGTTTTCGGGCAAGCTTCTGCACTCCTCGGAGTTCCGGAATGCCGCGGAGCTTGCAGCCGAGCGGGTCCTCGTCGTCGGCTTCGGCAACTCCGCCGGCGAGATCGCTCTCGAATGCGCCGAGGCCGGCCTTCATGTCGCCATGTCCGTGCGTGGTCCGGTCAACGTCGTGCCGCTCGAGCTGTTCGGCGTGACGACCGCCAGCATTGCCATCGCCCAGCGGTTCCTTCCCTATCGCCTAGTCGACGCGGTGAACGCGCCGATCCTCAGCCTGCGTTTCGGGGACCTCGGGGCGTTCGGAGTGGAAAGGGCAAAAGGCGGGCCGCTGGCCGGCATTATCGAAAGGGGCCGCACGCCGATGATCAACATCGGCACGATCGAGCGGATCAGGTCGGGGGATATCAAGGTGTTCCCTGCCGTCACGAGTTCCGACGATCGCCAGGTGCAATTCGCGGATGGCCGCTCCGGCATTTTTGACGCGATCGTCCTTGCGACCGGCTATCGGCCGGGGCTCGAGGCGCTGCTGGCCGACTTCAAACAACGATTTGGCGGCGCCGACGGTCCCGCGCGCGGAGATCTCCAGCCGGCGAATGATGGCCTCTACTTTTGCGGCTTCACCGCCGTTCCAACCGGCCTTCTCCGGGAAATCGGACTTGAGGCCGAGAAGATCGCGGCCTCCATCGCCGGCCAATGATGTGTCGTCCATCGCCCGGGACCGGCTTTGTGTTGCCGAGCCTGCGACGGTTGGACCAGCCGTTCAGGCTGGCGTCAGACGTGCTGCCTACATGAAGCGCGGGCTGCAACGGAAAGGCTGATTTGATGAACAGGTACGCATGGTACGCTCTCGCCGCATCTGCCGCGATCGCAACCGCTTCGCCGTCATGGGCGGCTACGACTGTGAAAGTGACCGAAGGCGGCGAGGGCGGCGGGCCGATGACCCTGACGCTCGACCAGGCCACGATCAAGGCAGGGGAAACGATCTTCGCGGTTCACAACGACGCGATGACCGAGGAGCACGAGATGGTGCTCGTCAAGCTGAAGTCCCCGGACCAGAAGGTTCCGTTGATTGCATCCAGGCATAGGGTCGATGAAAAGCAGCTCAAGAGCATCGGCGAAGTCTCGGACCTAAAGCCGGGAGCGGACGGGCAGTTGAAAACGAAGCTCGCGCCCGGCGCCTACCTGCTTCTGTGCAATATCAAGGGGCATTACGAGGCGGGCATGCAGGCCAGCCTTACCGTGACCAAGTAGCCGCGAGATCGAAAGCCAGCCGAAAGCACCGCTGGCTTTGATGACAGGTGCCAGAGGCGGCTTACGCCGCCTCCTTCTCCTTTGCGTAAGGGTCGAAGCGGCCGTAGAAGGTCTCGCCCTTGGCCGCCATGTCCTCAAGCAGCGCCGTCGGCTTGAAGTGTGCACCGTAGGTTGCCGCCAGTTTCTCGCAGAGCCCCACGAAGGTCTTCACGCCCATGCCGTCGATGTAGGACAGCACGCCGCCGGTGTATGGCGCGAAGCCGAAGCCGAGGATGGAGCCGACGTCGGCCTCGCGAGGATCGGTGATGATGCCTTCTTCGATGGTGCGCGCCGCTTCGAGTGCGATGGTGACGAGGAAGCGCTGCTTCAGCACCTCGACGTCGATCTCTTCCGCCTTCTTCTGCGGGTATAGAGCCTTCAGCTCCGGCCAAAGCGACTTCTTGGCCGGTTTCGCCGGATAGTCGTAGAAGCCCTTGCCGTTCTTGCGGCCGCGGCGGTCGAGTTCGTCGACCATCTTGTTGATCAGCGCCATATGTTCAGGATCGACGGCGGCCTCGCCGAGATCGGCGACGGTGGCCTTCAGGATCTTCTGGCTGAGGTCGATCGCCACCTCGTCGTTCAGCGATAGCGGCCCAACAGGCATGCCGGCCATCTTGGCGGCATTCTCGATCATCGCAGGCGGGACGCCCTCGATCAGCATGTCATAGGCTTCGTGGATATAGCGGAAGACGCAGCGGTTGACGAAGAAGCCGCGGGTGTCGTTGACGACAACTGGCGTCTTCTTGATTGCGGCGACGTAGTCGAGCGCGACGGCGAGTGCCTTGTCGCCGGTCTCCTTGCCAAGAATGACCTCGGTCAGCATCATCTTCTCGACCGGCGAGAAGAAATGCACGCCGATGAAATCGGCAGGGCGCTTGGAGTTCTTGGCAAGGCCTGAAATCGGCAGGGTCGAGGTGTTGGAAGCGAAGATGGCGCCTTCCGGCAGCACGGCTTCAACCGCCGCGATCACGGCCTTCTTGACCTCACGGTCTTCGAACACGGCTTCAATGACGAGATCAGCATCCTTGAGGTCGGCATAGTCCGCGGACGGGACGATGCGCGAAAGCAGCGCCGCACCCTCATCCTGCGTAAGGCGTCCCTTACCGATCGAGTCCTTCACCAGGCCTTCACCGACGCCCTTGCCCTTGGCCGCCGCTTCGATGTCGCGGTCGATGAGGGTGACGGGGATGCCCGCGGCGGCGGTCACATAGGCGATCGAGGCTCCCATGAAACCGGCGCCGACGACACCCACTTTCTTCAACTCCGTTTTCGGGATTCCGGCGGGGCGGCGGGCCCCTTTGCCGAGCTCCTGCACGGAGATGAAGAGCGAACGGATCATCGAGAAGGCTTCGTTGGTCTGCAGGATCTCGGTGAAATAGCGCTGTTCGATCTTGAGGCCGGTGTCGAAAGGCACCTGCAGGCCTTCATAGACGCATTTGAGGATGGCGAGCGCTGCCGGATAGTTGCCGGAGGTTTCGCGGCGCAGGATCGCGGGGGCTGCCGGCCAGAGCTGGGCCGCCGCAGGCGTCCAGATGCCGCCGCCGGGCGCCTTGAAACCCTTTTCGTCCCAGGGCGCGACTGGCTTGAGGCCGTCCTTGATCATCTGCTTGGCTGATGGGATCAGCTGATCCGGTTCGACCACCTGATGCACGAGGTTCATCGCCTTGGCGCGTGCTGCTGTCAGCGACTGGCCTGTCGTCATCATCTGCAGGGCCGACTGGGCGTCCGCCAGGCGCGAGACGCGCTGCGTGCCGCCGGCACCGGGGAAGATGCCGACCTTGACCTCGGGCAGCGCGATCTTCACCGACTTGGCATTCGAGGCGACGCGGCCATGGCAGGCGAGCGACATTTCGAAGGCGCCGCCCATGCAGGTGCCGTTGATCGCCGAAACCCAGGGTTTGCCTGAGGTTTCGACTTTGCGGAAGAGGCCGGTCATGCGGCCGACGAGATCGAACAGCTTCTGCGCAGCGCCATCGGTGTTGGCGGCCTTCTCATGCTGATAGAGCGAGAACATCGACTTGATCATCGAAAGGTCCGCGCCGCCCGAGAAGCTCGACTTGCCCGAGGTGATGACCGCGCCCTTGACGGCGCCGTCGGCAACGACGGCATCGACGATGGCGTTGAGCTCGTCCATCACCTCCTCGGTGAAGACGTTCATGGATTTGCCGGGCATGTCCCAGGTCACAAGGGCGATGCCATCCGCGTCGGTTTCGACGGTGAAGTTCTTGTAGGTCATCGTCTCTCTCCCTTAGACGCGTTCGATTACCGTTGCCGTGCCCATGCCGGCGCCGATGCAGAGCGTGACGAGCGCGGTGTTGAGGTCGCGCCGCTCCAGTTCGTCGAGCACCGTGCCCAGGATCATCGCGCCGGTGGCGCCGAGCGGATGGCCCATGGCGATGGCGCCGCCGTTGACGTTGATCTTGTCGTGCGGGATCTCGAAGGCCTGCATGTAGCGCAGCACGACAGCGGCAAAGGCTTCGTTGAGTTCGAAGAGATCGATATCCGCAAGCGTCATGCCCGTGCGCTTCAGAAGCTTTTCGGTGACATCGACCGGGCCGGTCAGCATCAGCGCCGGGTCGGAGCCGATATTGGCGAAGGCCTTGATGCGGCCCCGTGGCTTGATGCCCATGCTCTCGCCGCCTGCTTTCGAGCCGAGCAGCACGGCAGCCGCGCCATCGACGATACCGGAGGAGTTGCCGGCGTGGTGGACATAGTTGAGGCGCTCGATTTCCGGATGGGCCTGGATCGCGACGGCTTCGAAGCCGCCCATCTCGCCCGGCATCTGGAAGGAGGGGTTCAGGGCTGCCAGCGCCTGCATATCGGTGCCCGGGCGCATGTGCTCGTCATGGGCAAGGATAACAAGGCCGTTCTGGTCCTTGATTGGGATGACGGAGTTCTTGAAGTAGCCCTTCTCCCAGGCATTCGCCGCGCGCTTCTGGCTCTCGACCGCATAGGCATCGACGTCGTCGCGCGAGAAGCCGTACTTGGTGGCAATCAGATCGGCGGAGACGCCCTGCGGCATGAAATATGCCGGGAAGTTCACCGACGGATCCATGAACCAGGCGCCGCCGGACATGCCGAGACCGACGCGCGACATGCTTTCGACGCCGCCTGCGATGACGATGTCATCGGCGCCCTGGGCGATCTTCGCCGCGCCGAAATTGACGGCGTCGAGACCGGAGGCGCAGAAGCGGGAAATCTGCATGCCGGGCGCCTTGGTGGAATAGCCCGCCTCGAAGGCGGCACCGCGCGGGATCACCGCGCCTGCTTCCATGACGGGATCGACGCAGCCCATGACGATGTCGTCGACCGTTGCCGTAGCAAGCCCGTTGCGATCGCGGATCGCTTCCAGCGTCTTGGCGGCAAGCCGCACCGACGGCACCTCGTGCAGCGAGCCGTCTTTCTTGCCGCGGCCGCGTGGCGTGCGCACGTGGTCGTAAATGAAAACCTCGGTCATTCCTCTATCTCCCTATCGGCGGCAAGCGCCGTTGAACTCAAAAGGCCTCGGCGGCCAAGGTCATCATCGTTTCCGCGCCGGTCTCGATGCGGGCCTTGCGCAGTGCCGTTTCCGGCATGATCCGCTCCATGAAGAAACGGGCGGTGATCAGCTTGTTGCGCAGGAATGTTTCGCGTTCGGTTTCTCCAGCGGCAAGGCCATCATTGGCAGCCTTGGCCATCTTTGCCCACATGTAGCCGAGCACGACAAGACCGAAGAGATGCATGTAGTCGGTGGAGCCGGCGCCGGCATTGTCGGGCTTGGCCATGGCGTGCTGCATGAACCACATGGTCGCTGCCTGCACGTCGTTCAACCCCTTCTTCAGGTTCTTGGTGAAGAAGGCCATCTGTTCTTCGTTGCGGTTCTCCTCGCAGAAATCGCCGATTTCCTTGAACAGCGCCATGACGGCGCGGCCGCCGTTCTGGCCGAGCTTGCGGCCGACGAGGTCGAGCGCCTGAATGCCGTTGGCGCCTTCGTAGATCATGGCGATGCGCGCGTCGCGCACATACTGGCTCATGCCGTGCTCTTCGATGTAGCCGTGGCCACCGAAGACCTGCTGGGCCATGACGGCGTGGTCGAAGCCCTTGTCGGTCAGCACGCCCTTGAGGATCGGGGTGACGAGGCCGAGGATGTCGTCGGCCGTCTGGCGCTCCTTCTCGTCCGCCGAACGGTGGGCGATGTCGGATTTCAGCGCCGTCCAGAGCAGGAAGGCGCGGCCGGCCTCGTTGAAGGCACGGATCGTCATCAGCGAGCGGCGGATGTCGGGATGCACGATGATCGGATCGGCCTTTTTCTCCGGCGCCTTCGGGCCTGACAGCGAGCGGCCCTGGATGCGCTCACGGGCATAGTTGACCGCGTTCTGATAGGCGACTTCGGAGATCGCCAGCCCCTGCAGGCCGACGCTGAGGCGTGCCTCGTTCATCATCACGAACATGGCGCTGAGACCCTTGTTCTCGGCGCCGATGAGGAAGCCGGTTGCCCCGTCATAGTTCATGACGCAGGTGGCGTTGCCATGAATGCCCATCTTGTGCTCGATCGCACCGCAGGAAACCTGGTTGCGCGCACCGACCGTGCCGTCCGCCTTGACCAGGTACTTCGGCACGATGAACAGCGAAATGCCCTTCGTGCCTTCAGGTGCGCCCTCGATGCGCGCCAGCACCAGATGCACGATGTTGTCGGTCATGTCGTGCTCGCCGGCCGAGATGAAGATCTTCTGGCCGGACAGCTTGTAGCTGCCGTCTGCCTGCGGCACCGCCTTGGTGCGCAGCAGGCCGAGGTCGGTGCCGCAATGCGGTTCGGTGAGGTTCATGGTGCCGGACCATTCGCCGGAAACCATCTTCGGCAGATAGGTCTGCTTCTGCTCGTCCGAGCCATGCACGAAGATCGCCGCGATCGCGCCCTGGGTGAGCCCCGGGTACATCATCAGCGACATGTTGGCGGAGGAGGTGTATTCGCCGACGGCAGCATGCAGTGCGTAGGGAAGGCCCTGGCCGCCGAATTCCTCGGGAACCGCAAGGCCAGTCCAGCCGCCCTGGCAATAGGCGTCATAGCCGCCCTTGAAACCATCGGGCACCGAGACCGAGCCGTCTTCATGGCGCACGCAGCCTTGCTGATCGCCGGAATAGTTCAGCGGGAAGAGCACTTCCTCGGCAAGCTTTGCCGATTCTCCGAGAATCGCCTCGATCATGTCAGGCGTCGCGTCGGCAAACCCCGGAAGATTGTTGTAGCGTTCCAGGCCGAGCACGTCGTTCAGCACGAAAAGCGTGTCGTTTACCGGGGCCTTATAGACTGGCATCGTTCGAATTCCTCCAATTCGGCACGCCGGACGAAGCCGGCATTTGAGAGTCTCTTACAAAATATTGACGTTTGCGTAAACGTCAAATTTCGCGCTTGCTCGAATTTGTGATGCGATTGTGTGGTGCGGTGTCTGGAAGGGCCGACCGGGAACGTCCTTGGGGTGTCGAACCTTTCATCAGAGCATCAAGGAGGAGACAATCCATGCTCAAGGTCAGTTCGAATCTCTGGTTTGAGAAGGACGTCCAGCAGGCCGTCGAATTCTATGTGGCAACGATCCCGAATTCGTCCATGGGGCGCACGACCGTGCTTCCGGCCGAGACGCCGAGCGGCCCGCCCGGCAGTGTCGTCATCATCGAGTTCAAGCTCGGGCATCAGGATTTCGTGGCTATGCAAGCCGGTCCGCTTGATGCGTTCAACCATGCCTTCTCGGTCTCGGTACAATGCGAGACGCAGCAGGAGATCGACCGGATCTGGAGCACCTTCCTGGAGAACGGCGGCGTGGAGGAGCAGTGCGGCTGGCTGCGGGACCGCTGGGGCCTGTGTTGGCAGATCGTTCCCCGCGTGCTGAGTGAGATGATTGCCGATCCCGACCGGGAGCGCGCCAAGCGCGTCACCGAAGTCTTGCTCGGCATGGTCAAGCTCGATATCGCGAAGCTTGAAGCAGCCTACCGGTAGCTCTTGATGGCAGTTTTCGGTCGTGGCGGTGCGGGAACGGCAATCTTTTGGGTCGTGTCCGGGCGTTGAAAAACGCCCGCAACTCTGGCCTTCCCGCACCACGAAGCCGTCGAGACCGGCGGCCTTGGCCTGATAGAGCGCGCTGTCGACGTTACGAAGAATATCGATCCGCGTCGTCCCGGCATGCGGTGCAACGGCGCCGTCGCCGCTGATACAGGCGCGTACGTCGATGTCCTCGATCTTTAAGGGTTCGCGGAAAGCCGATACCAGCCGTTCGGCAACCGATGATAATGCGATCGCGTTCGGGGGATTGGGAACAAAGGCGGCCAATTCGTCGCCGCCCATGCGCACGGCGATATCGCCGGATCGGATCACCGTGCGGATGCGGTTTGCGGCCTCTCGCAGAGCCTCATCGCCGGCGTGATCGCCAAGCATGTCATTGATGCCCTTGAAGCCATCCATGTCGAGATAGAGCGCCCCAAAGGTCTCGTTGGCCATCAGCGCGGCTGTTTCTCCGTCATCAATGCGTCGGCGCATAAAATGATGCGATGGCGCCTGAGGGCAAGTGCACAGCGGCGTCCTAAATGTGGACAACGCCCACACTGCGACACTGGAAACGATCATGTTTCCAATGCCGTGCGTGAGGCTTTCGTCTAAGCTTTGCCGGAACTGTTTGCTTCCGGGGGAAGACAGGCTAGATTTCACAAGGCAGACTGATGGAAGAGCTTTGGAGGAGCGATTTTATGAGACGCATGTGGCCGGAGGAGTTCAATTCCATTCTTGATGGAGCCGAGGAAGTCACGCTGGACCTGCCGGCGGTGGAGCACGAAGACGGCTCACGCAGCGAGGCGGTGAGCCGCAAAGCCCTGAAGGTCCGCATGTCCATGGAGGACTACGAGCGCATCTGGCCGCTGGCCGAAATGCGCTACCGTCTCGACGGCAAGATGGCCGGCAAGGCGATCACCTTGATCACCACCAATCCGCACTATCATCGGTGGCACCCCGCCGATGGCGGCAGCGTCGACAATGTTTCCGACAGCGGCCGCCACTACACGACGAAGTATGTCGTCGTGCACTTCCTGCTCGACGATGTGAGGGAAACGGCGGCGGCCTGAGCCGCCGCTAGGCTCTAAGTTCACGCGGCGTCCAATGCCTGTTGCAGGTCGGCGACGAGATCGTCCGGATGCTCGATGCCGATCGACAGGCGTATGGTCGATTCCAGGACGCCGATCCGCTGGCGAACGTCGGCCGGCACACCCGAATGCGTCATCGTCGCCGGATGGCTGGCTAGCGATTCCGTGCCGCCGAGGCTGACCGCGAGCTTGAAGATCTGCAGGGCGTTCAGGAACTTGAACGAGGCCGGCTGGCCGCCAACGATATCGAACGAGAAGGTTGATCCCGCACCGCTGCACTGCGCCGCGAAGGTGCGCCCGACGGGCGAACTGGCGTCGTGATAGGGCAGGTAGTGGATCCCCTCGACCTTTGGATGCTCGCGCAGGAAGTCGGCAACGACGCGGGCGTTGTTGTTGGCCCGCTCCATGCGGATCTGCAGGGTCTCCAGCGAGCGGCCGAGCATCCAGCAGGAATGCGGGTCGAGCTGGGTGCCGATGGCGCCGCGCAGCGCCTTAACCTGCTTCATGACGGCCTTCGAGCCAAGTGCGGCGCCGGCGATCAGGTCCGAGTGGCCGCCGACATACTTGGTCAGCGAGTAGAGCGAGATATCGGCGCCGTGCTCGATCGGCCGCTGGAAGACGGGGCCAAGCAGCGTGTTGTCGCAAGCAATAACAGGCGTGTGTCCCTGTTTCCTGCCGATCCTTTCTGCGACACGGCGGATCATTGCGACGTCGACGAGGCTGTTTGTCGGATTGGCTGGCGTCTCGACAAGGATGACAGACACCCGGCCCTTGGCCATGGCTTGTTCCGCGGCCGCTTGCACCGATGCCTCGCTGACGCCATCGGCAAAGCCCACCGCCGCAACGCCGAGATTGAGGAAGGTCTTGGCCAGCAGGGTTTCCGTTCCACCGTAGAGCGGCTGGGAGTGGAGCACGGCGTCGCCGGGACGAACGAAGGCCAAGAGCGTCGTGGCGATCGCCGACATACCTGACGAAAATAGGGCGCAGCTTTCTGTTCGCTCGTAAACGGCAAGCCGGTCCTCGACGATCTCGCTGTTGGGATGATTGAAGCGCGAATAGACGAGCCCTGCACCTTTGCCGGCGGGCGGCTCCTTGCGGCCGGAGACGTAGTCGAAGAAGTCGCGGCCGTCCTCGGCGGACTTGAAGACGAAGGTCGACGTCAGGAACACCGGTGGCTTTACCGCCCCTTCCGACAATTCCGGATCGTAGCCATAGTTCAGCATCTGCGTTTCGGGATGCAGGGCGTGGTTGCCGATATGAGTCTTGGAAGGATGCGGTGCGGTCATTGTCGTCTCCTCGAGAGATGCGGCGTGATGCTCGCAAATTATATCAGAACACGAGGACTGTTCTTGCTATTTGCCGCGCGGCAATGCTCTCTAAAGCAACTTAGTGCGGAGAATGGCGAATTGTGACGCAGAAAATTGCTGACGATATGGATCGGAAAATCCTCAAGGAACTGATGAGCGACGCTCGCCTTCCCAACAACGAGCTTGCCGAGCGCGTCGGCCTTTCCGCATCAGCCTGCCTGCGCCGCCTGCGCCGGCTGGAGGATGCTGACATCATTCAGGGCTACACGACGCTCGTCGATCCCGCCATTGACGGCTGGACGATGACGGCGCTGGCGTCGGTTCGGCTCAGCCGCCAGCACGAGGACGAAATCCAGATGTTCGAGAGCGCGGTTCGCGGGTGGGACGAGGTACTGGAGTGCCATCTGGTCACCGGATCGCGCGACTACGTGCTGAAGGTGATGAGTTCGGGCCTCGACGACTACGAGCGGTTCATCAAGGAAAAGATCGCCCGCCTGAAATGCGTCGATACGATCGAGACCAGCTTCGTGATGAATACGATCAAGGCGCGGCGGGTGTAGTATCCGTAAGCTTGGGCACGCCGCCCTAGGGGCGAAGCGCGCGCAGCCCCTAGTCGACTTGTCACGATCCGGGCATCTATTTCGTTAGACGTCGCATGTTGCGGGCGGATGGCTGACATCGGTGCCCGCAGTGCCGACGTGCTTCAACGCGATCATTGCGGCGCAGGCTGCATGTGGTGGATCGGGCTGCCGTCCACAGCCACCGCCTGCGCATCCTCGAGTTTCTTGATGTCGTCCTCGCTCAAGGTCGGGCGATCCACCTTGATCGTCAGCTTGTTGAGCTTGGCAGTCAGCGCGAAGGGCGGCGAGTAGTCGGCATCGTTGACGCCCGTTAGCGTGTCGGAACCGACGTCGAAAGCCTCATCCCACTGCAGGATCATGGGAAGGGTGTGTTCCATCTTCTGGGTATCCACGACCTTGCCGTCCACCATGAGTGTGCCGGTGCCCGATCGGCCGACGCCGCTCATGTTGTTGAAGGCGAGCGTTCCGACGCCGAGGCCATCATACTGGAAGTCGAATTCGAGCATATGCTTGCCGGCAGTGAGCGCATCCGGGCCTTGCCATTTCACCCGCTTCAGATCGACCAGGTTCCAGAGGAACACCGGCTTGCCCTTGAGAAGATAGAAGCCGTAACCGGCGAAGCGGCCTCCCGAAGTCAGGATCATGCCTTCAGCGTCCCCCTGTGGCACGTCGATGTCGGCGGTGATCGTGTAGGAGCTGTTGAGCAGGGACGGCGAGTCGCCCTGCGGCAGGCCCGTCATCGGATGCGTGTAGGTGAACTCGGTGCGGCCGGCCGTGATGTTCGGGCGCGGGGCGACGATGCGTGCGGCGACCGAGGCGTCCATCGGGAAGACCTGGTATTTCTTCGCCTCGGCGAGGAAGAGATCCTTCATCGCCTTGACCTTGTCGGGATTCTCAGCGGCGACGTCCTGCGACTGGCTGAAATCCTTGCTCAGATCATAGAGCTGAAGGACCTGGTTGTTTAGCGGGTCCGGGTTGGCGGTGCCGAAGGCTTCCCAGGGCGCACGGTTTACCTTGGTGCTGAGCAGCCAGCCGTCATTGTAAAGGGCCCATTGGCCGAACATCTCGAAATACTGCGTCTTGTGGCGAGTCGGCGCCTTGGCATTCACGTTGTCGAAAGTATAGGCGAAACTCGTTCCCTCGATCGGCGCCTGCTTGATGCCGTCCACCATGTCCGGCGCCGGAATGCCTGTTACCTCAAGCAGCGTCGGGACGACATCGATCACGTGCATGAATTGCTCGCGCAAGCCACCCTTGTCGGTAATCCGTGCCGGCCAGGAGACTGCCATGTTCTGCCCGACGCCGCCGAGCCGCGAGGCGTTCTGCTTGAACCAGGAGAAGGGCGTATCGAAGGCCCAGGACCAGCCCGCCGACATGTGGTTGTAGGTCTGTTCGGTACCCCAGACGTCATACCATTTCATCTGTACATCGGTCGGCATTTCATTGATGCCGTTGAAGAACGCCACCTCATTGGGTGTGCCGAGAGGGCCGCCTTCCGCGCTCGTACCGTTGTCGCCGTTGATGTAGATGACGAGCGTGTTGTCGAGCTTGCCCATGTCCTCGATCGCCTGGACGACGCGCCCGATCTCGTGGTCGCTGTAGGCGGCGTAGGCGGCATAGATTTCCGCCTGCCTGATGAAGAGTTTCTGGTCCTCTGGTTTCAGATCGTCCCAGTTCTTGAGGATACTGGAGGGCCAGGGCTCCAGCTGCGTGTCCTGCGGGATCACGCCCAGCGTCTTCTGGTTCTCGAAGATCTGCTCGCGCAGCTTGTCCCAGCCTTGGTCGAAGAGATGCATGGCGCTGATCTTCTCTACCCACTCCTTCGTCGGGTGATGAGGCGCGTGTGTTGCGCCGGGCGCGTATTTCATGAAGAAAGGCTTGTCAGGCGCCGTCTGGTTGAGGCGAGTGAGATAATCAATGGCGTCATCGGCCATGCCGGTCACGAGGTTCCAGCCTGGCTTGCCCTCGAAGGGATAGATCTGGGTGGTGTTGCGGAACAGGTTCGGCTGCCACTGGTTCGCGTCGCCGCCGACGAAACCGTAGAAATATTCGAATCCCATGCCAGTCGGCCATTTGTCGAACGGCCCGATCGAGCTGGCGGCGAAGGCCGGGGTGTTATGGTCCTTGCCGAACCAGGAGGTGGCGTAACCATTGTCGCGCAGGATCCGGCCGATGGTGGCCTTGTCCTCGGGGATGATACTATTATAGCCGGGGAAACCCGTCGACTGCTCGGAGATCACGCCGAACCCGACCGAATGATGGTTCCGTCCGGTGATGAGAGCCGCGCGGGTCGGCGAGCACAAGGCAGTCGAGTGGACATTGTTGTACCGAAGGCCATTGGCGGCGACGCGATCCATGGTTGGTGTCGGAATAACGCCGCCGAACGTGCTCGGCACACCGAAGCCTGCGTCATCCGTGATGACCAGCAGGATGTTCGGCGCTCCTTTCGGCGGCACGATACGGGGCGCCCACCAGGGTTTCGAACTGAGAGCATCGTTGGTGATGGTACCGCCGAAACTCGGGTCCGGCGCCGGCAGCTGCCTGCCATCGATGGTTGTCGTAGCACCCGGCGCACCCAGTGTTCCGGTGACTTGTTGTGCATATGCCGCTCCTGTAGCAAGAGCCAATGTTGCTACGGCGGAAGCCAGTGACATCAGTCTCGTCAGTTTCATGACGGTTCCCTCCAACTAGCCCAAAATCGAACTCCCTTTCATTCCAAGCGGTTCGTTTACTTCTGGTAGAAGATATCACGAGAGCGAGGCCAAAACCATGCGCGTGGGGCATTAGCACAATGGTGGAGTGGTCTAGGCCGGCCTCGAGGAGCGGCGGTTTATCATGGAAAGATCGCCCGCCTGAAATGCGTCGATACGATCGAGACCAGCTTTGAGATGAATACCATCCAGGCGCGGTGGGTGTAGTATCCGCAGGCAAGCTTGATGCTCACCTGCGCCGCAGGTTTCGTCGACAACGACCGGAGGACAGCTATGACCGAGTTTCCTTACAGTTCCGCTCTCATCGTCGGTGCAGGCCCGGGCCTCAGCGCGTCGCTTGCGCGTCAACTGACCGGGCGCGGCGTCAGGGTCGCGCTGGCGGCGCGCAACACCGACAAGCTGAGCAAACTCGCTGGCGAAACCGGCGCGCTGATGTTTGCGGCGGATGCCGCCCAGCCGGCGTCCGTCGCCGCCCTTTTCGACGAGGTCGCGGCGGAAATCGGGGATCCGGAGGTTGTAGTCTATAACGCCAGCGGGCGCCTGCGCGGACCGTTGACCGAACTCGATCCGGCAGCGGTCGAACAGGCAATTGCGGTCAGCGCCTATGGCGGCTTTCTCGTTTGCCAGCAGGCTGCAAGGCGCATGATCCCCCAAGGGCGCGGAGCGATCCTGTTTACCGGGGCGACGGCGAGCGTGAAGGGATATGCCCAGTCGGCCGCGTTTGCCATGGGCAAGTTCGCCCTTCGCGGCCTTGCCCAGAGCGCTGCCCGTGAATTGGGGCCGAAGGGAATTCACGTCGCCCATTTCATCATCGATGGCGGAATCCGATCGGAGGTGCGCCGGGAAGACCCGGCCAAGCCGGATGCGACGCTCGACCCGGATGCCATCGCGCAGACCTACATCGATGTCTTACTGCAGCACCGAAGCGCCTGGTCACAGGAAATCGAGGTTCGGCCATGGACGGAATCGTTCTGATCTCCGTCTTGAGCCTTTCAGGGGACTGGCCGATTTCAGCACGCAAAGTGCTGAAAATCCTGAAAAGTTAAAAAAATCTCACGTCGGTTAACGGGTTATTTACCACGTTTCGTGAAAGGTGCTGTTTGAGCATTGGCGACTTGCATTCCTTTTTTCAGTCTCGCGTTTCATGGGAATGCCGCTACGCCGTACAGGTTGAGGAAAGTCTAATTGATTATCCCTTCATGAACGGTGCTCACGCCCGCATTCCGATGCGGCGGTGACGGAAGCCAATGATCGGCCCTGACGAGGGTTCGGACAGATGAAGCGAGCAAGAAGATGAACGGATCGCGATCAAATTCCCCACGGCATTCCGACAGGGCTTCGCTCGATGCGCTGAACCGCACCATCGAAGGCCTGGAGGCGAGGATCGAGGGTCTGATGGGTGCGGGTGCTCGCGACCAGCGCCAACGCGCTCCGGCGCCGGAGCGCGACGTCTACTCTGATCCTTACGCCGCCCGCGCACCCCATGCCGCCGAGGCGCGGCCGGATCCTTTCGCAGAAATTCGCCAGCGCCAGCGCATCCTGGAAGCAAGCCGGGAACGTCCTGCTGCGCGCGAACCCGCCGCCTACACGCGCGAGCAGCCAGCTCCGTCGCGTGCGCCGCTCCCTGTTGCCGAACGCGCGCCGCGTCCCGCCGCTCCGCAACCGGCCTCGGCACAGCCGGCCTATCGTCCGGCGGAAGACACGATGACCGAGATCGCGCAAGCGCTCGTCAATCTTCGCCAGGACCTGAAGCGTGACATCTCCGATGGCGTGACGCGCGAAATGAACGCATTGCGAGAAGAGATCCGCAGCATCAAGGTCGGCGCGGAAGACAACCGGTTCGCCGATGACATCCGTGCCGATATGACCCGCCTCGCAAGCAGCATCGATCAGCTTGCCAGCCGCTCCAGCGCGCCTGAGGCGCAAGGGCTGCGTGGCGAGTTCGAAGAGCTCCGCTCGTTGATGGACGGGCTCGCCCGCGAGGATTCCATTCGCCACATGGAGACCCGCTGGGACGGCGTCGAGAACCAGCTGCATGCGCTCGACACCGCCGGCCTGCAGGAGGAGCTTGTGGCGCTTGCCTACCGGCTCGACGATATCAAGCGCCATATCGGCGGCATGGGGGAAAGCCCGGCCGTTCGCGCGCTGGAGGACAAGCTTATTTCCATCGCCACGGCGATGGAGCAGTTCGGCAGCATGATCCAGCCGCACGATCGGGCGATGGCCGAGCAGTTTGCGGCAATGGATAGCCGTCTCGACGAAATCAGCCGTGCTATCGCGGCAACCGGCCGCGCTGCCGCCAGCGGCGATCCGGCCATGATGCATCGTCTCGAAGGCCGCCTGAACGCCCTGGGCGAGCAGATCGATCTAATGGGTCATAGCGTCGCGAGCCGCGCGGCCCCGACCGATGCCCTGGCGGATCGGTTGGAAACCCTGACGTTGCGCGTCGAGGAACTCGCCAACGCCGAGGCGACCTCGCGCCTCGACGAGCGCCTGGAGCATCTGTCCTACCTGCTCGAGCGGAGCCACAAGGCTGCGCCACAGCCGGAACTGACCGGCGCACTCGCAGATATCTCGCGCAAGATCGACGCACTCGAAGTCGGCTCGGTCAACGATGCGCTTGCGCAGCGCCTCGACTATCTCGCGCGCCGCATCGACGAGATGGACTTCCAGCCGCTTCAGCCCGTCGTTGCTTCCGTGGACGACAGTGCTATCAGGCGCATCGAAGGGCGGCTCGGCGATATCGTCGCACGCCTGGAGGAAAGCACCGCGGCACCGGCGGCTGATACGCATGCGCTACGCAACCTCGAGGACCAGATCGCAAACCTTTCGGCGCTTATGAGCGAGCCGCGGCCGGCTGCCGAACTGCCGGCGGAATTCGACCGCCGCATGGGCGCGATCGAAGACTACATGGCGACCAGCGACGAATACATCATCGAGGCTGCCCGCCAGGCGGCGGAAGCGGTGGTCGAAGCCTATGCAAGAAACGGTGCCCTGCAAGGTGGCGCGCCGGCTGCGGCTGATATGTCGGCGCTCCATGCGCTTGCCGAAGACTTGCGTCAGCTCGAAGACCTGAGCCGCAGCAGCGAAGAGCGCACGCACAAGACCTTCCAGGCCCTGCACGAAACGCTGGTCCAGATCGCCGAGCGACTGGACACCATGGAAGACCGCGCGGTCGCAAGGCCGGCAGCGAGAATGCCGGCGGCCGATGTCGATTTTGCCGTCGATACTTTTACGATGATGCAGGCCGGCGCCGAGGAAGCACAGAAGCCGGTGGTTTTCGGAACCCGCGCCTCGGCAAGCAGTCAGCCCGAGGTCGCCGACGAAGCGCCCGCCCTACCGGTCATGGCGACGACCGACACCAGTGTGGTCGCGATCGAAGCGGCAATGAAGCCCGTATCATCCGCAGCTCCCTCCAAGGGTAGCCTGCTTGCTGGCCTCGGCAAGCGCCTGCTGCCCGGCAAGAAGGCCAAGGCTGAGGCCGCCACCGCTGAACGCACGCTCATCGACCCGGTTCCTTCCATCGATCCGGTCGATGTGATGCCGCCGGAAGCTGCCAATGAGCCACTGGAGCCCGGCTCCGGCGCGCCTGACGTCAAGAAGATCCTCGAGCGCGTGCGCGCCAGCCAGAACGCCGCCCGCGTGAATGCGAAGCCGGCAACGGAAAACGAGCGCGCGGACTACATCGCCGCAGCCCGCCGCGCCGCGCAGGCTGCTGCGATGGAGACAGAGCCGAGCGCCAAGCCACAGCCAGCCAAGGCCGACAGGAAGGCAAAGGACAAGGATGCGGTGAAGGGGAGCACCTTCTCGCGCTTCCGCCGTCCGATCCTGCTGGCCGTCGGTGCCGTATTGCTGGCCATCATGGCGTTCCCGCTTGCCCGCACGCTGACGACCGGCCAGTCGGCGCCGTCCGCCGAAGTGGCGGTGCTGACCGATTCATCCAGCAATGCCCTGCCGGTGGACAGCGAGACGGCGCCCGACCAGGCCGTGGTAGCCGCTCCGGAGGTTCCGGCCACTGAAGCCCCGGCCGTGGACGCACTGGCCGCGCCGCTTGCGAGCAGCGATACGGCACCGGCGCCGGCAGCACCCGACCATCTGACGGCCGCCGCACCGCTGACCGGCGACGCGGTTGCCCCGCTCGCGCCCTCCGGCGCTCCCCAGGACGCCTCCGGTTTCGTTGCCAAGGAAACGACGCCGGCTGCTGCCGGCATGGCGACGACGCCTGCCGCTCCGGTGGCGGAAACAGCCGGCATTGCCATTCCCGACACGGTACAGCCGAAGTCGCTCGCGGATGCCGCCAGGAGCGGCGATCCGCTGGCGCTGTTTGAAATCGGCGCCCGCTACAGCGAGGGCCGGGCCGGCGTCGCCGCCGATCCGAAGGAAGCGATAAGCTGGTATCAGCTCGCCGCCGACAAGGGCTTCGGCCCGGCGGAGTATCGCCTCGGAAACATCTACGAGAAGGGCACAGGCGTCGACCGCGACATCGCCAAGGCGAAGCAGTATTACGAGCAGGCGGCAAACCGCGGCAACGCCAGCGCGATGCACAATCTCGCCGTGCTCTATGCCTCCGGCGCGCTCGGCCAGCAGGATTACAAGGCAGCCGCGGACTGGTTCGTCAAGGCAGCTGACCTCGGCACCACCGACAGCCAGTTCAACCTGGCGATCCTCTGTGCCCGCGGCAATGGGATCACGCAGGATCTGACCGAGTCCTACAAGTGGTTTGCGATTGCCGCCAAGGGCGGTGACAAGGACGCGGCACAGAAGCGCGAGGAAGTTGCGAAAGCCATGAAGCCGGACCAGCTTGAGAAGGCGCGTGCCAAGGTTGACCAGTGGAAGGCCGTGCCGCTCGACAGCAAGGCGAATGGCGTGGACCTTCCCGACGAGTGGGTCGGCAATGCCACCAAGACCTCGACCGTCGATATGAAGAAGGCGATCCGCAACATCCAGGCGATCCTCAACAACAACGGCTTCGACGCTGGCCAGCCGGACGGCGAGATGGGCGCGAAGACGGTTGCGGCGATCAAGAACTTCCAGAAATCGATCGGCCAGGAGCCGAGCGGGAAGATCAACGACGATACGGTGAAGGCCCTGCTGGCGCGCAACAAGGGTCCTGCCACCAAGGTCTGACCAAACGTTCGCCCGATCTCCCAGGCCGCGCATGAGAGATCGGCACGTATGCGCGCTTGGCGTGCAGGTCCGTGCAAGCTTCGCGGAATACCTATGAGCACAGGCCTTGATGCAGTTGATCGACCCGCGAATGGCACGATTGTATTTTATCGTGGCTCAGGCGGAGTAATTTCGCATTCGACGTGTATTTCTTTGGCAAATGCTATTTGCAAAATATTGCAACTATGATTCTTCTTGCTGCGTAAGTGCTCTGCGTATCGTGATTCGTGAATATCTTTGATGCTGAATGACTTGGCGGAGATTCCGAATGATAGGTCTGGATATTGAGAGTTGGGCGCTGACGCGAGCTCATCATATTGTCCTGAACGAGGGATTGAATCTTGCGAAGGCGGCGCAAGATCTGGATCGCAAGCGGTCGCGTACGCTGGTATACGAGCTTCAGAAAGTTATCGCCGCCGCCATTCTTGAAGCGCATGCAGCCTCGATCAATTCCAATAGACTGCAGGCGTGGCAGGAAGCCTGATTTTGTCTTGCCTGGACGCGGTGGCCATCGACTGAACTCGGCGACTCCGGCCGTTGCAAAGGGCGGAGGAGGAACCCCATGAAGAGAACCTACACGGGCAGCTGCCATTGCGGCAAAATCCGCTATGAGGTCGATGCCGATCTCCAGGCCGGCACCGGTCGCTGCAATTGCTCGGTCTGCGGCAAGCGGCGCTATTGGGGCGCGATCGTCAAGCCTGAGGATTTCCGCCTGCTGTGCGAGGAGACAGCGGCGGGCGACTACCAGTTCGCATCGATGAGCGGCCATCACCGCTTCTGCCGGATCTGCGGCCTGCATGCCTACGGGCATGGCCATATTCCCGAGATCGGCGGCGACTACGTTTCGATCAATATCGCCTGCCTCGACGACATAACGCCGGAGGAGCTCGCCGCGCTGCCCATCCGCTACATGGATGGGCGCCACGACAACTGGTGGAATGAGCCGGCGGTGACGAGTTACCTCTAGGCCCTTTCAGGGTTCTAGTCTCAGGCAGGCAGCCTGGCAGCCCTGCTGCGCTCGGCGCGCAGGCCGAGAAGCCCGGCGCCGGTTACCAGAATGATCGCCGTTGCGTAGAGATCGGTGGTCAGCTGGTAGCCGAGAGACTTGGCGAGGAAGCCGGCGAGAATGGCCGGAAGGCTAAACGCCAGATAGCTCTGGATATAGAAGGCCGACAACAGGCCGGCGCGCTCGTCGGCCTTGGCGAGCGGCATGATCGTGCCGATCGACCCGAGGAAGTTTGTGCCGAATCCGGCGCCGGTAAAGAAGGTGCCGACGAGCAGCAGCGGCACGTTGCCGAGGTGGACGCCGGCGACAACAGTCAGAATTCCAAGCGTGGTCGCCGCCGTGCCGAAGCCGAGATTGGCCGCGCCGGACTTGGCGCGCCTGAGATAGACCACAACCGCCCCCGACACCATCAGCGCCGTCACGATCAACCCGCCCGTGAGCGGCGCCCGGCTGCCCGTCGTGCTGGCGACCAATGACGGAACCAGCGAGAGGTAGAAGCCGCCAAGCGTCCAATTGGCGATGTTGATCGGCGTCACCAAGGCGAGCGGCCGTTTGACCTGCGGCGGAATCGAAATTGTCGGCTTCAACGAATTCCAGAAACCCGGCCGACGGCCGCCAGTCTCCCGGGTCGCCCAGATGGCGCCGGCTTGCCCGGCGAAAGCCGCGAGCAGGATGGCATAGACGAGGTGGAGCGGGAAGGGACCATACTGGATCAGGGCGCTCGTGCCGACTGCACCGACCGCCATGCCTGACAGCGGTGCGATGGAGTTGACGATCTGGCCCTTCGCCCGGTCGACGTCGACCAATGCTGCCCCAATCGAGGCGCCGGCAATTCCGGTTGCCAGGCCTTGCACGATCCGCGCCGCGATCAGCCAGTCTGGGCCGCTTGCCACGACGAACAACGCCATGGCGACGATCTCCAACATCAGGGCGGTGAAGATCACCGGCTTGCGGCCGAGGTGGTCGGAGATCGAGCCCGCTATCAGCAGTGCAGTCAGGAGCGCGAAGGCATAAACCGCGAAGATCACGGTGATCAGCACCGGCGAGACCGCAAAGCTTTCCTGATAGATTCGATAGAGTGGCGTCGGCGCTGCGGAAGCGCCGAAGAAGGTTGCCAGCGTAATTGCATGGAAGGGGATCGGATTACGGGAGGTCGGTGTGGATTTGGCGGCGCCGAACATATATAAGCCTCTTAAAGCTAATTTGTTGCGTTAGCCATGTAGGTCGACCTGCCACTAAAAGCAAATAATTTGCGTTAACAGCTCGATCAAAGATGTTGAACCATGCGCCGGCGCAGGAAACAGGACGTTAGAAATGGCAGCAAAAGAAAATCCCCGGCCGGGCGGCCGCAGCGCCAGGGTGCAGGCTTCAGTGCATCAGGCAGTCCGCGAACTGCTGGCCGACATGGACCGGGCAGACGTGACAATCCCGCTGATTGCAACAAAGGCCGGCGTTACCCCGTCGACCATCTACCGTCGCTGGGGCGACCTGCAGGAATTGCTGGCCGACGTCGCCGTCGAGCGCCTGCGCCCGGACATGCAGCCGATCGACACCGGCAGCGGCCGAAGCGATCTTGAAGCCTGGGCGGAACAGTATGCCGAGGAGATGTCCTCCGGCGTTGGGCGCGAGATTATCCGCGACGTGCTGGCCGCGCAGGACAATGCCAATGCCGCCAAGTGCTGCGCCTTCACCCGCGAGCAGGTGGAGCTGCTGAGCGATCGGGCGCTCGCGCGCGGCGAGAGCTTTCCGCTGGTCGATAGCGTGATGGATCAGGTCGTTGCGCCGATCATCTACCGCATACTTTTCGGCGACGAGCCAACCGCCGAGCGTGTGCGCGGCCTCGTGTCCGGCGTGATGGCGAAGGATGCGGCGGTCACTCCGCCGCCGCCCGCTTCTGAGCGGAAATCTGCGTAATGTAGGCCCTCAACGCTGCCGGGCGCACCGGTTTGTGTTGGAGCCCAATGCCGTGCCGCTCGACTTCGGCGCGGACCTCCGGCGTGCGGTCGGCCGTGACGATCAGCGCCGGAATGAACGCCATGAAACGCTCCCTGAGCGTCAGGATGGCGGAAACGCCGGTGCCGTCGCCGAGGTGATAGTCCGCGATCACGAGATCCGGCGGCGGCTGGCGTGTATCGAGCGCGCCGACATCGGCCAGCGAACCCAGGCATCGCACCTCGCAGCCCCAGCCGCTGATCAGCAGCTGCATGCCTTCCAGAATATGCGGCTCGTTGTCGACGCAGAGGACCTTCAATCCCTGCAGGCTCTGCGCCGAATGCTCCACCGGCTGGGCTGCGCCCAAGCGCTCGAGTAGTCGCGACGCGTCGCGCGGCATGACGATGCGGAAATCCGTGCCCTTGCCGTGTGTCGAGTGGAGTTCCACCGGGTGATTGAGGACACGCGCGATGCGATCGACGATCGAGAGGCCGAGGCCCAGTCCGGAAGCCGTCCTGGCGCCTTCGTCGAGACGGGCGAATTCCTTGAAGACCGTCCGGAACTTCGAAGGCGGAATGCCGATCCCGGAATCCATCACCTGGATGACGACCTGATGTCCGCGCCGACGCGCACCAACCAGCACCTTTCCGTCGATCGTGTATTTGATCGCGTTGGAAACAAGATTCTGCACGAGGCGGCGAAGCAGGTTGGGATCGGAGCGGACCCGAAGCGAGGTTGGCATCACCACCAGCTTCAGGTTTTTCTCACGGGCGATCGGCTCGAAGTCCGTTTGGATCCGCTCCAGCAGGTCGGAAAGTGGCACGGAGGCGAGGCGCGGCCGCATCGCCCCGGTGTCCAGCCGCGAAATATCGAGAACCGCGCCAAGGATGGTTTCGACCGATTCCAGCGCGGAATCGATGTTGCGAACGATCGCACTGCTTTCGGACTTTCCCATGCGCTCGACAAGCGCCGAGGAATAGAGCCGGGCCGCATTGAGCGGCTGCAGGATGTCGTGCCCGGCAGCGGCGAAGAAGCGTGTCTTTCCTAGATTGGCTTCGTCGGCGGCGGCTCTCGCTTCGCCGAGTTCGCGATTGACACGGGTCAGTTCCGCCGTCCGCTCGGCAACGCGCTGTTCCAGCGTTTCGTTCGCCTGCTTGAGCGCTCGGTCGGCGGCGACGCGTTGGGTGATGTCGGTAAAGGTTGCGACGATGCCCTTGTCCGGCATCGCGTTGGAGCGCACTTCGATGATGCGTTCGCCGCCGCCGAGCACCAGCGCGAAGGGTTTGTCCAGCGTCAGGAAGTGCCGGACGGTCTGGTTGACGTCGCCGGCTGGCACATCGCCGCGCTGGCTGAGGATCGCCACGATGTCGGCGAGCGGGAAGCCCACCTGTCCGGTATTCTCCGGAAGGTCCAGCAACTGCCGGAAACGGCGGTTCCAGATCGTCAGGTTGTTCGAGCTGTCGAAGACAGCGATGCCCTGGTCCATCTGAGACAGCGCCGTCTGCAGCATGTCCTGGTTATATTGCAGGGCCTCGCTCGCCTGGTCGAGCAGCCAGGCGGTGTCGGCCGAGGCGTCCTCCACTTTCTGAAGGATCAGCGACAGCACAAGTCGAGCGGAGGAAGAGCCGATGGCGCTGCCGAGCAGCTGTTCCGTAAAATGAATGAGCGCCATGTCGGCTGGTTGGTCGTCCTCCAGCTTGCGGCCCGAATTCTGCTGGTAGGTCTGGAACGAACGCTCCATGCGCTCCTCGCCGAGATAACGCGAGACCGTCGCCTTGAGATCGGCGATACTGATGCGGGTCTTCCAGCCGCGCGTGGCAAACTGCGAGCGGGACTGCCGCTTGACGAAGATGCCGGCCTGGATGCGTTCGAGCGGCCGCGCATTGCGGGTAACCGATCCGACGACGAAGAAGGCGGTGTTGACGAGCAGGCTCATGACCGTGGCATTGACCAGCGGATCGGCATCGGGTGCCGAAAAGATCGTCGTGCCGGGAAAGATGAAACCGAGGACTGCGCTTGCGACACCCGAATAGTCCGGTCCGCCAAGCGAAGGCAGGAACAGCAGGTAGACCCAGATCACGAAGCCCGACGTCAGCCCAAGAATGGCACCGCGCGCATTGGCTCGCCGCCAGACAAGGCCACCGAACAAGGAAGGGGCCATCTGCGCAATCGCGGCGAAGGAGAGGAGGCCGATCGAGGCCAGCCCCGTCGTGCTGTCGGTTGAACGATAATAGGCGTAGCCGAGCAGCAGTACGGCGAAGATCGCGCTGCGCCTTATGTTGAGCAGCGTCTTGGCGAAATCGCTGCGCTGACCCGAGCGGTCGACGAGCTTCCGGTGCAGGAAGATCGGCATGATGATGTCGTTCGACACCATGATCGACAGCGCCACCGAAGCGACGATCACCATGGCGGTGGCGGCGGAAAAGCCGCCGATGAAGGTAATCAGCGAGACAAAGGGCATCTGCCCGGTAAGCGGTAGCGAAAGCACGTAGAGATCGGCATTGCCGCTGCCGCCAAACGTCAGCAGGCCACCGATCGCCACCGGCAGCACGAAGAAATTGATGGCAACGAGATAGAGAGGGAAGAGGAAGCCGGCCAGCCGAAGCTCCCGGGCGGTCCTGTTCTCGACAACGGTGACGTGGAATTGTCGCGGCAGCATGATGATCGCAAACGCGGACAACAGCGTCAGCGTGATCCAGCGGCTGATCGGTGTCTGGTAGTTCAGGGCCGAGAGCACGAGCTGGTTTTCGCTGGCCTTCTGCCAGAGATCGGATGGACCGTCGAAAAGGAACCAGACCACGCAGACGCCGGCGGTGAGGAAGGCAAACAGCTTGACCACCGACTCCATGGCGACGGCAAGGATCAACCCGTCCTGGTGCTCGGTCGCATCCGTGTGGCGCGTGCCGAACATGATCGCGAAGCAGGCGAGCACTAGCGTTACGAGCAGTGGCAGGTCGAGAAAATAGAGGTTGCCGCTGCCGATGCCGTAATCCGACGGGTTGAGCATAGCCGTCACGGTGCTCGACACCGATTTGAGCTGCAGGGCGATATAGGGGATAGCGCCGACGAGGGAGATCAATGCCACGATTGTCGCGACCGCCGGATTCTTGCCGTAGCGCGCGGAGATGAAATCGGCGACGGATGTCAGCTTCTCGGCCTTCGCGAGCTCGATGATCCGCCGCAGCACCGGCATCCCGAGCGTGAAGACGAGGATTGGGCCGATATAGATGCCGAGGAATTCCAGCCCGCGTTGCGATGCCAGTCCGACACCACCGAAATACGTCCAGGAGGTGCAGTAGATCGCGAGGCTGAGCGCATAGACCGCCGGGCGGCCGCCCACGGGCGTTCCGAACATCCGACGCCTGCGGTCGCCATGGCTCGCGACCGCAAAGAGCAGCAGCAGATAGCCGAAAGCAGATGCAAGTATGACCCAGCCTGGCAGCATTGAACCTCCACCGATGCACCATGCACCGGTTCTCCCGGACTATTGGAGATTACGGGAATTTGGCGTCCTTGAACATCAGGGGGTGTATAGGTCTTAAGTCAAAGACCGCACGCCGGCCCAATAATTTGTAATTGGCAATTGAATAATTGCATTGAACATGTAGCTAATAAAAACAATGACCTGTCAGTGCGACTGCATCAGAGGGAGACGGATCGGATGCTCAATGAGTTCAAAGCATTTATCGCCCGCGGCAATGTCATGGACCTTGCTGTCGGTGTTATCATCGGCGGCGCTTTCGGGGGGATCGTCAGGTCGCTGGTGGACGATATCATCATGCCGATCGTCGGTGCCATTTTCGGCGGCTTCGACTTTTCGAACTATTTCATCGGCCTGTCGTCCAACGTGAACGCGCCGACACTGACTGCTGCCCGCCAGCAGGGCGCGGTCCTGGCCTATGGCAGCTTCATCACGGTTTTGATCAACTTCATGATTCTCGCATGGATTATCTTCCTGATGGTCAAGGGCGTGAATACGCTCCAGAAGCAGGTGGACAAGCAGATGAAGATCAAGGAGGCCAAGGACGAGGCCGCCGCGCCGCCGGCCGATGTGGCGCTGCTGACGGAAATTCGCGACCTGCTGGCCAAGCGTCCGGCCGTCTGATGAGATTATGAGCCTTCGCCGACGGGCGCGGGGCTCATCCATCACGAAAATCGATATCGCATCACCGAATGTCATGGGATTTGCCGCCTTATTTGCTTTATATGGGCGCAAACCGGAGTAATGCATGTCGATAGTCAGCAGTCTTAGCCCGCGCGCCCTCCTGGCGCCAGAAAGCGGGATCGTCGAAGTCGTCAACTATGCCCGTGGCCGTGACGGCCTCCTACCGCTTTGGGTCGGCGAGGGAGATCTGTCGACGCCGGATTTCATCAACAAGGCGGCGATCGAAGCGCTGTCGGGCGGCGAGACCTTCTATACCTATCAGCGCGGCATCCCGGAACTGCGTCAGGCGCTTTCCGACTACTATGCCAGACATTTCGACGTCTCTCTGCCGGTCGAGCATTTCTATGTCACTGGTTCCGGCATGCAGGCGATCCAGATCGCCGTGCAGGCGCTGACCTCGCCGGGCGACGAGCTTGTCTACCTGACGCCTGCCTGGCCGAACATCGCCGCCGCCCTGGAAATTGCCGGCGCCCGATCGGTCGGCGTGCAGCTGACCTTCGAGGGCGGCAAGTGGGCGGTCGATCTCGACCGCATCGCGGCGGCCATCACCCCGAAGACCAGGGGGCTGTTCATCAACACGCCGTCCAATCCGACCGGCTGGACCGCAACCAAGCATGATCTCGCAGCCATCCTGGCGCTCGCGCGCAAGCACGATCTCTGGATCA
This sequence comes from Rhizobium sp. RHZ01, assembly GCF_014851595.1. Lineage (NCBI taxonomy): Bacteria > Pseudomonadati > Pseudomonadota > Alphaproteobacteria > Hyphomicrobiales > Rhizobiaceae > Rhizobium > Rhizobium sp. RHZ01. Next base: position 330,483 of record NZ_JACUZZ010000002.1, read on the forward strand.
TGGCCGACGAGATCTACGCGCGCTATTACTTTGCCCGCGGTCGCGCGCCGTCCTTCCTCGATGTGATGGAGCCCGACGACAAGGTGATGTTCGTCAACTCCTTCTCCAAGAACTGGTCGATGACCGGCTGGCGTGTCGGCTGGATCGTTGCCCCGCCGCAAACCGGCCAGGTGATCGAGAACCTCATCCAGTATTCGACCTCGGGCGTGGCGCAGTTCATGCAGCGTGGTGCGGTCGCGGCCCTGAATGAGGGCGACAGCTTCGTGCAGTCGAACATCGACAAGGCCAGACGCTCCCGCGACATCCTGTGCGACGCGCTGATTGCAACGAACCGCGTCGAGACGCTGAAGCCGGACGGCGCCCTCTATGCATTCCTGAAGATCGACGGCGTGACCGACAGCCGCAAGGCAGCGATCGACATCGTCGACAAGACGGGTGTCGGGCTGGCACCCGGCGCGGCGTTCGGCGCTGGCGGCGAGCTCTTTCTGCGCGCCTGCTTCCTGCGCGACCCGGCCCAGATCCAGATGGCGGCCGACAGGCTGTGCGACTACATCCTCAAGCTCTAGGAGTGTGGAGCCGGCTCGACCCGGGCGATTATCCTTCCCAGACCATAGCTAGATTGCTCCGAGCGTCTCGTCGAGCCAGTTGAACACGCGCAGGTCCCTCAGCCCATATGCCGCCGGCTCGCAGTGCAGGTCCGCGCCGTCGGATGCCGAGAAGGGGATCAGCGTCTTGGGACAGCTCAAGAGGTCGTATAGCTGGCGCGACTGCCCTGGCCAGAATGCTTCGTTGGCCGGCTCGGTAATCAGCATCGGGCACTCGATCTTCCCGGCAACGTCCATGAGGTTGTACGCCATCGTCGCTTTGAAGGCGTCGAAATACGACGTCACGCCATAAGGTCTCATCCGGAAGGCCACGGATTTCTTGGTGGCCGGGTCCAGCATCTTGTTCAGATTGCCGTCGAACTCATCCTTGCGGCCTGCCTTCAGGAGTTCGATCATCGGAGGCGGCAGCGTGGCCGTCCATGATTTGGAAACATCGCAGACACCGGGATCAACGATGGCGGCGGCGATCCGCTTCTCAAACGCAACCGCGCGCGGAACCCAGTATCCGGCCTGGCTGATGCCCTGGATCGCGATCCTCTTCGGATCGACACCGGGACGGCCCAGGGCAAAGTCGACCACCGGCGTGACAACATGCTCCCAATCCGGCCTGAAGGTGAGTTGCTGCTTCCACAGGGCGTAACCTTGTCCGGGCCCGTCGAACGTCAGGCAGTCGTAACCTCGCGCCGTTGCTCCGGCTGCGCCAAGCATCCACATGTCGAGCGCTGAGCCGTCGCTGCCGTTGACGAGGATCAGCAGGGGGCGCTTTTCCCGGGCGCTCTTGCCCCGGAAATAGAAGCCACGCAGGCCTACGCCCTCATAAGGAATGCTGATCTGTTCAACTGGGGGATCGAATAGATCGATCTACTTCAGCCAGCAATCGTCCATCATCTGCCAGGCTGCCGCAACCCGCATTGGATCACCGGTGCCGTCCGCGAAGTAGATGGCGCTGTCATAGAAACTCTGCGTCCAGAGATAGGCCTGCCGCGCGCTTTCCGTGTGACCGCCATCTGCCGAGTTTTCGGCCAGGAGGCGGGCTTCATCGCAAGCGGCGATCATCGCCTGGTACGCGCTGTCGAAGTTGCCGTCTTCGATCTGCCGGATGGTGAACAGGACCTTGCCGATGTTTGCGCCCTGGTAGTAGGCGCGACCGAGGCTCGCCAGGAGGACGAATTCGAAGGCGGCGTTCTTGAAGAAATAGGTTGTCTGATGGGCGGCCAACGGCGTTGTCGGCAGATTGGTCGTTTGGTGCGCAAGGCCTTGCGCCTCTCCGGCGGAGGGTTCGGTCGTTGCTCCCGCGCCCGTCCCCACTCCTCAGCGCTCTTTCCAAGGCCGGACTGCTTCCTCGTCATCCTCATGGATCCCCCTCCGGATGCCTGCCCACGGATGCTAAAGCGTGGGGACTATAACATCTTCGCGGCCCGATGGTTAGAGGCATTGCAACCGCAGGGGTTAGACTGGCGCTCGAAGGAAACTATTTATCGTTGTCACTAGTCGATTGGCGCTTCGTGCGCGACCCGGCGCAGATCGAGTTCGCTGCCCAACGGTGCTGCGACAACATCCTCAAGCTTTAATGGGATCAAAAGCTGACAGACGAAGGTGCGCCTGCGGCTCCCTCACGGCAATAGCCTGGAGGAGCGAGGCGGCTTCAACCGCCAAGCTCCACTTTCGCTTAGGATTGCCTAGCTCCTCAATCGTTGATTTCGGGCTCGACTTGCTTTGCCAGATTGCGCAGCGATTCCTGCCAACCGAGATAGCATGCCTCCGGGGGAATAAGGTCCGGTACGCCCGCCTGGACAACATTCAGTTCGGTGCCGACAGAGACCTTCTTCAAGGTTACCGTGACCTCCATTTCACCGGGAAGGTTCGGGTCGTCGAACTTGTCCGTGTAACGGAGCTTCTCGTTCGGAACCAATTCCAGATAGCTGCCTCCAAAGGAGTGGCTATTTCCAGTCGTAAAGTTCCGGAAGGACATCCTGTGTGTTCCGCCGACCGCTGGCTCCAGATGATGCACTGTGCAGGTAAACCCATTTGGCGGAAGCCATTTGGCTAGCGCATCCGCCTCCAGGAATGCGCGATAGACTTTCTCAGGGCTGGCCGCCAGGACGCGGTGAAGACGTATCGTGTTGGGCATGATGATCCTCCTTTGAATGCAGCATGGGAATGCCCGAGGACGAACCTATCTTTGTCACTCCGACAATGGATTGAAAATATTCGCTCTCAGCCTATGTCGGTTCCGTGTCCAGTAGGGCTGGCATTGTTGCTCCTGCCAGTCCAGTTGTCTTTACGACTGGCATGCCAGCTATACAGCTTGGGCATGTTTGGTGTAGCAATTCCCTTAGAGGTTTAGCGGGGAGAGTGGGACCGTGGTGAGGAAGATAATTTCTCTCTTATTGGGAACGGTGCTCGTCATCTCCGGAATCTATGGCGTCCTGTACCTGCTGTATTTCACCGTTTATCCCGTCAGGACCCTGTATTATCTGGTGCCCGGCGGGCTGTTCGTCATTGGGATAGTGATCCTGTGGGAAGATCTTACCAAATTCCTTCGGCGGCATTGAAAGTCAGGACCTGTGAGCTGCCGCAGAAAAGAGCCCTCGAAATAGTACATCGATAAAATTGTAGCGGAGCCCGAAATCGGCCTCTAACCACGCCATCAAACTTACCCGCGAGGAAGCCCCGCAGCGCGCTTTCGATAGGAAATTCTGAAAGGAAAGCAGCGTCAGATGCCCCCGCGTGAATGAAGCGGGGATGCGGGATATGGCAATTTTGGTCACGGGTGGCGCGGGCTACATCGGCAGCCACATGGTCTGGACATTGCTGGATGCGGGCGAAGACGTCGTTGTCCTGGACAATCTTTCGACCGGCTTTCGCTGGGCGGTCTCTCCGCGTGCGCGCTTCTATCTCGGCGATGTCGCCGATGCCCAGCTTCTGAAGACGATCTTCATCGAGAACGACGTCGACGCCATTATCCATTTTGCCGGCTCCGCGATCGTGCCTGCATCCGTCGCCGATCCGCTTGCCTATTACGACAACAATTCCGGCAAGACGCGGGCGCTGTTGAGCGCTGCGATCAATGCCAACATCCGCCATTTCGTCTTTTCCTCCACCGCCGCCGTCTACGGGCCGCAGAAGACGTCCGAGCCGGTCAGGGAGACCGCGCCGCTCAATCCTGAGAATCCTTACGGCCAGTCCAAGCTGATGACGGAATTCATGCTGCGGGACGCGGCGGCAGCCTACGACTTCAACTATGTCGCGCTGCGCTACTTCAACGTCGCCGGCGCCGACCCGTTGGGGCGCAGCGGTCAATCGACATCAGGCGCCACCCACCTGATCAAGGTCGCCTGCGAGGCGGCACTCGGCAAACGCACCGGCGTTCATGTCTACGGCATCGATTACCCGACTCATGACGGTACCGGCGTGCGCGATTACATCCATGTCAGCGATCTCGCCGCGGTTCACCTGAAGGCGCTGCAGCATCTGCGTCGTGGGAGCGGCTCGCTGGTTGCCAATTGCGGCTACGGCGCCGGCTATTCGGTGCTCGACGTGCTCAACATGGTCACGCGCCTGCACGGACACTCCTTCAAGATCCACATGGCGCCGAGGCGTCCGGGCGATGCCGCAAGTGTTGTTGCGGACTCAAGCCTTGCCCAACGCGTTCTGGATTGGAAGCCGACACACGATTCATTGGAGACAATCGTCCAAAGCGCGCTCGACTGGGAACAGTTCCTGATGGATCGCAACGTCGACGATCTTCAGAGCCTCCATCGAGCGCTCGCCGCCGCCTCGTTCTGAGAAACGAAATCAATCCCAGCCCGGCCATCGACTATGCCGTCGAGTGCGCTAAGGTGGCATGACGGTTGATGGCACCGGTTCGCTTGACGCCGGATTGCGACGCGAAGGATGCAACGAGCGAGGAGGTCAGCATGCGAGACGAGGTTCACCAGAGTGAGGTGATTGTCGAACGGCGCGGCTCGGCCGGCATCATCCGCCTCAATCGACCGCGTGCGCTGAACAGCCTGACACTCGATATGGTCCGCGCCTTTGCCGCCGCAATGGGCGACTTCGCGGCAGACGCCAGCATCGCCATGGTGATCGTTTCGGGCGAGGGGGAGCGCGGCTTCTGCGCCGGCGGCGACATTCGCGCGCTGCACGAGAGCGGCCGCGCCGGCACCGACCTAGCCACGACCTTCTGGCGCGAAGAATTCCGCCTGAATCACCGGATCGCGACCTACCCAAAGCCCTATGTGGCGCTGATGGACGGCATCACCATGGGCGGCGGCGTCGGCCTGTCATCGCACGGCCGCCACCGCGTCGTAACGGAGCGAACCAAGCTTGCCATGCCGGAAACGGGGATCGGCTATTTTCCGGATGTCGGGGCGACCTGGCTGCTGCCGCGCGCGCCCGGCGAGGCCGGCACCTGGATGGGGCTGACGGGACTGACCGTCGACGCGGCCGACATCGTCTATGCCGGACTGGCCGATCACCACATCGCTTCCTTCCGGCTGCCTGACATCGTCGATACGCTGGCGGAACTGCCGCGAAACGCGACGCCCCGTGACGTCGAGGTGGTGTTGAAGAATCTCTCCAGCGATCCGGGGACGAGCGCCGTCAAAAGCAACCGCGACCTGATCGAACGTTGCTTTCATTTCGGCACCGTCGAGGAAGTCATCGATGCGCTTGGGAAGGAGCCCGGCGATTTTGCCGCCGAAACTCTGCGGATCATCCGGACCCGCTCCCCGACCAGCCTGAAACTTGCGCTTCGTCTGCTGCGCCAGGGCCGGCAAAGCAGGAACCTTGCCGAATGCCTGAACCGCGAACTCGGCGCCTGCCAGCAGATATTGAAAAGCCCGGATTTCTACGAGGGCATCCGCGCCGCCATTATCGACAAGGATCGCAATCCGCAGTGGATGCCGGCGACACCAGAGGCGGTCGACCAGGCGGCCATCGACGCCTTCTTCAAGCCCGCGGAGCCGCCGCTGGCGCTCTAGCGCCACATCCCGCGCATGCGTGCTCCGACATCGACGCGCACCTGTCGCGCCTGATGCGACGCGCCGCCATCGGCTCTGGATTGCGGCCAGCCGACCACCTCGAAGAACTGCAGCAAGGTTGCCGGAATGAAGCGCGTGCGCGACGCATAGACGTGCCGGTCGCCCTGCGCGTTCTGGCCGTGCGTGAAGAAGCGTTGCGGCACGACGAGGTCGAGATTGTCCTTGGCGCGGGTCATCGCGACGTAGAGCAGTCGCCGTTCCTCCTCGATCTCGGCGCTGGTGCCGACGGCGAGGTCGGACGGGATGCAGCCGTCGACGACGTTCAGCATGAACACCCGCGTCCATTCCTGCCCCTTGGCGGAATGGATCGTGGAGAGGATCAGATAATCCTCGTCGAGCAGCGGCACACCGGCCTGGTCGCTGGTCGCATCCGGCGGGTCGAGCGTCAACTCCGTCAGGAAACGCTCACGGGAAGGATAGCCGCTGGCGATCTGCTCGAGTTGCAGAAGGTCGGCTTGGCGCGTCGATGCATCCTCGTGCAGGCGCTCGAGATGCGGCGAATACCATTCGCGGACGAGGCCGATTTCTGCCGGCCAGCCGGCCTTGCCGGTCTTCACCTCCTGCAGCATCGCAACGAAGGCCGTCCAATCCTCGCCCGAGCGGGGAGGGGCCGGCAGGTCGGCAAGGGCCTGCATCGGGCTGGCATCCGCGGCCATCTGGTCGATGACGCGCTGCGCCGTCGACGGCCCGACACCCGGGAGCAGCTGCATCAACCGGAAGCCGGCGACGCGGTCGCGCGGGTTCTGAGCAAAGCGGAGAGCCGCGAGCATGTCCTTCACGTGCGCGCTGTCGAGGAACTTCAGCCCGCCGAACTTCACGAACGGAATGTTGCGCCGGGTCAGCTCGACCTCCAGCGCTCCGCTATGATGCGAGGCGCGGAAAAGCACCGACTGCTGCTTGAGCTTCACGCCTTCTTCGCGGTTCTCCAGCACCTTGTCCGCCACGTATCGCGCCTGGTAGGCTTCGTCGCGCACGGTGACGAGCCTTGGACGTTGGGCCGATTGGCGCTCGGTCCAGAGGTTCTTGGTGAAGCGCTCCGAGGCGAGGTCGATGACGGCGTTCGCCGCCGCGAGGATCGTCTGCGTCGAACGGTAGTTGCGATCGAGCGTGATGATGTTTGCCGAGGGGCTGAACGCGGCGGGAAAGTCGAGAATGTTGCGCACGGTGGCCGCGCGAAACGAATAGATCGACTGCGCATCGTCGCCGACGACGGTCAAGCCTTGTCCGCCAGGCTTCAAAGCGAGCAGGATCGAGGCCTGCAGCCGGTTCGTATCCTGGTATTCGTCGACAAGCACGTGGTCGAAGCGGCTGCCGATATCGTCGGCGATGATCGGTTCGCTGACCATCTGCGCCCAGTAGAGGAGCAGATCGTCATAATCGAGAATGTTCTGGCTCTGCTTGGCCTCGACATAGGCGCCGAAGAGGTCTCGCAACTGGTTTTCCCAGGCCGAGCACCAGGGGAACGCGTCGCGCAGAACGAGGCCGAGTTCGCTTTCCGAATTGACCACGCGCGAATAGATCGCAAGGCAGGTGCCCTTTGTCGGAAATCGGCTCTCCATTTTCGAGAAGCCGAGCTCGTGCCGGATGAGATTCATCAGATCGGCGCTGTCTTCCCGGTCATGGATCGTAAAGGCGGGGTCGATGCCGATCTGTTCCGCGTAATCGCGCAACAGCCGTGCCCCGATGCCGTGAAAGGTTCCGCTCCAGGCAAGCGCGTCCGCCATGATGCCGGATTTGCCGCCGAGCACCTGGACACAGATACGCTCGACACGACGCGCCATCTCGGCGGCCGCGCGGCGGGAAAATGTCATCAGCAGGATCCGGCGAGGATCGGCGCCCTTGACGATCAGGTGCGCAACGCGATGCGCGAGCGTGTTCGTCTTGCCCGAGCCGGCACCGGCGATGACGAGCAAGGGACCGGCAACGTGGGTGCCGTCAGTGAGCGTGCCGTATTCGACGGCCGCGCGCTGCTGGGGATTGAGCTTTTCAAGATACATTCAGCCGTCCGGTTGCTTCGGCGGAGAATCGCACCGCGGAAATATTCGACGTTCCTTGAATGTTCTCGAACGCTGCGGCTGTCAAGCGTGAGAGCATCAGGGGAAATCGGGCACGATGACGCGCCTCGTCAGTTTCAGCGTGCGATCCGGCTGGAGGATATAGGTTTCCTTAACCCTCTGGCCGCGGGAGTCGTAGAAGGAATTGTAGATGACACTGCCGGGCGGCGATTTGGTCAGTTTCGTGCGCGGTTGCCCGCCATAGGTGATGCTCCCCGGAATGGGCTGAACCTCGGTGGAGCTGTCCGTCGTGCAGCCCGATAGTATGACGAGCGATAGAAACGTCGGAAGCAGAACCTTCATCGCGGTAACCCTTAACTAAACCTATGGTATATATGGCGCCTCAGATCAGGGCGCCAAGTAGCGTGGGCTGGGCTCCGCGAGATTCTTTCGAGTATAGATTGGTGCGGCGCAACTAAAACTCCCCTCCGGCGTTACCCTGTAACAGACTTTGCCATTTGGAGGCGATGATGGTGCTTCGATTTCAGACGACGGAAGGTCACGGTGGTGCTTGCGGGCAGGGCCACAGCCTCGCGTCAACACGCGCCTCGGTCGAAAGCGCTCTCAGTGCCGCCTATGACGTCGATAGTAGCGAAATCGTCGTCTCGATCCTGGGGCTCTATGTCGTCCTGGAAGGATTCGTCCGGCAGAAAGGCCATGTCGAGCGGGCGGTCGAGATTGCCGAAGACGTGGTCGGGAAGGGTTATGTCCGCAGCCGGATGCTGCGGCGTTAGCCAGCCTACTCACATGTAATACTGTAAGTTCATCAGTTTTGACGCACGCATACGGCATGTTGCTGCGCACCCGGAAATATCCGCCTATCTTCATATAAAATAATACAATTTAGCTCGACCGAAAATACGAAGAATTAACTGTGCGAAAGTAGTAGCGGCGACACTGGAACTAAAAGCGTGTTTCATTAGTTAATGCTTGTAATCAAAACACGGGAGAAGGGCATGCGAAGACTTCTTCGACTGGGAGCGCCGGCTTTTGCGCTGGCATTAGGGACTTTCATCACGCCAGCTTCGGCTTCACTCGAGATTACGAGCGACTATTCCGCCCTGCCGCAGGACGAGATGGCGATGAACGAATATACCGGTTCGGTGTCCTGCACCGCGCCGACGACGCATTATGTGCCATCCTTCATCCGGTCTTTTGACGGCACCATTATCGGCGTCGGTTACCTCGAGGTGCAGAGCGACGGTCGCTGCTGATCGTTTGCTCGTCCGTCTCGGAATCCGATGAAATAGGGTAGGAAGATCGCGCTCCCCAAGCCGGAGACCGATCAACTTTTCTGGTTGTGAGTTGTGCGTTGCAGCACATTGCGTTAGCTTCCGCGAAGCTGAGCCTCAACCAGAAGGATACCCTATGATCATTGAGAGCAAGCGGATCGGATGCCTCGACGGGCTGCGCGGACTGGCCGCACTCTGGGTCCTCCTAGGTCACAGCCTGCAACTGACGGGTTGGCACCTTCCGATCCTGTCGTCGCCGGATTTGGGCGTCGACCTCTTCATTATGCTGTCCGGCTTTCTGATGGTCTTTCACTATCGGTTACGCGAGAGCGCCAACCCCTGGGAGAAGCCATCCACCTGGTTCGGCTTCTGGCTGAAGCGCTTTTTCCGAATCGCGCCACTCTACTACGTGATGCTGTGCATCGCCCTGTTGCTGGGGCCGCAGCTCTATGCGAGCCGCATGGTCATTGACACCTTCCTATCCCACGGTCCGCAATTGCCGGAGCGCTATCTGGACGGTAGCCTGCGCAACCTTCTCATCCACGCGAGCTTCCTCTTCGGACTGCATCCGGCCTATGCGTTCCGCACACCACTGCCCGATTGGAGTCTTGGTTTGGAGATGCAGTTCTATGCGGTCTTTCCGCTGGCGATGCTGCTCTTGAGGAAAGCCAGATGGCTGCCCGGCGCCGCCCTGATTGCGCTTGGCGGTTTCGTAGTCGCCAAGGCCGTGCAGGCCGCCCACATCGATTTTCCGATGCCGTCTTTCCTGCCGCTGAAGATGCATGTCTTCCTATGCGGCATGCTGATCGCCAACGGATTGTTCGTGACGCCGCGGCAAACCGTCATGAATGGCCTGCTTGCCGTCATGCTGGTCATGATTCCGATCGGCGGCGACATGACCTCGACGAAGGTCGCCGTCCGCCTGCTTCTGGTCGTCGGCTTCTTCGTGCTGGTGCATTATCATTTGTTGCCAGGTCTGGTCGGAAAGCTCGGCGATCGCGTCTCATCGCTGATGGGAAATCACTTCTGCCATTGGCTCGGCGAGCTCTCGTTCGGCGTCTATCTGATTCACCTGCTTTTGCTCCAGCCGCTCGCAGCATTCGTCATAACGCATTTCGGGGCTGGGATTTCCGCGCCGGCGCGCTTTGCGATCGTGGTCGCCGCCCTGCTGCCATTGGCCTATGCGCTGGCATATCTCGGCTTCACCCGCATCGAGGGGCCGGGCCAGACGCTTGGGCGCAAGGTGCTGGAAATAATGCGGAGACGGCGCCTGAAACCGGCCTGACGCATCGGCTTATCGCAATCGAGGCTCGTCTGCTTTCGCTGAGGGTGACGAGCCTCTGACCATCATCATGATGGCTGCACACTTTCTATTGAGGGACGTGCCTTGATGGCAATGAGGTTAATCGCGCTCCCAACAGCAAGCGCTGCCGAGGGTTAAACAAAAATAAGCCATTGCCCTGTTCCGGGACAGGTTGTCGACGATCTGCCGGCGATTGGCGGATCAAGGCCCGGTCAGTTGACCTTCAGCTTGGCTTCTTCCGCGGCCGCTACGAATTCCGCGCGTGCCTCCTCGATCGTCTTTCGACCATCAAGGGCGGCTCTGCAAGTGCTTCTTGCCTTCAGATAATGCAACCCGCGACTGCTCGGCCACAGGTCTGCCAGGCATTTCAGCGCGTCCATAGGGCCGACGATCGTGCGTGCGCCCGTATTTTCAAACCCCACATGAATAGGATTATTCCACTTCTCGCTGGCCATAGGCGCATTCTCCGTTGCTTACGCCAAAATGTGCAAGTCAGCCTTCGCGTTCCCCCAGAAGGCCCGTACTGAGTGTATTTTAGCGATATTTTCGGAGCCCGCAAACAGGAAAACCGGGTGCTGGTTGATCTCGGTATCCACCGGCACCGTCCCCCAGACCGCAGATCTTTTGAGTGCCGTGGGAGGTTGTCTCTTTTTTAGCCGGCAGATCGGCTAAGCGCACTTTTAACTGGCTGAAAACAACGCTTTGTGCAACCATGGAAAGCTCAACGTCAGTCGCCCTCTGTTAGCGTTGGAGATCGGTGATGCAGGACCTCAAGAACGTTCTGAATGCTGAATGCCAGAAGTATGTTTCTATGGTCATATCCATGCGGCGCGGCAACCAGCGATGGCTCGAACGGGATGCTGCCACGGGCTCGAACGTAGACGTGACCGATGCAAAGCTAGCGGCCTTTGAGGAAACCGTCCGGACGCTGAGGCAGATGATCCAGGACCTCGATGAGTCCGACTATACGCTGTGCCGTCCGACGAAGGATTGGCACTTCGACGCCTGAGGCCGGACCAGGGCATTCTCTTCGAGCCGATGACTCGGCAGTGCTTTCCCGCGAGTCCTATCGGAAATTCTAAAGCGATTGCGGATCATAGACGCAGGCATAGTCGAGAACGCACTGTTTTCCGGTGGCATCTGGCAGGTTGGTTGTGTCCCGTTGGTCGCCGGGGCCACATTTGGCCGGCGGATAACGGAAGCTCCGGCCTCCGATGCCGACGCGCACGAAAAGCTTTTTCTCCTGGCGAATGATTTGCGTGATCTCAGAGCAGGTATGCTCACGGGCATTGATCTGCGTCACCGCGCCGGCAAAGGAGACAGCAAAAGCGCAGCCCCTAGAACCACATTTTTCATGAACGCCTCCTGGTTGCTGACAGTTAAACAGCGCACGCAGAGCGATTCAATTGAAATCTCAGGGCATTGCGTAGCTCCGCTGACGGGAGAGGCGTTCTTTCGCAGCCGAGAGTCACAGGTTGCCGAGGCGCGGCAATAATGAGTGTCCAGTCACACGCTACCGTCTTGTTTTTGTTGAGTTTCCGTGTGCCGGCTCTGGACGCCACCGTTAAGATGCACTTAAGCCTACTTGTTCTTCAGTAGCCATACCTTCCCGGCCATTGTTATCCCGTAGACGTCTTTCGAAGCGTTATCGTCGAGATGCCGCCGCTCCAGCAAGCCAGGCGCCTTTAGCTCATCCAGAACTTTGGCTGTTACGGACTTCACTTTCAGAGGCCGTTCCTTCCAGCGGTCCGACTTTGCGTAGGTTACCGTCGCATTCTGGTGCGTCCATTTGTTCGATGGCTGAAGATACAGGTCCCCGTCCCGAGCGAGTTTCAGTGCGGCAATCTGCGATGGCGTAAGCTCGATCATGTTAGGAAACCTATTTGTCTTCTGTCTCGTGAGAACGTGACGGGAACATGCCGCACGGATTTTCTGTGCAATTCGTGGTCTGTTCCACACTTTCACGTCGTTTCGCGCGCCTCTCGGTCGCTGACGTCCACGCTCTTCTATCTGATTTTCCTAGAGAAAACTGGTGCTGCCGAGTGGGATTGAACCACCGACCTCACCCTTACCAAGGGTGTGCTCTACCACTGAGCTACGGCAGCAAGGACCAGACGCGCAACCGAACCGGCTGCATTGCGTGAACGGGGGGCCTATTGCCACAGCTTCATGATAAGCGCAAGCCGCAATTTCCATCTTTGTAGAGATTGAGGCCGGCCCACTTTTGGATTGGCGCGAATTCGGCTAAGTCTGGGCGATGACCGAAAACACCAAAAAAGGCCAGAAGAGCCGCAAGACCGAGATCGAACGCCAGGCAAAACTGCGTCGCGAGCGGGCCGCCGAAAAGCTCCGAGAAAATTTGTCCCGCCGCAAACAGCAGACCCGTGCGCGTCGATCGGGGCAGGCGGATGAGACGGATGGCCTGCCTGCCGCAAAAATGGACGAATCATAATGTTCGGTTCACGGCGAATTGAAGCCCCCGCTAATTTCGTCTAAACACCCGCATCTTTTTACAGACAGCCTTTCAGAAAGGCGGGCATCGCCCGTAAGCGCACATGGATCGTATTAGAATTGTCGGCGGTAATGAGCTTAACGGCATCATTCCGATTTCCGGCGCCAAGAATGCCGCCCTGCCGCTGATGATCGCCTCGCTGCTTACCAGCGATACACTGACGCTTGAGAACGTGCCGCATCTGGCCGATGTCGAGCTGCTGATGCGCATCCTCGGCAATCACGGCGTCGATGTTGCCGTCAACGGCCGCCGCGAGCGTCAGGAAGACGCGTACTCGCGCACCATCCACTTCACCTGCCGCACCATTGTCGATACCACCGCTCCCTATGAGCTGGTGTCCAAGATGCGCGCCTCCTTCTGGGTCATCGGCCCGCTGCTGGCGCGCGAAGGCCAGTGCCGCGTCTCGCTGCCGGGCGGCTGCGCCATCGGCACGCGTCCGGTCGACCTGTTCCTCGACGGCCTGACCGCGCTCGGCGCGAACCTCGAGATCGACGGCGGCTATATCAATGCGACGGCGCCGAAGGGCGGTCTGATCGGCGCCCGCTACACCTTCCCGAAGGTATCCGTCGGTGCGACTCACGTCATGATGATGGCCGCAACGCTTGCCCGCGGCACGACCGTCATTGGCAACGCCGCCCGCGAACCGGAGGTCGTCGACCTCGCCAACTGCCTCATTGCCATGGGCGCCAAGATCTCCGGCGCCGGCACCAGCACGATTACGATCGAGGGCGTCTCGTCGCTTTCCGGCGCGCGCCATCGCGTCCTGCCCGATCGCATCGAGACCGGCACTTATGCCATGGCCGTCGCCATGGCCGGCGGCGATGTCACTCTTGAGCACACGGATATCGCGCTTCTCGACACGGCCCTTGAAACGCTCCGCCGCGCCGGTGCCGAAATCTCGCCGACCAGCAACGGAATGCGCATCCGCCGCAATGGCGTCGGCATCAAGCCGGTGGATATCGTCACCGATCCCTTCCCGGGCTTCCCCACCGACCTGCAGGCGCAATTCATGGCGCTAATGACGCGTTCGACCGGCATCTCGCATGTCACCGAGACGATTTTCGAAAACCGCTTCATGCATGTGCAGGAACTAGCGCGCCTGGGCGCGAAGATCTCGCTGTCTGGCCAGACGGCGAAGATCGAAGGCGTTCCGCGGCTGAAGGGTGCGCCCGTCATGGCGACCGACCTGCGCGCCTCCGTCTCGCTCGTCATCGCCGGCCTTGCCGCCGAAGGCGAGACGATGGTGTCCCGTGTCTATCACCTCGATCGCGGCTTTGAGCGCCTGGAAGAAAAGCTCACCCGCTGCGGCGCCATCGTCGAGCGTGTGAGCGAATAACGAAAGGGCGCTTCTTAGCCCTTCGATATGGTTGCGCATTGTCCTGTCGCGCCTTATGTCCGTTGTCTGACGCATCGCCATTCCGGCGATGTATTGGCGATGGGGTATTGCCTGAATGACCGACCTGAAGCTGGTAGCGCTCGATAGCGAAGATCTTGCCGTCGTCTCCGCGCATTTGCAGGATAGCGTCTTCAAGGTCGCCGATCTGGCCTGGTCGCCGCGCGAAGGTCAGTTCTCGGTCGCCGTCAACCGCTTCGTGTGGGAAGAAGCCGGCAAGAAGCGCAGGGGGTTCGAACGCCGCCGCGCAGCTGTCGTCTTCAAGCGTGTACTTGCGGTTCGCTCCACCGGCATCGATCGCGAGAACCGCGACGCGGTGCTGTCGCTGCTTGCTATCCGCTTCGAGCAGAAGGGCGAGGGGCCGGAGGGAACGGTCGAGCTGGCGCTGTCAGGCACGGCAAGTGTTGCGCTCGATGTCGAATGCATCGAGGTTCAGCTTGCGGATATCGGCGGAGCGTGGGAAACCGCATCCAAGCCGCGCCATCCCGGCGCCTGAGAACTGGTTGTTCTGTAATCAAAGAGGAATATCGCATTGGCAATCTGGCTGGATCAGGCATCGGAAGGCTTCGAGCAACGGTTTGCCGCCTTCCTGACGACCAAGCGCGAAGTCTCCGAGGATGTGAATACGGCAGTCCGCGCCATCATCGATGACGTCAGGGCGCGCGGCGACGCGGCGCTTGCCGAATATTCGAAGAAGTTCGACGGGATCGATTTTGCCGTAACGCCCATGCGTGTGACGGAAGCCGAGATCGATGCAGCGGTCGAAGCTGTGCCGGCCGAAGTGCTTGGCGCGCTGAAGGTCGCGGCCGTGCGGATCGAATCGCATCATCGCCGCCAGTTGCCGAAGGACGATATCTATGAGGACGACATGGGCGTCGGCCTCGGGTCTCGCTGGACGGCGATCGAGGCGGTCGGCCTTTATGTGCCTGGCGGCACGGCTAGCTATCCGAGTTCGGTGCTGATGAATGCCGTGCCGGCCAAAGTTGCCGGCGTCGACCGCATCGTCATTGTCGTTCCCGCAACCGGCGGCGTGGTCAATCCGGCCGTGCTTGCAGCCGCCAAACTCGCGGGCGTCACCGAGATCTACCGGCTCGGCGGTGCGCAGGCCGTCGCTGCCCTTGCCTACGGCACCGAAACCATTGCGCCGGTCGCCAAGATCACCGGCCCGGGCAACGCCTATGTGGCAGCCGCCAAGCGCCAGGTTTTCGGCACCGTCGGCATCGACATGATCGCCGGTCCCTCGGAAGTGCTTGTCATCGCCGACAAGGATAACAATCCGGACTGGGTGGCGGCCGATCTTCTGGCGCAAGCCGAGCACGATGCGAGCGCGCAGGCGATCCTCGCGACTGAGGATGCCGAGTTCGCACGGTCCGTGGAAGCAGCGGTCGAGCGGCAGTTGAAACTGCTCAATCGGGCCGAAACCGCTGCCGCAAGCTGGCGCGACTTTGGAGCGATCATTCTCGTGAAGTCGCTCAAGGACGCGATTCCGCTGTCAAACCGGATCGCGCCCGAACACCTGGAGCTCGCCGTTGCCGATCCGGACGCGCTGCTGCCTCGCATCCGCAATGCCGGCGCGATCTTCATGGGCGCCCATACGCCTGAAGTGATCGGTGACTATGTCGGCGGCTCGAACCACGTTCTGCCGACGGCCCGCTCGGCCCGGTTCTCCTCCGGTCTCTCAGTGCTCGATTTCGTCAAGCGCACCTCGATCCTGCGCCTCGGTCCCGAGCAACTTCGCACGCTCGGTCCCGCCGCCATCGCACTGGCCGTTTCCGAAGGACTGGACGCACACGCACGGTCGGTAGCGATCCGCCTGAACCTGGAAGGGTGACAGATGGCAACGGGCGACTTTCGGCTTTGCGACGTCGTCCTTGACGACAGCATCGGCAGAGCGACGCCCGACGTCGAACACGAGCGCGCGGTCGCCATCTTCGATCTTGTCGAGGAAAACAGCTTTACGCCCGTGGGGCATTCCGGTGGGCCGTACCGGCTGAATATCTCGCTGGTCGACTCCAAGCTGGTTTTCGCGATCACGACGGAGGACGGAGGCGCCGTCGCCACCCACATCCTGTCCTTGACCCCGTTTCGCCGCATCGTGAAGGATTATTTCCTGATCTGTGAAAGCTACTACGAGGCAATCCGCTCAGCCTCGCCGAGCCGCATCGAGGCGATCGACATGGGGCGGCGCGGCATTCACAATGAGGGCTCGCAGACGCTGAGGGACCGCCTGAACGGCAAGATCGAGATCGATTTCGATACCGCACGCCGGCTGTTCACGCTGGTTTGCGTGCTCTACTGGCGCGGTTGAGGCCGATGGAAGCGCCAGTCGACGCAGGCGAAGGAAAAAGGCCGGGCGCCATCCTGTTCATGTGCGGCATGAACTGCATTCGCTCCCCCATGGCCGAGGTGATCGCCCGCAGCATGCTGCCTGCGAACGTCTATATCAGATCCGCCGGCGTCCGTTCGGGGGAGCGGGACCCCTTCGTCGATGTTGCGCTTGAGGAGATCGGCCTTTCTCTTGGTCGGCATCATCCGCATACGCTGGAAGAACTGGAAGATGATTACTTCGACCTGATCATCTCGCTCTCGCCGCAAGCGCACCATGCAGCGCTAGAACTGACCCGGTCGAAAGCCATCGAAGTCGTCTATTGGCCGACCATCGATCCGACCGTTGTTCAGGGCACGCGAGAGCAGATTCTGAACAGCTACCGGCAAGTCCGCGATCATCTGACCGAACTGATCGAGAGCCGGCTGGTTAGAAGAAACATCATTGCCGCGCACTCGGCGTGAAACAAATGACGGAAACGCGATCAATTAGGTTCACAAACCCTCGTTGATTGTGTAGTTTCCGCCCAAAATTTTGGGCGGCCGCCGCCGTCATCTCAACCCACAGGAAGAAAACCTCTATATGCCTAAAGAAGAAGTCCTCGAATTTCCGGGTATTGTGACCGAGCTTCTGCCGAACGCAACGTTCCGCGTAAAGCTCGAAAACGAACACGAGATCATCGCTCACACTGCTGGCCGCATGCGCAAGAACCGCATCCGCGTTCTGGCCGGCGACAAGGTTCTCGTTGAAATGACGCCCTACGACCTGACCAAGGGCCGCATCACCTACCGCTTCAAGTAGGCCTGCATACAAGGCTTGAAAGGCCGCTTTCTCCGTGTTCCGGTGGTCGAGGTTCCATGGCGCTGAAATACAAGCTCATTCTGGCTTCCGGCTCGCCCCGCCGCGTTGATCTGCTCAATCAGGCAGGGATCGAGCCTTCGCGTCTCATGCCGATGGATATCGACGAGACGCCGAAAAAGTCTGAGCACCCGCGCTCACTCGCCCGGCGCCTGTCGACGGAAAAGGCCGAGGCAGCACTTGCCGCCATCAAGGGCGACATGACGTGGAAGGGCAGTTACATCCTGTCGGCCGATACCGTCGTCGCTGTCGGACGCCGCATTCTTGGCAAGGCCGAGTTCGCGGATGAGGCGTCAGCCTCGTTGTATCTCTTGTCCGGGCGCAGCCACTGGGTCTATACCGGCGTCTGCCTGGTGACGCCCGACCGCAAGATCCGCCAGAAGATTGTCGAGACGAAGGTTCGCTTCAAGCGCCTTTCCGGTTTCGAGATCGAGAACTACCTTGCATCGGGGCAGTGGCGCGGCAAGGCTGGCGCCTACGGTATCCAGGGCCTGGCCGGAACATTTGTGCAGAAGATGGTCGGCTCCTACACCAACGTTGTTGGGTTGCCGCTTTATGAAACCATCCTTTTGCTGACCGGCGAAGGCTTTGACGTGCATAGCCGGTGGGCCGAGGGCTGATCCTCGAAGGAACCGCCGATGTCTGACGAAAACAAGACCGCCAAGGTCGAACCGCTGCGCAAGACGCGGCCCTGCCCGGAATGCGGCAAGCCGTCCAACCGCGAACACTACCCGTTTTGCTCGAACCGCTGCCGCGACCTCGATCTTTCGCGCTGGCTCTCCGGCTCATACGCCATCCCCGTTGCCGACGACGAGGCGAAGGCGGATTACAATGATGAGGAATAGGTCCGTTTTTCCACGGGCGAAGCCATTAAATTCGTTGATGAATTTGGAAAATTCCAAGGCTTCTCAAAAAACTGTCATTTGGCGCTTGCCATGTCCGGACAAGATGCTATAACCCCGCTCGCTTCCGGGGCGAACCAAGGCCCCTCGGTTCTTTCCCAGGAAAGAATGTCTGCGAAGCGGGTTAGCCCAGATAGCTCAGTTGGTAGAGCAGCGGATTGAAAATCCGCGTGTCGCTGGTTCGATTCCGGCTCTGGGCACCATTTTAAGCCATTGTTCCACCTAGTGTTTTTCATGTTTTCTCACCTTTTGCTTATTTGAGTTTGACACTTTCAGACTCCGGATTTGACAACTTTCGTTTTTCGTTTGTTCAGTTCGGCCTCAAAATCGGCGACGGCGGATTTCGTGCGCTTCGTCATGTTGGCACGCCGGGAATAGTGCTTCGCCATTGCTTCCGTGGCGTGGCCGAGCACCAGGGCGATTGTTCCATGGTCCTTGCCCATCTCCGCGAGAATGGTTGCAACTGTGTGCCGAAGACCCTTCAACGTTAGCCCGGGCTGGATCAAACCTTCCGCCTCCAGCTTTCCTTTAAGTCTGCTCCAGTTCGTGCTGAACCCATTGTAGGTCCAGGGTTGGCCTCTGCTATTGGCACACAGCGTCAAGGCATCATGCTTCGGTGCACGCACAATCGCCTCAGCGACAGGCTCGAAGAGAGGCAGGTAGATTGGCTGGCCAGTCTTGTTGCGGCGTGTATCGAGCCCGGCTTGCGTAATGGCCATCCTCGGCAGTTCCAGCGCGTCCTGCGGATCGAGCGCATAAAACATCATGAGGGCGACCGGCAGCAGCATGTGAGGTGGCAGCGCTGCGAGAACGGTTTCACGCTCAGCGTCGGTCCATGGTCGGTTAGCGTCGGGAAGGGCCTTGGGGCGTCGGGCGGGCTTTACCTTGGCCGCAGGATTGTCCTTTGTGAAGCCATACTCAATTCCCCAGTCGAAGATCACTGAAAGGACGGAGCGTACGTAATTAGCAAAGCGAAACTTGCGTTTCTCCAAGGCCTTGTCCCGGATCTTTGCTATAAATGGAGGCCTGAACCGGTCCAGTGGCGTGTCGTCAATCGCCTGAAGATAGTCGAAACATTTCTGATAGTCGGCGCGCGTTCGAGGAGCCAGCTCGGCGCGGAACCTGACGCTTTCGCGGTATTTCGTAATTAGCATTCCCAGTGTACCGGGTTTGGCCTCCTTTTCATTCCGCAGTTCGTTGATGCGGTTGCACTCCTGCCAAGGCACCTTCGCTCTCCTCGCAAAGGCCAAAAGTGTAACCCATGTCTCCGGTATGAACTGTCACCCCTCTCTCGGGAAGGACAAACTGCTCGTTTCTTCAAAGATCGCCTCTTAGTTCCACGTATCGCGCCGATGCACCAACCCGCACGTGAAACCTTTTTGGCGCAGCCACGCAGGCCGCGAAGGCGGCTTTACCCGCAGGACGCTTGAGCGCCTCGTTCGCCCTCAGTTGGCCCAGCCCGGTCAGTAACCGCACGACAACGCGTTTGTCGGTCTGAAGCCATGTGCACAGGCGGGATTCACGGAATACCGCGGTTGATACTGAAAATCTCCGCGATTTGAACTTTGCGGAGTTGTTGTGCAGGCCGAAGCAAACGCGGCGAGCCCTATCAGCATAAGCATCCGAAGTCTGCGCATGGGTTTCTCCCTGCGGTGGGTGAACTCGTGTCGAGAAACAATCTATCACCGCCATCTGGCGCATGCGAACGAACAGTTGACGGCGAAATTGGCTTTGTGTGGCGCCAGTGGAGCGGTACCTTGCACGGCGTGAATACGCCCCTTGACGCTGTCGCAAAATGAGAACAAAATAGGAACATTCCTATGGAGGTTCTCATGACCCATACTGAACAGGTTATCGCGAATGCCCTTGCTGCCGTCGCCGCAAGCCGGGCGGAGCGGGAGCGCGATGCCGAGCGCCGCAAACGCGTTTTCGGCCATATCGATATCGGCCGCCCTCTGCCTGTAATCAAAGGCCAGCAACTCAGCCTTGACCTTCACTGATGACGACGTGATTGAGACGATCGCCACCGTGCTGAAGGACGTCCGGTGCCAATCGGTATCTTGCGATGGCATTGCGTGGCCGGAACTCGTTTGCCGCCGGCCCAAATGAGTTGGTCCGCACCGGCTCCTGCCGCGAAATTCGACGACAGGGGTGCCTCCCGTGACTGCGGCCCAGTCGTCACCGTCGCCCATATTGACGGGACACGTGATCTGCCCGCCCTCTATGTAGAACGTGTCCCAGCCCGGACCCATGTCGATATTGCCGTTGACCGCTCCTGGATCGCTGAAACCGAGATTGACATGTCAGTCGTCGCCGAGGCCCGTCGTCGCTGACCCAGCCTGATAGCGAACGCTCACCGCCGATGGCTTGCTGGCCGCCAACTGAGGCAGGTCATCAACCTTCGCCGTTACCGTCGCCCGGCTCACGTGCTGAGGCGTGGTGGCAGGCACGGCCCAAAGCAGATCTTTCTCAGTCAGCCGATGTGGCGGTGAAGACAGCCAACTGGGCATCGAAGGCACGCTTGAAGGCCGGCCGCGCTTTGCCGCGGGCGACATAGGCGAAAAGGTTCGGGTATTCGTCCAGCATGCCCAATCCTTCCAATCTGCGCAGTACCGTCACCATGAGGATGTCGGCGGCACTGAAGTTCCCGTCGAGCCAGTCGGCATCGCCAAGCCGATCGGAAAGTTCGCTCAGTCGCTTGCGAATGCGTTTGTCAATCATGGGCAGGCGCTGCTCGTACCAGGGCTGGTCGCCCTCCAGGAACCTGGCAACTTCTCTATCGACGATCGGCGGCTCTACCGTGTTCAGTGCGGCAAACATCCATGCGATCGCGCGTGCCCGGGCATTTGTATCCTCAGGCAGCAGGCCCACATGGCGCTCCGCGATATGCAGCACGATCGCCCCCGACTCAAACAGGGCGAGATCGCCCTCCTCATAGGTGGGAATCTGCCCGAAAGGTTGGACCGCGAGATGCGCGGGTTCCTTCATCGCTTTGAACGAAAGAAGACGAACGTCGTAAGGCTGGTTCACTTCTTCGAGCGCCCAGCGAACGCGCATGTCGCGCGCCAAACCCCTGCCACGATCGGGCGACCGTTCAAAGGCGGTAATGGTGATGGCCATTGTTGTTCTCCATAGCGTGTCTGTCTTGAAGACGACCGGCTAAACGAGATTCCGACACCCAATGTTCAAGATAGTCCTCGCGGTTGGTTCAAATAGGGGAAGGATTCTTGCTGGCGCGAGGGGGCAGCTTTCGACTTATGCTAGCCGTTTCTTCCGCACAGGCCGCAAACGCCCACATCGCGAAGGGCGCCTTGCCTGCTTCGACTAAGCCATCCTTCGCAGCACATCGAGCAGCGTCTGGGCGTCATCATTGGCGCCGATCCGCCGGAGGCCGTCGTCCGCAAGCGTAGCGATCGCCTCGAGCGCTTCGTGCTCGCTCCAGCCCGCATCGACCGATGCCGCGACGAGATCGCGGAAGGCGAACTGCAGCGCGTCCTGGCAGCGGATGTCCCGGTCGGGGTCATCAGTGGCGACGAAGGGTTTGTAAATGTCTCTCATCTCGCTCTCCACGAATGTGCCGACGAGGCAGAATAGTCGAAATGTGTTTAAGGAAATGCTTAAGAATTTGCCAATCTACAGGGGTGAAATGCCGATGCGATGGGCGGGGAGTGTTGCGGCGCGTAGCGGTCTCCCGCAACGGTAACAAAATGGTCCTCAGAAGGTTAAATCTCGGACGGCCGCCGTTCTCAATTCTATTGCTGAATGATAATACTGTCAGCGCAAACGGAGGGGGATACTCTATGCCACGCATATCGCAGCTATACTTCAGGACGGCAGTCATATTTCTGATTATCGGCATCCTCATGGGGCTGAACATGGCGATCTCGCAGGATCACAGCGTGATCGGCGCCCATGCGCACTGTAATCTCTTGGGTTGGGTGACGATGGCGATCTTTGGCGGCTACCACGCCCTCAATCCTCAGAAGGCCGAGAAGCGTCTCGCGATGATCCAGTATTACGTCTACACGGCAGGCATCGCGCTCATGGTGCCGGCGCTCTATCTCATGCTTCAGGGCAATACGGCCATGGAGCCGATCGTCGCTCTCGCGTCGGTCATCACCTTCGTCGGCGTGTTGCTGTTCGCTTTCATCATCTTCTCCAGCGAAAAGGTGGTACTCACACCGCCGGCGCCGTCATATCGCTGATCTGTCCAATGCAGCGTCTGGCAGGGTAGCCGCCCTGCCTGGCACTCCGCCCAGCGCATCTCGTCGCCGGACATCGATGTCGCTTTAACGAGCCCGTTGCCTAGAGTTTCAATGGACGATCTGAATGCGGATCTGTTCCTTCGCCGCGTATTCGTGGCAATCGCCGGCAGCATCGCCGACGAAGATCACATCGCCATCGGAATCGAACAGGCCCCAGCAGGCTTCGTCGTCGAGGTAGACTTTTCTGACATAGCCGAAGGGTTCGGCATCGAGGACGACGCTGGGTGCATCAGGAACAGCCGCAAGTGTTCGCATGGATAACTCCATTGAGTCGTTTCTGTTTTAGTGCAAGCTTATATTGCACTTTGAAGCTGACCTGGGGCTATCCTTAGAAATCGGGATGGGAAACTGAGGTTGACGAGCGGACGGATTGGAGTCGACCGAATCACCCGAGTGGTCTGTTTCCGCCCCTTCGCCAGAGCTGAAGCGCATTGCCGCGGGCAATCAAAATCCTTATCTAGCACAGGCTGTCATCACCAAAGGATTTTCTCATGGCCGCCGATCTCAAGGCTCGTCCCCGTCCCGTTGGAGCAACCGCCGTTCTTGGTCGCACCGGCTTTCCACATGTCACCTCGGCCACCAAGGGTGAGCTCGATATCGTCACCGGCGCCTCGCAACCTGGCTTCAATCCGCTCGACCTCCTCTATGCGTCGCTGTCAGCCTGCCTGGTCCTGAGCGCGCGCATTGCCGCAAGCCAGATGGGCATGCTCGACCGGATCACGGAGATCACGGCCGACGTTACTGGCGAGAAGGCAAGCGAAGGCCCGTCGCGTGTCCAGACATTCAACATCGCCTTCTCGATCAAGGGCGACCTCGATGAAGAGACGCGCCTGAAGATCGCCCATGCGGCGGAAGAAATCTGCACGGTCAGCAACACAATTCGCGGGGCGCCTGAATTCTCGGCCGTCATTTCCGGCTGATAGGCTCGGTGCTGCAAATTCGCATCGGCGGGCAATGAGATTTTTGCCTGCCCCTGTCGCTCCTCGGCTATCACGACACCATCGCTTCTGATAGGTCCGTTGCTCGCCGCCGGTCGTCAGGCGGTCAGAACGCATCGAGAGCTAATGTCGCAGGCCGCTTCCACCGTCGCAGAAACCCCCGCATCCAACCGTTTTCCCCTCGCCGCCCTGATCCTCGGCGGCGCGGCGATCGGCGGCTCGCCGATCTTCGTGCGGCTGTCGGAAGTCGGGCCGATGGCGACGGCCTTCTGGCGCGTCGCCCTGGCGCTGATCCCGATCTTCATATTCTCGCTTGCGAAGGGCAAGGATGCGGGCTCGAAGCCTGAAAAGCTATCCGACTATGCCCTGCTGGTCGTGCCGGGTGTCCTGCTCGCCATGGATCTCGCGGCCTGGCACCTCTCCATCACCATGACGTCGGTGGCCAATGCGACGCTGCTTGCCAATCTGGCTCCCGTCTTTGTCACGGTGATCGGGCTTCTGTTTTTCGGCGCAGTCGTTACCCGCGTCTTCGTTCTCGGGCTGGTATTGGCGCTTGCTGGCGTGGTTGTCCTGAAGGGCGGTCCTGCGGCGCTTGGCAATGGCGACCTCAGCGGCGATGGCGTCGCGGTCATCGCAGCCGTGTTCTATGCCGGCTACATCCTGGCAATCGGCAAGCTGCGCAGCCGGTTCGATACGGTCCGCATCATGCTCTGGAGCACGGCGTCGGCTGCTGTCTGCATCTTCCCGATCGGCTTCTTCTACGAAGGCCACATGCTACCGCCGACGGCCTATGGCTGGGCGATCGTCTTCGGTCTTGCCTTCGTCAGCCACGCGGGCGGGCAGGTGGCGATTGCCTATTCGCTCGCCTATCTGCCGGCCGCCTTCTCCTCACTGACGCTGCTGCTGCAGCCGGTCGTGGCGGCAATCCTCGCCTGGGTTCTGCTCAGCGAACCGATCGGCCCGATGCAGGCGGTCGGCGGGGCAGTGGTGCTCGCCGGGATTCTGGTTGCCCGGCGAGGCTGATCTCAAATCAGGCGGCGGCCGCAGCGGCGACGCGACGCGCATCGAGGATGGCGAGCGCCTCGTCGACCGTTGAGGCAAGCTCCGCCTTGTCGCTGTTGCAGGTGCCCCAGGCCTCGATGAAGCTGCTCGTCTTGCCGTAGCTGTTGTCGAGAACACAGTGATCGGCGCCCAAGAGCACGCACATGATATGCCCGTGCATGCGATCGGTGATGACCTGGCGCGCCGAGCTCAGCAGGGCGACGCCACGGTCGAAACGCTGCTGCGCCCGTTCGCGATAGGCAAGCTCCGTCATCCGCGCGCGGCCACCGATACGGCCGGTCAGAAGGCCCTTCAGGATCGCGGCGTGCTTCGTCTGGCGCTGGAAATCGGCAGGCTCGTCGGGCCAGTCCGATTTCACGGTACCCGGACGCAAGGTTGCTGCCGTCAGGTCCTGTGCGGTGCCGACTTCCTGGTCCTCACGCAGATTGAGCAGCAGCTCGTGCTGCGGCGTCGGTCGAGTGACCGGACCGATGCAGAAGGCCATGTCCGGGCAAAGCCGCGTTTCGCACTGGAACCAGCGCTGGGCAAATTCCAGGCTTCGCTGGTCGCGAACGAGAAGCGTGAACTGACCGTGGCGCTCGATCGCACGCGCGGTGCTGTCGACATTTGCCTGCTCCTTGAAATGGATCGTCTGCGGCATCTGGACGATCGGGCGGCCCTTGTGCTTGTCGAGCAGGCCTTCGCGGAACTGGCGGTAGCCGGCCCAGATGTCACCGAAATTGCCGCCGCCGTGCAGGAAAATGCGACCGCTGCTGATCGCGCCGAGCATCCGGTCTTCATCATAGGTCGGGATCTCGGTCACGTAGGTCGGGCGCGTACGTTTCTTGTCGAAATAGGCAAGCTCGCCGAGCCAGATGGCGCTGTCGCCGATATTGTAGTGGTTCGGGAAGTCGAGAAGCGCATAACGCTCGGACGGATCAAAGAGGTCGGAAAGGCAATTGGCGATCACGCCCTGCAGGCGGTTGATGATCGTAATATTGGATTCCATGAAATGCTCCTTGTTTACGGACACTCGGGTCCATGCAAGCGGCTAGGCTTCGGCCTGTTTGCGGAATGGGTTGAGGGACATGGCAAGCGCGATGTAAGGGCGGATGACCGAGCGGCCGAAGATCGGCAGGAACGCCAGGTAAATCAGTCCGCCCAGGCCGATGCTAAGGCCAAGCGCGAGCCAGCGGTTCTGAATGTGCTCTACGATGACCGGATGCGCGAACCACACGCAGACGGCCATCAGTGTCGCGCCGCAGAAGGGTAGGGCGACGGCCTTCAGCGTGCTTTTGGCGTCGATATGCGCGTATCGCTGAAGCACATATTGCTGATAGGGCATCGTCAGCCAGGCACGCAGCGTATAGCCCGCAGCAACGGCGACAACGCCGTAGGGGACGAGCAGCCAGGTGAGGATCAGCGTCGTCACGAGCTGCAGGGCGGCGACGGAGAGGATCGATTCCGCCCGGTTGACAGCCGAGAGCGCCGACGAGGCAAAGAAGTTCGTGACGAAGGGAACCGCCATCAGCACGAGGACGGTGGCGATATCGCCGGCATTGCCCCACTTGTTGCCGAAGAGCAGCGCGATCATGTCGTTCGACAGGGCGCCGAAGCCGAGCAGCAGCGGGATGGTTCCGAGCGCGGCTGCACCGACGATCTTGTTGTAGGCGTTGCGGAAGGCCGTGTGGTCGTTCTGCAGGCGCGACAGCGTGACGAGCGATACGCTGCCGATCGGGGCCAGCACCGCTTGGCCGATCAGCTCGATCAGCCGCCAGGCAATGCGATAGCGGCCGACTTCGACCGGGCCGAACCAGCGCGAAATGAAGATATCCTGCACGCGGGCGAGCAGCATCCACATCAGCTGGGTCACGACAAGGCTGATGCTGAAGAGGAAAACGGACCGGAACATCGGGACATTGAAGCGAAACTTCGGCATCCAGGGATAGTAGAACCAGCCGAGGAGCACGGTCACGGCGGCGTTGACCGCGGTCTGCGCAACGAGCGCCCAGACGCCCCAGCCGAGAAAGGCGCAGACGACGGCGGTGATGCCTGAGAGCAGGCTGGCGGCGATTGCCTGCCCGGCGAGGCTCTTGTGGCCGAATTCACGGGCAAGGCGCGCATTGTGGATGACGGCCAGCGACGAAATCGGAAGCAGTGGTGCCAGCCAGCGCAGAATGCCTGAAACCGATGGATCGCGCACCAGATCGCCGTAGTAGGGCGCGAAGAAGAACACCAGCGAGGCAACGATGGCGCTGAAGGCGATCGTCGCCCAGAAGGCGGTATCGGCAAGCTCCTCGTCGAGATCAAGCTGGCGCGTGACCGCATCGCCGAGGCCTGCATAGGCAAGCACGCGGCCGATTTCCACGAAGAGGCTCGCAAGCGCGAAGGTACCGAAGTCGCCGGGCCCGAGAATGCGTGCGAGGATGACGAAGATCACGAAGGTCGCGATTGTGCTCCAGGCCACGCGAATGACCGACCAGAGGACGGAAAGTGCGGTTTTCTTCTTAAGCTCGGCGTGCGCAATTGCCGTATCGGCCATGCATTATCCAATCGAATTTGGCTCGCGAAGAGTCGCGCGTTGATTCTGTTGGCGGCGAAGCGAAACCTCAGGCGGGCTGCTTTGCCTTCGGCCCTCGCCAGTAGGCGAGCATGCCGGTCAGGTTGTCACGAAGCTGGCTGCGGTAGGTCAGGCCAAGTTCCTCGTTGAGTTTTCGGCGCCCGATGGCCTCCATGAGCGCCTGGCGGATTTCCCAGCGCAGCATGCCGCGCATGTTCGAGCGGCGATCGAAGAGATATTTGGCGTACAGCGCTCCGTTGCCGAAGGCGTAGCCGGTCTGGAGACGCTTGATATCCGCGAGTTCACGCCGTCCATGGAAGTGTTTGACGGCAAAATCCGGCAGATATTCGACACGCACGCCGGCATTGAAGGCGCGGTGCACGTAGTCGGTGTCCTCACCGGAGCGGAAAGGGGAGCCCGCCCCGAAGCGAGTATCGAAAAAGCCGATCTTCTCGACCAGCCCATGGGGAAACGCCATGTTCGCGCCATGAATGAAGCCGCCGGCATGCAGCTCGCTGCTCAATACCGCAGGTTCCATCTCGGGCTTGATCGTGACCGGCAGGTCGCGTGTGTCGCCGAGCTCGATCCGCCCGCCGCGCATGACCATCTCGGTATCCGAGCTGAAAAGCGCTGCGAGCGTGCTGAAATAGTCGGGGAAAATCTCGCAGTCGTCGTCGGTAAAGGCGAGGACACGGCCTCTCGCGGCGTTGAGGCCCGTGTTGCGGGCGACGGCGAGGCCGGGTTTCGCTTCATAGATCAAGTTGGTCTTGATCGGCGCGGTCGACGCCCATTGGCGGACGACGTCCGACGTCTCGTCCGTGGAGCCATTGTCCACGAAGACCAGTTCAAGTCTCAGATAGTCTGCCTGGCGGGCGGCAATAGAAACGGCATCCAGGCAGTTCGTTAGTCCATAGGCCCGATTTCTCGACGAGATGATCAGGCTGATGTCCACGGGCCGAGGAGGCATGCAAATTCCCCTTCTGCGATCGATGTCGAGGCGAGGATAGGGCTGGGACCCCGCTTCGGCAAGGAGCATTTTGCGCTGCAGCAAAATAGAACAGTTGGAGCAGTTCGCAGACGAATGTGGTAATTTCTTGCCTTCTGTATCGCTTAAGACAATCTAAATATAGATTTAAAAGATAAATGCTGAATTCTGGGGATAATGTAAGTGGAAATAATTCGTAGAAATTCATAATTCTAGTTTCAAAAATATATAGTATGATCAAATTGAGAAAAGATATGTAAAGATGTCGACGTATATTGTATAAAAAAATACAGCAGCGTCGAAATATATTTACACCGTATAAGTGTTGCAAACAGTCATGGCATTGCTTTCAATTTCTGGAAAAGAGACGGGCACGTCTTCATGAATAACAAATAACCGAGGGCCTTTGCGCAGTGGCGTTCATTGTTGACGTTTAGCACGAAGCAGAAAGGTACAACCGTCGGGAACAGCAGACCTTTGTTCGCTATCGTCAAGCGCGAGTTTGTGAAGGCTTGTTTGTCTTTGCTTTGAAACGTTGCTTCCGAACGCCGCAAAAGGACGGAATTGCAGGCGTGTCCGCGCGCGTCGGTGCATGAATGCAGGGGAACGCAGGGCCGGTGCCGCCCCTGCGAAAAAGCCCTTCCGAGCTAGTTGATCTGCTGTGCCAGCCATTTCTGGATGATCGAAACATCAGCGTCGCCGAGATCGTGTCCGCCGGCGATGACATCAGAGTCGACGGTCGCTCCCGATTGTTTCAGCCGGGTTTCGAGGTCGCTGGCATATTTGCCGTAAGCATCCGTCTTGCCGCTGATGACCAAGAGATCCGTGCCTTTGAGATCGGCGTGCGGATAATCCTTCAGGACCGGCATGGAGCGCAACAGCACAGCTTTGTGCACCAAATTCGGATGCAGATAGAGGAGCGAGTTGAGCAGGTTCGCGCCGTTGGAATAGCCGACATAGACGATCTTCTTCGGATCCAGGCCGTAGGACGATACGGCTCCCTCGATGAAGGCGGCAAAGGCCTCGGCTTCGTTCTTGATATCGTCCTGGTCGAAGGAGAACGGCGTGATGCGCTTGTACCAGCGCGGAATGCCTTCCTCCGTCGCCCGTCCGCGCACGCCAAGCAGCGTGGCACGCGGGGCAGCCTCGTGCAGCAGGGGCATCAACGTCGTTTCGTTGCCGCCTGAGCCGTGCAACAGCACGAAGACGCTGCCGTCAGGATCCGGCGGCGTATAAAAGCGGTGCACGAAGGGCAGGTCGCGGTAGTTGATGCGGGGCTCGCCGGGCATCGAAAATTGCGGCAGTACGACCTTCAGATCCTTGAGATCGGTGATTGGGTCCTTGGGAACGAAAAGCTTGGTGCCGAGCGTGGCCCGCGGCTCGTCCACCATCATGCCGGGCTTGTCTGTCGCCAATTCGATCAGTGTGCCGCCTGGCTCGCGGGCATAGAGCGATTCGAAATACTTGCGATCGTGCAGGTTCGTCGCCGACGCGCCGCTTTCCTTCAGGGCATCGTGCACCTTGTGAAGTTGCTTCTCGTCTACGGCGCGGAAGGCGACGTGATCGGCCGTCCCGGTACCGGGCGCGCCGGACCAAAATCCCTGGGCATTCCTGATGTCGACAATATCGCCCGATTCCGAGACAAGCCGGTCGATATTGCCGCGCGTTTCCTGGAAGCGGTAGCCGAAATGACGCTCCGCGAAGTCACGGCTTTCGGCCGGTTTCTCGGTGAGCATGGTGACGCCGCGTACCCGCTGAATGGCGTGTTCGACCGGAACGCCCGCGCCGTCCCAGGTAGCGGGCGACTTCAGATCACGGGCGCCGGCGAGCTTGACGATGATATTGTCGGGGTCCTTCAGCCGCAGCACAGGTTCGCCAAACTCATCGGCCGGGCCTTCAGAGCGAAGTCCGAAACTCATGCAGCGGGTGAGCCAATAGCCGATGCTCGATGGATCGATCGCAAGCGACAGCTCACCGATCTGGCTGTGGCCGACGCGGCCGGGTGAACCGTCTTCCCATACAAGGAAGGTCACCAACGAGCCGGGGCTGCCAACGCCGTCCCCGTAGAAGAGATGAAGCTGCGTGGCGTCTTCGAATCCGGCGGTCTGCTTGACCAGCCGCATGCCGAGAAAACCCGCGTAGAAATCCACGTTTGCCTGCACCTTTCGGGTCAGGAGGGTCACGTGATGGATGCCAGATACCATTGAATACAGTCCGGATGGATTGGGAGGCGTCGCCATCGCCAGCATTAGTGCAAGTATAAACGTCATGCCGTTATAATTGGGGTTTGCCTCGAAGGTTCCGCATAAAGAACTAAGCTATCTCCACGCGCCTGCAAATTCAAACTGTCCAGTCCGTCCAACACTTCGCGGAATTGCTGAAGGGTCGGCGGCTTGAGCATGCAGGTGGATGCTGCCATCGAGCGCGCGCAGGTTTTGCTCGCGCGGCCGTGAGGCCAAGCCCCGCGCCGGCGGGTCGCCCTGCCTGCGGCAGCTTCCAGAAGGCGTCGAAGATCTTGTCCTGATAGGTGGGGTCGGTACCAGGCCCGGCTCTTCAACTGGTCGCCGTCAAGCTTGCCGGCCAAGTCGTCGAGCAGGATTTCCGCGTACATCGCGATGTCTCGCGGCGGCGATTGCAGATCGTGCGAGGCGATTGCCAGGAAGCGCCGAATGCGCTCCTCGTTTTCAGTCGATTCAATCGGTTGCTCGGACGACATGCTGCAGAACCTCCCAGTCGGGCGAGAATAGAAAGAGGGCGCCGGTTCCGCAACCGGCGCCCTCATTTCGTTTCATCTCACTAGCACTCAGCCGGCGGTCTTGCGCGGCTGGCCCTCTTCCGGAGGGATGATTTCTGCTTCGGGCTCGGCCGCAGCAATGGCCTTGCCGTGGCGACGACGCCAGTCGCCGAGGAAGAGCAGGATCGGTGCTGCGATGAAGACCGACGACGCGCCGGCAACGAGAATGCCGAAGACCATCGGGATCGCGAAGCTTGAGACCGCGCTGCCGCCCCAGATCGCCATCGGCAGCAAGGCAAGAAACGCCGTCGCGTTGGTGTAGAGGCTTCGTGCGAGCGTCTCGTTGATCGACCGGTCGATGATCTCGCGCAGCGGCATCGACTTGTAGAGGCGCATGTTTTCACGCATGCGGTCATAGACCACGACCTTGTCGTTCACCGAATAGCCGACGAGCGTCAGGATGGCTGCGATGGCTGTCAGGTTGAAGTCGAGGCCGGTCAGCGCGAAGAAACCGATCGCCTTTGTCACGTCGAGGATAAGCGTGACGATAGCGCCGACAGCGAATGGCCATTCGAAGCGATACCAGATGTAGAAAAGCATCGCCAAGCTTGCGATGACGACCGACAGAATGCCGGCCCAGGCGAGCTCGCCGCTGACCTTCGGACCGATGACATCGGTGCCGGTAACGGTTGCCGACGGGTCGATCTTGACGATCTCGGCCTTCAGCTTTTCAACGGCTGCCGTCTGGGCTTCTTCCCCACCTTCCTGACGCTGCGCACGCACCGCCATGGTGTTGTTGTCGCCGTAGGTCTGGAGGGAGACTTCGCCGAGGCCAAGGCTGTTCAAGCCTTCGCGGAAGCGGCCGAGATCGGCGGCCTCCTGCGTCTTGACCGACATCTGGATCCCGCCGCGGAAGTCGACGCCGTAGTTGAGACCCGGATGGATGAAGAGGACGACCGAGGCGATCGACAGAAGCGCCGAGACCGTCACGCCGAAGAAGCGAGCCTTCATGAACTGGATATGGCGGCCGTAAGGGTTGAACATCATCGGGATCATCGGCTTGATGTTCAGGACCTTCAGCTTACGACGGCGTGTGATCTCGATCATCGTGACGCGAACAAAGGCGACAGACGTGAACATCGAGATGATCAGGCCAAGCGCCATGGTCACAGCGAAGCCGCGGACCGGGCCGGTGCCGAACCAGAACAGGATGGCCGCTGCGATCAGCGCCGTCATGTTGCCGTCGATAATCGTCGAATAAGCGCGGCGGAAGCCGGTATCGATGGCAGCGAACGCGCTCTTGCCCTTGCGCGTCTCTTCGCGGATGCGCTCGTTGATGAGAACGTTCGCGTCGACCGCAAGACCGATACCGAGGACGACACCCGCGATACCTGGCAGCGTCAGCGTTGCTCCGACAAGCGTCAGGGCCGAGAAGGTCAGGATCGTGTGGATGAGCAGCGCGAAGTTCGCGAGGAAGCCCCACGTGCCATACAGGATGAAAATGAAGGCTGCGACAAGCGCGAAGCCGACGAGACCCGAATAGATACCCATGCGGATAGCGTCCGCGCCGAGGTCGGCACCGACGGTGCGTTCTTCGATGACGGTCAGCTTGGCAGGCAGGGCGCCGGCGCGCAGCATGGCGGCGAGCGTTGTTGCGCTGTCAGCCGAGAAGTTGCCCGAAATCTGGCCGGAGCCGCCGGTGATCGGTTCGCGGATGACAGGTGCGCTCAGCACCTTGTCGTCGAGAACGATGGCGAACGGATTGCCGACGTTCTGACGGGTGATGTCGGCGAATCGGGTTGCGCCGGCGCTGTCGAAGCGGAAGCTGACGACGGGCTCATGCGTATTCGGATCGAAGCTGACGCGCGCATCCGAAAGACGGTCACCCGAAATCTCGACGCGGTCGAGAACTGCAAAGCTGTTGCCCTGCTCATCCTTCAGCATCGTCACGCCCGGTCCCGGAGCGTTGTTCGGAGAAAGCATGTGGAAGGACATCTTCGCGGTCGAGCCGAGAAGCTGGCGAAGGCGAGACGGGTCCTGTGCGCCCGGGAGCTGCACGAGCACGCGGTTTCCGCCGATGCGCTGGATCGTCGGTTCGGCGACGCCGACCTGGTCGACGCGCTGGCGAATGACTTCAAGGCTCTGCTGGACCGCGGAATCGACATTGGCTGCAATGCCGGCCGGCGAGAAGGCGACGAGGATATTGCTGCCGCTGGTCGTAACCGAGAGATCGGACTGGCCGGCGCTGAGGCCGGTGGCAATCGCATTGCCGAGCGTCTTCAGCTGTGTGACCGCATCGTCCGTCTGTGCCGTATCCGTCAGGGTCACGACGATCTGGTTCTGATTGCGAACGACTGATTTCGTCTGGATGTTCTTCTCGCGAAGGACGCGGCGGGCATCCTGCAGGAGCGACTGCAGGCGCTCGCGGGTCAGGTCCGCTTCGTCAACTTCGAGAACGAGGTGCGAGCCCCCGCGAAGGTCGAGACCGAGCGAAACCTGGTTATGCGGCAGCCACGAGGGCAGACGCGCGAGGGTGGATTGCGGCAGTGCGTTCGGCAGAGCGATCAGAATGCCGAGGAGAATGATCACCGTATAGGTGAACACCAGCCATGGTGAATTACGCATGTTGTTGTTTATCCTTGATAACGCTTGAGCCTGCGCTCCTCGCGCTGGCGGCGTGTCTTAAAAGCAATGGAAAGCGCCGGACCGGCGCGCATTCATGCCGAGGCCGCAGGCGGGCCGTGCGAGTCGTAAGCCCTCGCATCGGCGGCGCGAAGCGCGGGATGGAAGGTTGCGAGGGGCTGCTCACCGCCAAGGCGGAGCTCGATATCAGGCGTCGCGCCAATGGCTGCTGCGCCGGGGTCGTAAGGGACATGTTTGGGAGCCGCCTTGCGCTCGGCGGTCAAAATGCCGCGTACGGTATCGCGAGCGCTCAGCTGCAGCGGCTGGCCGTCCTTGGCGGACGAGGAGACCGAGTTCGCACCGCGGCTGGGGACGATGACCAGATTGCCGCCGAACAGAAGGCCAAGATAGGCGAAGACGGCAATGACCAGCGAGATCGCAACACGACTGCCCATGCGGCGTGCGTCGAGCCTCATCTCGTGATCATCTGGATTTTCAACCTCGTACCGGCTCAACGGCGCAAAAGTCTCTCATTCTTTATCGGGAGAAGGCGTGTCCTCGACTGCAATTGTAGCAGTGTCGGCCTCATCTTCATAGCGCACACTGTCATGATGCACTTGGGCGAGCCGGTCAACCATGCCCATGGCGATTTCGCGTTCGCCCATGATAACAGTGTCTGCACCGTACTCCAGCAATTCATCCACTTCGGCGTCGGAATGCGCGCGGGCGACGATCAGGAGCGAAGGGTTGATGGTGCGCCCTTGGTCGGCAACCCTGCACGCCTCGAATGCGTTGGGGATGGCGATGACGAGACTGCGGGCGCCGGCGATGTTTGCGAGGTCGAGCAGCTCGCGCGAGGCGGCATTGCCGCTGATCGCTTCGATCCCCTGATCCCGCAGTTCGCCGATGCGGTTGCTCGAGTCCTCGATGACAAGGAAGGGCGTGCCCGATGATTTGAGGTTTTGACCGACGATGCTGCCGACACGGCCGTAACCGACAATGATTGCATGCCCGCGAAGCGCCGTCGGCTGCCTGTTCTCCTCTTCCTCTGGCTCGGGCTCTTTAGCCGGCTCTGGCACATTCGTCGCTATCGGCTCTTCGCGCTTTGTCCGCTCCAGCACGCGGCGCAACCGATCGCAGGCGTAGAACAGCAGAGGGTTGAGGATGATCGAGATCAGCGCGCCGGCAAGGATGAGGTCGCGCCCCTCCTCGGGCAGCAGACCGAGCGAGACGCCGAGTGCGGCCAGGATGAAGGAGAATTCGCCGATCTGCCCAAGGCTCGCCGAAATCGTCAGCGCCGTGCCGACAGGTTTGCGGAACAGTCGTACGATCAGGAAGGCGGCGATCGACTTGCCGACCACGATAATGAGAACGGTGGCCAACACTGGCAGCGGTTTATCGATCAGGATGTTCGGATCGAACAGCATGCCGACCGAGACGAAGAAGAGGACCGTGAAGGCATCGCGGAGCGGCAAGCTTTCCTGGGCGGCGCGCTGGCTGAGTTCGCTCTCGGCCAGAACCATGCCGGCAAAGAAGGCGCCGAGCGCCAGCGACACGCCAAACAGCTTCGAGGCACCGAAGGCAACGCCGAGCGCGATCGCAAGCACGCCGAGGCGGAACAGTTCGCGGGATCCAGTGTGCGCGATGCGGTGCATCGTCCAGGGAATGAGGCGGCCCCCGAAAACCAGCATCACCCCGACGAATATCACGACCTTGACCAGGGTCATGACGATGATGCCGCCCATGCCAAGGTCGAGGCCGAGGAGCCGGCTGATCGCGGCTGAAAGCGGCTCTGCCGTCGCATGCTCTCCACCGCCGATGCTGGCGGCTGCCGGGATCAGAACGAGCGCCAGGACCATTGCGAGGTCCTCGACGATCAACCAACCGACCGCGATCCTGCCGCGATCGCTATCGATCAGCCGTCGCTCCTGCAGTGCCTTCAAGAGGACGACTGTCGAAGCGACGGAAAGAGCGAGTCCGAAGACAAGGCTCCCTCCCGTCGGCCATCCCATGAGCGCCCCCAGTCCCCAGCCGAGTAGCGTGGCAAATCCAATCTGCACGATGGCGCCGGGTACCGCAATGCCGCGAACGGAGAGGAGGTCTTTCAGGGAGAAGTGCAGTCCGACGCCGAACATCAGCAGGATGACGCCGATCTCGGCCAGTTCAGGCGCAAGGCTTTGGTCGGCAACAAAGCCCGGCGTATGCGGGCCGGCGAGAACGCCTGCGACGAGATAGCCGACCAGAGGCGGCATTCGGAGCCTGTGGGCGAGCGTGCCGAGAATGAACGCAAGCACGAGGCCTCCGACGATTGTCGAAATCAAAGGCGTATCGTGCGGCATCATTCTCTCCCGAACTGGAAATCCCGTTTAAAACATGACATATATGGCCTATATCAACCAATATGGGTGGTTTGACATTATGGGTCAAGGCGCAAAGGAAACAATTCTGACCCCGGCATTGTGCCGGGCCGCTCGCGGATTGCTTGGCTGGACGC
The DNA here is from genome assembly GCF_014851595.1 of Rhizobium sp. RHZ01. Taxonomy (NCBI): domain Bacteria; kingdom Pseudomonadati; phylum Pseudomonadota; class Alphaproteobacteria; order Hyphomicrobiales; family Rhizobiaceae; genus Rhizobium; species Rhizobium sp. RHZ01. The sequence continues at coordinate 366,352 of NZ_JACUZZ010000002.1, forward strand.
AGCTCGACCTCGCGGAACAGGCCGCCGTGTCGCGCAGCACCATCCGTGACTACGAAGGAAAGCATCACGATATCCATCGTGCAACCGAGGCGCAGTTGCGTCTCGCCTTCGAGCGAGGGGGCGTCGTGTTTGTGGAGGTGGAGGGGACGGGAACATGCCTTGGCCTCCCGTCTACCCCGAAGTGAGGTCCTATTTGCCGGTCAGGCAGGCCGGCGAAATCCTGTAGGAAAAGATAGTCTTGCCGCGGTAGTAGCCTTCCGTCGGCTGCCAGCTGCGGACCAGCTCAGGCGTTTGAGCGCACTCGACCGGGTGTGTCGTCACAAAAAGCACGTCGTCTGCAACGTCGCTCGGCAGCGCAAAGGTCTGCTCGTAATAGTTGTCAGGCGCGTCGACGGGCGGCTGCGCGTAGATACGGACAGGATCGTTCCTCAGCGTGTGGAACATGTCCGCCAGGAGATCGCGGCTGTCGCTGACAATGATCGAGGTGCCGGACTGCCGCGCCAGCTCGCCAGCCTCGCGGCTGATCGCGCTACGGCCGAGATAGCGCTTCATGATCTCGCTGCCGTTCGGCAGCACCAGCTGGTGCGCAAAGATCGCGGCAAGAGGAAACAGAAAACTCGCCGTGCCATTTATGGCAAGCGACAGGCGCAGGCCCTTGGGCCAGAGGCGGTCAAGCAACCACACGGCAAGGATCGTTCCCGCGATATAGGCCGTCACGCCCCAGTTGGCATAAGCCTTGGCCACCAGCGCCTGGAAGGTGATCAGCACAACGACAGGGATAGACAGCCAGATCAGCAGCTTTTCCCTAGGCTCGCTCTTGCCCTTGAGTGCGCGGACAACGGCCCAGAGCATCGCGGAGAATACGATCGGCCCGACGACGCCGAATTGCGCCGCGAAGAATTCCAGGCCGCCGGCCACATTGACGCCGAGCTTGCTCCAATGCGCGATGTTGGTGGTGTGACGGACCGTTGTTCCGTCATGGGCAAGATTCCACCAGAGATTTGGCGCAGCAACGACAAGCGCAACGATGACGGCTGTGAAAAAATCGCGCCAGGCGATGCGTGCGCTCGGAAGCAGAATGAGCGCGATCAACCCGCCGGGAACGACAAAGAGGATCGCGTATTTCGAGAGGAAGGCGCAGCCGACGGCAAATCCCATGAGGATGGAGAGGCCGACGGAACGCTTCTCGGTCAGGCCGAAATAGGCCCATAGTGCCATCGTCAGGAAAAAGAGAAGCACGACATCGGTCGAGAAGAACACAGATGACAGGGCAACGCCGGGCAGGGTGATGAAGGTCGCGCCGGTCCACCCTTCAATCCTCGGTCCGACAAAGCGGTTGGCCGTCTTCATCAGCATGATCGCGGTCGCCATGTAGATCAGCGGTCCGCTCACCCTGATCCAGTAGATCGACGTCGATCCTGCAAGCTCCGTCATGGCTCGAATGACCCAGGCGATCATCGGCGGCTTCGAGTAGTAGCCGAAATCGAGATTCTGCGACCAGAACCAGTATTGCGCCTCGTCGACGAACAGATCGGTCGTGTCGAAATGGAGGGTGATGACTCGCCAGAGCGTCACGGCAAGAACGATGAGGAGACCAAGTCTGGCAGACATGAATGCAATTCCCGCTGAACTCAACTACCGCAGTAAAGCCAAAGATTAACGCACCGGCATGCCGGTGCGTTTGACCACTCGTTACAATCTGGTTGTGGAATTTTAAAGGACGCGCAGGGCAACCTGACTGCGGGTCGCTTCGATACGGTCAAGCAGCGCAACGGCTGCGAGAACAGCGATCGAAAGAACGCACGACCCCAATCCGAAAACAATCATTGCCCAATCCTTCTGACGTCATGTCACGGTTATTTCTGGGCATATACCACAAAGCTTGCCTAGGACTGTAGCAGCGCCGCAACGCAAGCCCAGTAATTCATAGATGGTTATTGGGGCCTGCTGGAAAGTCGACATTCATAAAATACGCATTAACCTTCAGGCAAGGAATTAACCATAAACATTGCATGACACGTCGGAATGGGAAAACTTACTCGTTCCCACCAGGCATGACGCCGCACCGCCGTACCGGTCGATCCGGAATCCATCTCATCAAGCAGCTCCGAAGCAGAATCGACTGATCGGGAGGCTTCACGCCGCCGGCTGCAGCCGAGGCAAGCCACCAATCAGCAGCGTGCACGCTGCGCGGAGCAATAGTTTAATGACGGGCAAGCGCCCGGCATGTGGTTGGGGACAGGTGTTGGGGCAGGAAATGCCATCAGATCAGGCTCGAGGAGCGCAGGCAGGCAGCTTGCGTGAGAGGCTGCGCTTTGCCGGTCTCGACGCCGAACACTGTGATTTGGTCCGGCGCCACCGTCTCGACCTTCAGCAGCATCTGACCGCCGGTCTGCGTGACCTTTTTCAGCGTTTTCAATCGTTTCCAGACGCGGCGCGGAATTTCGAGAGCGAACGTCAGGTCGAGCGCCTCCACGACCTGCAGGCCTCCCACTGGGATGTTCTGACCGATGCGCGCTTTGACAGCCTTTATGCCGAGCGTGTGAAGGTTCTGTCTGATTCCGAAAGCAAGATGGGTCTCGACCCGCGCTGGCATGTCGCGGGTCATGGCGTTGTTCTCGAGCATATCATCGGCGGCCTCGCAACCGAGTTGGCCGGTCGCTCCTTCCTGCCGAGCAGCCGTCGTCGGGCCAAGGAAATCTCCGACCTCATGTCGGCGATCATTCGCCTCGTGATGGTGGACGTCGAGATTGCCGTATCCTTGCGTTTCAATGCCTTGCGGGCCACCCAGCAGCGTGCGCTTGCCGATCAGCGCGCCAGTGACAAGGCGGACGTCGCACGCGTATTCGCCGATGTTATCAATGGCCTTGCCACGCGCGACCTCACGGTTCGTGCGACCATCGAGGAAGACGGCGCCCATCGGGATATCGCGCAGGCGCTCAACGGTGCGCTCGATGCCGTCCAGGCCGAATTTCAGGCGATCGCCGAAAAGACGGCGGTTGCCGGAACCTCCGTCCAGACGCTTGGCGATGCGTCGAAGCAATTCGCCGGAAACGCGTCCGTTCATGCCCAGCAGTTGCTCTCCTCTGCAGCTGCGCTTGCCGATCTGTCGGAAAGCGTTCGCCACGGCGCCGCGGGTAGCCGGGCTGCCGAGCAGGCGGCGGCCACGACCCGCGCCGCGGCCGAAGAAAGCGGCCAGGTTGTCGGGCGCGCGATTGCTGCGATGGCGGATATCGAACAGTCTGCCGAGCGGATCGGACAAATCATCGGCGCAATCGACGAGATTGCTTTCCAAACCAATCTGCTGGCGCTGAATGCTGGCATCGAAGCCGCGCGCGCCGGCGATTCCGGACGTGGTTTTGCCGTGGTCGCGCAGGAAGTACGTGCGCTAGCGCAACGCTCGGCGGACGCGGCGCGCGAGATAAAGACGCTAGTGAGCACCACCAAGTCGCAGGTGGATGCCGGCGTCCAGATGGTTGGACGTACGCAGGATTCGATTGGCAGCATCGTTCGCCAGGTCAGTGAGATCAACACGGCGATCGCGATGGTCGCTAATCAGGCCAGCGAACACGCTGCGAACCTCGATGTCGTGACAGCTGACGTGAAGGGCCTCGGCGCCCAGATGACCGATAACGCGGCTTCCGCATCGCGTTCAGCCGAAGGCGCCGACTACCTGCACAGTGTCATCGTCGAACTCGGCCAAACGATCCGCGAGTTTCGTATTGCCCGGCAGAACGCCGAGCCCGCGCGCCCCCCGCCGGTGTTCTCCCCGGCGATCGGCATCAGGCGGACCGCCGATGTCGTGGCTGACGACGAGGACTTCGGATTTGTGCAGCCGGTCGCCTCGGCCGGAGGGCGGATTGCTTACTAACGGACCGGTATATGAGCGCCGCTCACATACGTTGAGCAGTAACCAGGAGACAAGGAAGAGCTGATGGCGGCAAGGAAAACTGGGAAAACGCTGAACCTGTCAGCGGTGCTTGATCTGAACGAAGCAACCATGCTTCGCGACAAGCTCGTCTCGTTGCGCGGCAATGATCTGGCCATCGACGCGTCCGCGGTCGAACGCGTCGGAGCCCTGAGCGCGCAGGTCCTGATGGCAGCCGCCAAGACCTGGGACCAGGACAAGCTCGCCTTCACGTTCAGCAAGGTTTCGGACGCATTTCAGAAAACCATGCAGCTGATTGGTGTCGATATCCATCTGCTCGCCAAGGAGATCCGGCAATGAAGAAAAAAGTGCTTACCGTGGATGATTCACGGACCATAAGGAACATGCTTCTCGTGACCCTCAACAATGCGGGCTTCGAGACGATCCAGGCTGAAGACGGCGTCGAGGGCCTCGAGGTTCTGGAAGAATCCAATCCTGATGTCATCGTCACCGACATCAACATGCCGCGCCTTGACGGTTTCGGCTTTATCGAGGGCGTTCGCCGCAACGACAAGTATCGTGCGATCCCGATCCTGGTCCTGACGACCGAAAGCGATGCGGAAAAGAAGAACCGCGCGCGCCAGGCCGGCGCCACCGGCTGGATCGTCAAGCCTTTCGACCCTGCCAAGCTGATCGATGCCATTGAGCGTGTAACCGCTTAAACCCAGGATTTTCTCCTATGGATATGAACGAAATCAAAGAGATCTTCTTCCAGGAGTGCGAGGAGCAGCTCGCCGAACTGGAATCCGGTCTTCTGAAAATGAATGATGGCGATCGCGATCCGGAAACCGTCAATGCGGTGTTCCGTGCCGTCCATTCGATCAAGGGTGGCGCTGGCGCCTTCGGTCTGGATGATCTCGTCGCTTTCGCGCATGTCTTCGAGACCACACTTGATTGCGTTCGTTCCAACAAGCTTGAGCCGACACAGGATGTCCTGAAGGTCATGTTGAAGTCGGCTGACGTGCTGGCCGACCTGACCAATGCCGCCCGCGACGGCGGCAGCGTCGATGAAAGCCGCAGCCGCGGTCTGGTGAAGGAACTGGAAGCGCTCGCCAACGGCGAGCTGCCTACCCCGTCCGCTGGCGTGGAAGCTCCGGTGGCTAAGCCAGCGCCTGTCGCCGCCACTCCGGCCCCCAAGCCGACCGATGACAGCGGCTTCCAGCCGATCCCCTTCTCCTTCGACGATTTCAGCGGCGAGGAAGAGGTCGGCTCCGATCTGCCGACTTACGAAATCACCTTCAAGCCGCGTTCGGACCTCTATTCCAAAGGCAACGACGCGACCTTGCTGCTGCGCGATCTCTCCCGCCTCGGCGAGATGAGCGTCTACTGCAACATGGATGCGCTGCCGGGTCTCGACGAGCTCGATGCGGAAGCTGCCTACTTCTATTGGAACATCACGCTCAAGACAGACAAGGGCGAAGATGCGATCCGCACGGTCTTCGAATTTGCCGAGTGGGATTGCGACCTGCAGATCACCGCAGGCGAGGAAAAGGTGACTGCCCCCGACGCCGAAGAACTGCCGATGATCCCAGTGCCCTTCGACCTGTCGTTCCTCGATGATGGCGCGACCGAGGCACCGGCCGAGCAGCCGAAGGCCGACGTGGCCGCTGCAGTTACTGCCGCCGAGACTGCTTCCAACGTCACGCAGATGGCCGCCGCCGCTGCTCGTGTCGAGAAGAAGGAATCGGCTGCCGCCGCTGCCGCAAGTGCAGCTGTCGCCGCCCAGAACAACGCCGCTGCCGGCGCTGGTCAGACCATCCGCGTCGATCTCGACCGCGTCGATCGCCTGATCAACCTCGTCGGCGAGCTCGTCATCAACCAGGCGATGCTTTCGCAGAGCGTCATCGAAAACGACACGACCGGAACGTCATCCATCAACATGGGCCTCGAGGAGCTGCAGCAGCTCACCCGCGAGATCCAGGATTCGGTCATGGCGATCCGCGCCCAGCCGGTAAAGCCGGTCTTCCAGCGCATGTCGCGCATCGTTCGCGAAATCGCCGACATGACGGGCAAGACGATTCGCCTGATCACCGAAGGTGAAAACACCGAAGTCGACAAGACGGTCATCGACAAGCTGGCCGAGCCGCTGACGCACATGATCCGCAACGCCGTTGACCACGGTATCGAAACGCCCGAAAAGCGCGCCGCCGCCGGCAAGAACGTCGAAGGCACGGTTCGCCTGACGGCGAAGCACCGCTCCGGCCGCATCCTGATCGAGCTCGCCGATGACGGCGCCGGCATCAACCGCGAGAAGGTCAAGCAGAAGGCCATCGCCAACGAGCTGATCCCGGCTGACGCCAACCTGACCGACGAAGAAATCGACAACCTGATCTTCTTGCCGGGCTTCTCCACCGCCGACAAGATTTCCGACATTTCCGGTCGCGGCGTCGGCATGGACGTCGTCAAGCGCTCGATTCAGGCGCTCGGCGGCCGCATCAACATCACCTCGAAGCCAGGGCAGGGCTCCGTCTTCACGATGAGCCTGCCGCTGACCCTTGCCGTTCTCGACGGCATGGTCGTCACGGTTGCCGGCCAGACGCTGGTTGTCCCGTTGACGGCGATCGTTGAGACGCTGCAACCGGAAGCCGCCGCGATTCATTCCTTTGGTGCAAACCATCGCCTGATCTCGATCCGTAACAGCTTCTGCCCGCTGGTCGATGTCGGTCGCATCCTGAACTTCCGTGCCACGCAGGCTAATCCTGTCGAAGGAGTCGCTCTTCTCGTCGAATCGGAAGGCGGCGGTCAGCGCGCGCTCATGGTCGATGCGATCCAGGGGCAGCGCCAGGTCGTCATCAAGAGCCTTGAGGCGAACTACACGCACGTTCCGGGTATCGCTGCGGCGACCATCCTCGGCGACGGTCGCGTGGCTCTCATCCTGGATGTCGACGCGGTCGTGGGAGCTTCCCGCGGTCAAGCGTTGAGGCAGGAAGTGTCGCTGGCAGCTGTGGGGTAAGCTATGTCGTATGCCGTAAAAAGTCTGAAGGATGGGGACCGCGAATTGATCGCGTTCCGCATCGGGGATCAGGAATTTTGCGTGAATGTCATGTCGGTGCGCGAGATCCGCGGATGGACGCCGGCAACGGCGATGCCGCACTCGCCCGGCTATATGAAGGGCGTCATCAATTTGCGCGGTGCGGTGCTGCCGATTATCGATCTGTCGGCTCGCCTCGGCATGCCGGCGACTGTGCCGACGGTGCGACACGTCATCATCGTAGCGCAGGTGCACCGCAAGGTCGTCGGTCTGTTGGTCGATGCCGTGTCCGACATTCTGACCGTCACTGAAGACAATGTGCAGCCGACACCGGAAATCGCATCTGAGCTGCAACGTCAGTTCGCGCGCGGCATCCTGGCGATCGACAAACGCATGATCTGCCTGCTCGAGCTCGAAGCCATTTTCCCCGAAACGGAAAGCGAAGCCGCATGAATGTTCTGAGTGCAAAAGACATGCGGCAGGGAAACCCTGACGAGGTGTTGGCAAGCGGAGAGTACCCGCTGACGCGCCGCGACCTCACGGAAATCGCTGCGATGATCTACTCGGATGCAGGCATCTTCCTGAACGAGACCAAGGCCTCGCTGGTCTACTCGCGGCTGTCGAAGCATATCCGGAATCTGGGCCTTTCCGGATTTCGGGAGTATTGCGCGCTCGTTTCTTCACCGGCGGGTGCGGCGCCGCGCCGCGAGATGCTGTCGCATCTGACGACGAACTTCACGCGCTTCTTCCGCGAGAACCACCACTTCGAGCACCTTCGGGACCATGTGCTGCCAGAACTGCTGCATCGCGCGAAGATGGGCGGTCGGGTTCGTATCTGGTCGGCTGCCTCGTCGGATGGCCAGGAACCCTATTCCATCGCGCTCACCGTCCTGTCGATGATGCCCAACGTCGCCGACTACGATTTCAAGATCCTGGCGACCGATATCGATCCGAAGATTCTGGCGATCGCCCGTGCCGGTGCCTATGACGAGAGCGCGCTCGAAACCGTGTCGCCCGCCATGCGCAAGCAGTGGTTCAGCGAGGTCGAGGTCCAGGGGCGGCGCAAGTTCCAGGTCGACGACCGCGTCAAGCGTCTGATCACCTACAACGAGCTGAACCTGATGGCGCAGTGGCCGTTCAAGGGCAAGTTCGACGTCATCTTCTGTCGGAATGTGGTGATCTACTTCGACGAGCCGACGCAGATGAAGATCTGGTCACGCTTTGCCGAATTGCTGCCTGAGGGCGGCCATCTCTATATCGGCCATTCCGAACGCGTCTCCGGCGACGCCAAGCATGTCTTCGACAATATCGGCATCACCACCTATCGCTACACGACCAAGGGCGTTGGGAGGAAGGCATGAGCGCACCGGCCAAGGTTCTCGTCGTCGACGACTCCGCCACGATGCGCGGCCTGATTACCGCTGTTCTCAGCGCCGATCCCGAGGTCAGCGTCATCGGTCAGGCAGGCGATGCGCTTGAGGCCCGCGAGGCGATCAAGAAGCTCAATCCTGATGTCGTAACGCTCGATATCGAGATGCCGAACATGAACGGTCTCGACTTCCTCGAGAAGATCATGCGGCTCCGCCCGATGCCTGTCATCATGGTCTCGACGTTGACCCATCGCGGCGCCGATGCCTCTCTGGCGGCGCTTGAGATCGGCGCTTTCGACTGCGTCGGCAAGCCGCTCCCGGGCGATGCGCGTCCCTTTGGAGATCTTGCCGAGAAGGTGAAGGCTGCCGCCCGCTCGCAGCGACGCCAGTACGCTCAGCCGGCTCCGGTTGCTCCGCCACCTGCTGTCGCTGACTTCCGCGTCGGCCGCAAGATCGTCGCGATCGGTTCGTCGACCGGCGGCGTCGAGGCGTTGATTGCGGTGCTGCAGAAGTTCCCGGCAAACTGCCCGCCGACGGTTATCACGCAGCACATGCCGCCGACCTTCACCAAGAGCTTCGCGGAACGCCTCAACCGGCTTTGCGCGCCCGTCGTGCAGGAAGCGACCGACGGTGCGCGCCTGGAGATCGGGAAAATCTATCTTGCACCAGGCGGCGAGCGCCACCTGCAGGTTGCCAACGTCCATGCGCCATGCTGCCGCCTCATCGAACGCGATCCGGTGAACGGTCACCGGCCATCCGTCGACGTGCTGTTTGACTCGGTTGCCGAACTGGCAGGCCGCAACGCGGTCGGTGTGATCTTGACCGGCATGGGACGCGACGGTGCCGCCGGCCTCTTGAAGATGCGCCACGCCGGCGCGCGTACGCTCGGCCAGAACGAAAAGACCTCAGTGGTCTACGGCATGCCGAGGGTTGCCTACGAGCTCGGCGCCGTCGAGCAGCAACTGCCCCTCAATGCCATCGGCGAAGAAATTTTGAAAATGACAGCCGCCCGAAAGGAAGGAACTGACTAATGTCTATCGCAGAGAAAATCAAAGTTCTGATCGTCGACGATCAGGTCACGAGCCGTCTGCTGCTCAGCGACGCTCTGACCCAGCTCGGCTTCAAGCAGATTACGGCCGCCGGCGATGGTGAGCAGGGCTTGAAGATCATGACCCAGCAGCCGCATCATCTTGTCATCTCCGATTTCAACATGCCGAAGATGGATGGCCTCGGCTTCCTGCAGGCTGTTCGCGCCAACCCGGCGACGAAGAAAGCCGCCTTCATCATCCTGACGGCGCAGGGTGACCGCGCACTCGTGACGAAAGCGGCCCAGCTTGGTGCCAACAACGTTCTCGCCAAGCCCTTCACGATCGAGAAGATGAAGGCGGCTATCGAGGCCGTATTTGGAGCATTGAAATGAACCTCGATGTTGCGGCCCGCCGCGTTCATATCATCCAGGGCGAATGGAAGGTCCTGAATGATCCGAGCGCGGTACTGACGACCATCCTTGGCTCGTGTGTGGCTGCATGCCTGCGAGATCCCGTGGCAGGCGTTGGAGGAATGAATCACTTCCTTCTGCCAGGGACAGGAAATATGCCGATGACGGGCGCAGACGCCACGCGATATGGCGTCCACCTGATGGAATTGCTGATCAACGGTCTACTGAAGCAAGGGGCGCGTCGCGACCGCCTGGAGGCCAAGATCTTCGGCGGGGCGAAGACGATCTCGACATTCTCGAATGTCGGCGAACAGAACGCCGCCTTTGCGGTGCAGTTCCTGAAGGATGAAGGCATACCGGTCGTCGGCTCCAGCACCGGCGGGGAGCACGGGCGCAAGCTCGAGTACTGGCCGGTCTCGGGACGCGCTCGGCAGTATCCGCTCACCGGTGCGGAAACGCAGAGAACCGTTGCGCTTGAGCAGCGTCCGGTCGCTCCGCAGAAACCCGTCGAAAACAGCATCGAATTCTTCTGAGGGCAAGGACCTTACTAATGACTGTGAATGCCATGACAGAGCAGCCGTCGCCCGCCGAAGCCCTGCCTGATGTCCTGATGCGTATCGTCGCGGAGTTGCACGACGTCGCTTACCTGATCGAGCGCATCGAACCACAGCTCCTCGACGTCGGGGGCGGCGAACTGCTGAACTCGCCGGAAAGCATGAAGGTGATGCAGGGAATTGATCTTGCCGTGCAGAAGACGCGCGGTCTTGCCGAGTTCATAGATACCATCACGGGCGAGATTCCGCAGGACTGGTCTGTCGATGTCGCAACGGCCCTGAGCCTCGTGAAGCTCAGTGAAATGCAGCGCGCTCTGAGCGGGGCGGCGCGCTATAGCAGTGTTCAGCCGCTGGCGAAGGCAGCCGGAGACTTCGACTTCTTCTGATCCGGCCTGCTCGCACCCTCCGAAACGTTCGCACAAGTTTCGGCACCTATTGTCCACATGAGGCAACAAGCCTGCTTTGTCTGGATGGTCGTGCGAGAACAGAATGAATCTGTTAAATCAATTAGTTCAAATTTTTAAGAACTTCAGTTCGCTAGGACGGAATCGCTTGCTGGCGTTGGCCGGCGTGGGTGTCGTTTCCGTGGTACTCATCCTGGCGGCGGCCTTTTTGGTCAATAAGCCGGCCCAGGAAACGCTTTATGTCGGGCTTGATACGCCCGATCTGAACCAGATCAGCATTGCGCTCGCCGAGGCAAATATCGGTTTCCAGGTCGGAACGGATGGCTCCAGCATCACAGTTCCCGCCGGTATGACCGGCAAGGCGCGTCTCCTGCTCGCCGAGCGCGGCCTCCCGAACAGCGCCAACGCCGGCTATGAACTCTTTGACAACGTGGGCTCTCTCGGCCTGACGTCGTTCATGCAGGAAGTCACCCGGGTTCGCGCGCTCGAAGGTGAAATTGGCCGCACGATCCAGTCGATCTCCGGCATTACGGCAGCACGCGTCCATATTGTCATGCCCGAGGTCGGCAACTTCCGCAAAGCCGAACAGAAGCCGACCGCTTCCGTCATGATTCGCGCAAGTGTCGCGGCCGGCCGCACCGCGGCGACTTCGATCCGCCACCTTGTTGCGTCTGCCGTTCCCGGCCTCGATGTCGCCGATGTTACCATCCTCGACTCCGCAGGCCAGTTGCTCGCTTCGGGCGACGAGGCCAGCAACAGCTCGCTGAACCGTTCTCTGAACATCGTCCAGAACGTCCAGGGCGAAGTTGAAACCAACATCGACAAGGCACTCGCGCCCTTCCTCGGCATGGATAACTTCCGCTCCAGCGTCACCGCGGAATTGAATACCGATAGCCAGCAGATCCAGGAAACTGTCTACGATCCGGAATCGAAGGTCGAGCGCTCGATCCGCACGACCAAGGAAGCCTCTCAGTCGCTGCAGAAGCAGTCCGACAACGCGACGACGGTCGAGCAGAACATCCCGCAGGCGGCACCGGACTCGGGCGGACCCAACGGTCCCGAATCGCAAGACAAGTCCGACAAGAAAGAAGAGCAGACCAACTACGAGATCAACAGCAAGACCACTGCCACGACGCGCAACAGCTACAAGATCGAAAAGCTCTCCGTTGCAGTCGTCGTTAACAAGGGGCGCATTGCTCAGATGGTCGGCGAGCCGGCGGACCAGGCAAAGATCGATGCCTATCTCGCGGAGATGCAGAAGATCGTGGCATCCGCCGCTGGCATCAACAACAATCGCGGCGACATGGTGACCGTTACGGCCATGGACTTCCTGGAGAACCAGCTTCTCGAGGAAACCGGCGGCGGCGTCCGTGTCATGGATATGCTGAGCCGCAATCTCGCAGGCATCATCAACTCGCTCGCTTTCGTCGCAGTTGCCTTCCTTGTGGTCTGGATGGGCGTCCGCCCGATGATCCGCAGCGTGACCGGCAACGGCGCCGCGGTCATCGGCGACACGTCGCCGGAAAGCGCCGGCCTCGAACTTCCCGATTTCGCTCCGGCGGGTGGCGTGGGCACCGGTGCTGCGCTCATGGATGGCTTCGGTTCGGACTTCGGCTTCGACAGCACTGAGGACCTGCTCAGCCTCGGCGACGACGACGGCAACTTCAATCGTCGCGTCAAGGAAGGCCCGGAACGCAAACTGGCGCGCATGGTCGAGATCAACGAGGAGCGCGCCGCGAAAATCCTCAGAAAATGGGCGGTCGACAACGCCGCGTAATGAAAGGCCGGGCAACCGGCCTCAGACTGCTGACAAACCCGTCGATATTTTCGGCGGGTTTGTTTTTTGGACGTTGGTTGTTTTAGTTGGGTTCTGAGGCGGGGCGAAGTTGGCGGCCTCTGGCCCTCATGCCATGGCTGGTCTGGGTGGCTTGGTGAGCGCCATGGCGATCTTCTTGATGTTTTGGGCGGCTGCAGCCAGCAGGCACTGGCATGCGACGCGGGTGAGACTTCGAAAGCGGGCATAGCGATGCCCGTGAA
>NZ_JACUZZ010000030.1:0-77993 GCF_014851595.1 Rhizobium sp. RHZ01
CGCCCGCATCCAGGCCGGCCAGCACGCCCGCCTCGCCTTCAACCTCGACAAGGCCGTGTTCTTCGATCCGCAAAGCCAAACCCGCATCGCTTAAACCAGGAGCCAGGATTCCAAACATGAACAGCTCTCCTGATATCGTCATCATCGGCTCGGGCGTGGGCGGCTCCACGGTCGCCGCCGGACTGGCGGCGACTGGCGCCGATATCCTGGTCCTCGAAGCGGGTGATTTCATCGCCGATCGTCCTGAGAACCGGGATCAACGCGCGATCTTTCAGTGCGGCCATTTTCGGCCGAAGGAAACCTGGTACGAAGCCGACGGCACCGGCTTCAATCCGGGCAACTACTACAATGTCGGCGGCAACTCGAAATTCTACGGCGCCGTGCTCTCGCGCTATCGCCGGGAGGATTTCGAGGAGATGCAACATGGGGAAGGGGTGTCGCCCGCGTGGCCGTTTCCCTACGAGGTTTTGGAACCTTGGTACAGCCGCGCGGAAAGTCTGTACGAGGTTCGGGGAAATCTGGGAGATGACCCGACAGAGCCCGTTCACTCGGGCAACTACGCTTACCCACCGGTTCCCGACGAACCGCCGATTGCCGATGTCAGGGCGCGGCTGAAGGCCAAGGGCCTGCATCCGTTCTCGCTGCCATTGGGAGTGGATATCGACGCCTGGCTGTCGAAGGCGAGAACGCCCTGGGACGCGCATCCCAATTCCCGCGATGGAAAGATGGACGCCGAGACGGCTGCCCTCCTCAAGGCTCTGGAGTATCCGAACGTCCGCCTTGAGACGAACGCGAAGGTCACGAAGCTCGAGGCGGGCGAGAATGGCAGGATCGAGCGCGTCTATTACCGCAAGAACGGTGAGGACCTTACCGTTGCTCCGAAGCTCGTCATTCTCTCGGCGGGCGCCGTTCAGTCCGCTGTCCTGCTGTTGCGCTCGGCCGATGCGCGTCACAAGAATGGGCTCGCGAATTCCTCCGATCAGGTCGGGCGGAACTTCATGAATCATAATTCCTCGGCCGTGATCGCGGTTTCGCCCACCTACCGAAACACGTCGATTTACCAGAAGACGTTCGGATTCAACGATTTCTATCTGTCCGATGGAAGCGGCGGCCCGCCGTTGGGGAACGTGCAGTTGCTGGGCAGGATTTCGGCGAAGGTACTGAAGGGGTCGCTGCCCTGGGCTCCGGAATGGCTGTTGCACACCATGACAAGCCACGCGATCGACTTCTATGCGATGAGCGAGGACGTGCCGAACCCGGAAAGCCGTGTGATGGTCGACGGCGACCGCATCGTGCTGCAGTGGCAGCGAACGAATTGGGACGCGCATCTCGCGCTTGTCGCGAAGCTGAAGGCGGTACTCAAGTCGATTGGATTCCCGATCGTCCTTTCAAAGCCCTTCGACAAGCGCACGCCGTCGCACCAGTGCGGCACCGTCAGGATCGGGAATGACCCGGCGAACGCGCCGCTCGACCCATACTGCCGCGCCTATGATCACCGGAACCTCTTCGTCGTGGACGCCAGCTTCCTGCCGACGTCGGCTGCGGTAAATCCCGCACTCACGGTGGCGAGCCAGGCGCTGCGCGTGGCCGACCATATCGCATCGCAGGATTTGCAAGTCGGCCCATTGTTCTCTCGCATCCAACAGGATTAGCAAAATGCGTTTCGACTACATCATCACGGGAGCTGGTCCGGCCGGATGCGTGCTTGCAAACCGGCTGAGCGAAGACCCGAACGTCAAGGTGCTGCTGCTTGAAGCCGGCGGCGGCGATTGGAACCCGCTGTTCCACATGCCGGCGGGCTTCGCGAAGATGACGAAGGGCGTCGCCAGTTGGGGCTGGGAGACGGTTCCGCAGAAACACATGAACGGCAGGGTGCTGCGCTACACGCAGGCGAAGGTGATCGGCGGCGGTTCGTCGATCAACGCCCAGCTCTACACCCGCGGCAATGCGGCCGACTATGATCTCTGGGCAAGCGAAGACGGTTGCGAAGGCTGGGACTATCGCGCGATACTCCCTTACTTCAAGCGCGCTGAAGACAATCAGCGCTTCTCGGACGACTATCATTCCTATGGTGGTCCGCTCGGCGTATCCATGCCGGCCGCACCTCTGCCCATTTGCGACGCGTATATCCGCGCGGGGCAGGAGCTTGGTATTCCCTACAACCCCGACTTCAACGGCCGCCAGCAGGCGGGTATCGGCTTCTACCAGGTTACGCAGCGCGACCATCGCCGCTCCTCGGCATCCATGGCCTACATCTCGCCGATCAAGAATCGCAAGAACCTAAAGGTGCGCACCGGCGCGCGCGTCTCGCGCATCGTCCTGGAAGGCAATCGTGCCGTCGGCGTCGAGATAGCAAGCGGAAACGGTCCGGAGGTCATTCGCGCCGAGCGTGAAGTGCTTGTTTCCTCGGGCGCGATCGGTTCGCCGAAGCTGCTTCTTCAGTCGGGCGTTGGTCCTGCCGACCACCTGCGTGCCGTAGGTGTAAAGGTGCTCCATGATCTTCCGGGCGTTGGCGGCAACCTGCAGGATCACCTCGATCTCTTCGTCATCTCCGAATGCACCGGAGACCACACATATGACGGCGTCGCGAAGCTGCACCGCACCCTGTGGGCCGGGATGGAGTACGTGCTCTTCCGCACGGGGCCGGTGGCTTCATCTCTCTTCGAAACTGGCGGTTTCTGGTACGCCGATCCGGACGCCCGTTCGCCCGACATCCAGTTCCACCTCGGCCTGGGATCCGGCATCGAGGCTGGGGTCGAGCGCCTGAGGAACGCGGGCGTCACGCTCAACTCCGCGTATCTCCACCCGAGATCGCGCGGCACGGTCCGCCTGTCTTCGTCCGATCCCGCAGCGGCACCGCTGATCGATCCGAACTACTGGTCGGACCCGCGCGACAAGAAGATGTCGCTCGAGGGCCTGAAGATCGCTCGCGAGATCATGCAGCAGGCGGCGCTCAAGCCCTACGTTCTGGCTGAACGTCTTCCCGGTCCGAAGATCATGACCGATGAGCAGCTCATCGAGTATGGCTGCGCGAATGCCAAGACCGACCACCATCCCGTCGGCACTTGCAAGATGGGGACAGGCCCGGACGCCGTCGTCGGCCTCGATCTCAGGGTCCATGGTCTCGAGGGGCTGCGCGTCTGCGATTCCTCGGTCATGCCAAGGATTCCCTCGTGCAACACCAACGCTCCGACCATCATGGTTGGCGAAAAGGGATCGGATCTCATCCGCGGCCTGCCACCGCTTCCATCGACGATCTTCTCGTACGAGCGCAACGATACGCGTCCGAGGGCTCGGGCCGGCGTTCGGTAGGACGGCAAAACACGTCACGCCTGCGCGACAACGCGGAACAGTTGAAACAGCAGTGACCGGTCATGAACGGACCGGCTTTCAGGGGAGTTTTCATAATGGCCGAAGTCAGGGTAGCCGTGCTGGGCGGCTCCGGCTGGATGGGCAAGGTTCATACCATGGCCTACCAGACGTTTCCTCATTTCCTGGGGGTGTCCGGCGGGACCGCGCGCGTGGTCGCCATCGTCGAGGCCAATCCGAAGGCTGCGGAAGATCTTGCCAGACGAGCTCCCGGCGCCAAGATCCTGCAGGACTGGAAGCAGGCGGTAACCGACCCGGACGTCGATCTCATCGACATCTGCCTGCCCGACAGCCTGCACTACGAGGTGGCCAAAGCCGCCCTGATCGCAGGCAAGCACGTCTACTGCGAGAAGCCGTTGGCAAACACCGCCGCTGAGGCTCGCGAACTTGCCGACATCGCCAGGGAAAAGGGCGTCATCACCCGCGTTGGCCATGCGTTTCCTCGTAACCCAGTCCATGACCTCGCCAAGGAGATCATCGAGGCGGGCGAGATCGGCGAGATCAAGATGTTCAAGGGCTGCCAGCATGTAGACATGTATGGCGATCCCATGACGCCCTTCATGTGGCGCGCCGACGGAAAGCTTGCTCCGACGGGCATCGTCGGCGACACCGGGTCGCACATCTTCAGCTTCATGGAGTTTCTCGTCGGCCGCGTCAGCTCGCTGATTGCCGACAACCTGATCGTCACTCCCAAACGCCCTGTTGTCGAGGGGCTTGCCTACGGCGAACAGGTCAAGCTCAAGGGCGACGAGACGTGGGCTGACATCACCAATCCCGATGCCACGAACCTCCTTTGCCGCTTCGAGAATGGCGCAGCCGGTATCGTCGACTTCAGTCGTGTCGCCACTGGCCGCAAGTTCATGCAGACCTACGAAATCTACGGAACCAAGGGCAGCATCGCCTACACCTATGATGAGGTGAATCGGCTCCGCTTCTACACGAACGACGACCGCACCGGCCGGAGCGGATTTCGCGAAATCGACGTAGGCCCGGAAAACTCAACCTTCAGGGCATTCCTGCCGCTTCCGAACTTCGCACTCGGCTACAACGAGAGCAAGATCATCGAAGCCGCCGAGGTGGTGAAATCGATTACTACCAAGACTCCCATGTGGCCGACGTTCGAGGACGGCCATCACATCTGCCAGATCGTCGACGCGTGCATGGAGTCTTCGCGCCTGAGGCGCTGGGTCGACATCCCGCTTGTTTGATCGCACGAAGATCCCAAGGACCAGTCCAATGACCATCGATGTCCCGCAGCACATCCTCGACGCCCTGACTGACGTCGACATGCCTCGGTTGGCGCAGGAAGCCGCACCCTCGGAGACCATTCGGCTCGCGGGTATCGACGTGCCTGTCTACAGGGCGGGATGCGTCGTCGTTGGATCGGGGGCAGCGGGACTGCGGGCCGCCGTGGAGCTCAATCGCCGTGGAGACGACGTCGCAATCATGAGCCAAAGTGCATGGGGTGGGACCTCAGCCTGTTCCGGATCGGACAAGCAGACGCTCCATACGGCGAATACCGCGGATCAGGGCGACAATTACAAGGCGATGGCACGGGCGATCCGGGCCGGCGGCGCGATGGACGAGGACACGGCCTATGTCGAGGCCGTCGGATCGGGCCGAATGATGGCGTCCCTGCAGTTCCTTGGACTGCCGCTGCCGCAGGAGCCGCTCGGTGGCACCCTCCGCTATCAAACCGACCACGACGAAGTGGGAAGGGCAACGAGCTGCGGTCCGCGCACCTCGAGGCTCATGGTCAAGGTTCTGGCCGAGGAAGCCATCCGGCTCGACATCCCGTTCTATAACCATACGACCGCCGTCAAGATCCTGACGGAAGGCGAGCAGGGAAGCCGGCGGGTGGTCGGCGTTCTCGCCGTTCGGGCAAACGACCGGACCGAGACCAATCCGCTCGGCGTCGCGTTGTTCGCCACGGAGGTGATCGTCCTTGCCGCGGGCGGACCGGGCGAGCTCTACCGCGACAGCGTCTATCCGAACGGCTGTTTCGGTTCGCTTGGGCTGGCGCTCGAGGCAGGCGTCGACCTGGTGAACCTGACCGAGAGCCAGTTCGGCATTGGAACGCGCCGGGAAGGCTTTCCCTGGAACCTGTCTGGGACGTACGTCCAGGCCATACCGCACATCTATTCCGTCGATGCCGAGGGCACAGAGCATCACTTCCTCGCCGAATACTACCGGACCACGCAGGAACTGGCGTCGAACGTCTTCCGCAAGGGATACCAGTGGCCGTTCCACTCCACGAGGATGCTCGACTTCGGTTCGAGCCTCGTCGACCTCGCGATCTATCGCGAAACTGCGGCCGGTCGGCGCGTGTTCATGGACTTCAATCGGAACCCGCTCCCGGTGCCAGGCGACCTGCCTTTCGATCTCGAGCGCCTCGATGACGTTGTGAAGCGCTATCTTGGGAATGCGGCGGCGACCCAGGATCTGCCGATCCATCGTCTTCGCCATATGAACCCGCTCGCGATCGAACTTTATCGCCGCTACAAGGTCGATATTGCTGCAGCCCCGCTGGAGTTTGCCGTCAACAACCAGCACATGAATGGCGGCATCATGGTTGACACCTGGGGGCGCAGCAGTCTCGCGGGGTGCTACGCGGTCGGCGAGGCGGCGGGTACGCACGGAGTGACGAGACCAGGAGGCGCGGCCTTGAATGCGGGGCAGGTCTTTGGGACGCGCGTTGCCGAGCATATCGGCGCAAGTGGCAGGGCTAAGAAGGCTCTCTCGAGCGACCTGCGGGTTGTCGCAGGCGCCGGCATCTTCGAGCTGCTGGGGATGCTGAAGGGCGACAGGCCGCTGGCCGCAAAGGCAATCCGTACGGAAGTTCAGGCGCGGATGAGCGACAAGGCTGGCCTGATCTGCGACGGCGAAAGCGTGGCCTCGGCCTTGGTCGAGGCGCGGCGGCTCAATGCCGAAATTCGGGCCAAGGGCATTGCCTACGAGCGCGCTGCCGAGGCAGGGCGGGCACTTCAATGGCGGCAGATGGCGCTCGCCTCGGAAGCCGTGTTGGCCGCGTTGGATTATTTCATTCGAAACGGCGGCGGGAGCCGTGGTGCGCGCGCGATATGCGATACTACGGGAGAGTCGCTTCCGCTTTCCAATGCCGGCCCGCTGGAGGAGTTTCGCTTCCGGAAAGAGCGCGACGCCCATCGCGAGGAGCAGATCGTCGTCCGACTGGAAGGCGACGCGATGCGGATAGCCACTCGCCCAAACCGCAAGTTCGACGAGGGTGCCAAGTCGTTTTTCGAGCGCGACTGGCCGGCATGGCTGACGGGCCGCATCTACGACCTCGACACGGTTTGAGGAGAGCCCGGCGTTTGATGGCACAGGCTGCGATCAGGCTATTGCGTCCGAACAGCCGCCTAGGTGACTGGAACATTGATGTGAGCAATGGCGAGACCGATCACAATCGATACGATGCCATCCTAACTTCCTCGGGATATCCGGAGGAAAGTTTAGACCACGCCAACGATTTTATGACACTATCGAATCGATCCCGACACCTCCGAACGAAGGCTCAATCAAGTGTACCGAGTACCCAGAAAAAATAATGGCGCAGACGGTGCGCCCGGCCACGAAGCCGGCGCCGGCGCCAATGCGTCGATCGTGGCCTGATCGGAGAGCTTGATGTCAGAAATTCGAAAGACCATCGTGGTTGCCGTTTCCGAGAACGGCATCATCGGGCGGGACGGGGACATGCCATGGCGGCTATCCACGGATCTCAAGCGGTTCAAGGCTCTAACGCTCGGTAAGTCCGTCATCATGGGCCGGAAGACTTATGAATCGATCGGAAAACCGTTGCCGGGGCGGGCCAATGTCGTGATCTCCCGACAGGCCGCTGCAATAGACCATCCGGATGTGCGTATGGCCCGATCCCTGACCGAAGCCATCGGTCTTGCCGAGGACATTGCGAAACGGAGCGGCGAGGACGAAATCTGCATCATCGGCGGTGGGCAGATCTATACGCAGGCGCTCGATCTCGCCGATCGATTGTGCGTGACGCATGTCGAAACATCCGTTGACGGTGACACGTCGTTTCCCACGATTGACCCCACGCTTTGGAGGGCGACGGAGACGATTGAGGTGCCGGCAGGCGACAAGGATAGCTATCCCACGAAATTCGTGGTCTACGACAGGCGCTAAGCGCTGAAAACCAACTATTTTCCAATAAATATTGCCAAGTTCCTCATGCTGCGTTGAAAGCAGATGCGGCGATACCTATAACGGTCACGACTGCCTACGTCCGCCGCCCCCGTGGAGTAGGCGGTCGTGAGTTTAACGAATAACGAGGTTTTGATGCCCTGGAGCAATCAGAATGGCGGCGGCGGCCCTTGGGGCGGTGGCGGCGGTAACAATCAGGGACCATGGGGGCAAGGGCCTAATCGCCCGCGCGGTGGCGGCGGTGGCAAGGGCGGGCCGCCTGATCTCGAAGACATCATCAGGCGCGGCCAGGATCAGCTTCGTAACATAGTGCCCGGCGGGTTGAACGGTGGCGTCCTCGTCATTGCGGCGGCGATTCTTGTGGTGTTCTGGCTCTTCCAGTGCATCTACATCGTCCAGCCGGACGAGCGCGGCGTCGAATTGCGTTTCGGTCGTCCCAAGGAAGAGATTTCCACGCCTGGCCTGCACTTCCACCTGTGGCCGATGGAGACCGTCGAGATCGTCAAGGTGACGATGCAGCAGCAGAACATCGGCGCGGCATCGACGTCCGCCTCTTCGTCAAGCGGGCTGATGCTTTCCGGCGACCAGAACATCCTGAACGTCCAGTTCTCCGTGTTCTTCACGGTTAGCGATCCGAAGGCCTATCTCTTCAACGTCGAGAATCCGGCCGAGACCCTCCAGCAGGTCGCTGAGAGCGCCATGCGCGAAGTCGTTGGTCGCCGTCCGGCCCAGGACGCGTTCCGTGACAATCGTCAGCCGATCGAGACCGAAGTCGCCAACATCGTCCAGGGGACGATGGACCGTTACCGGGCTGGTATCTCCATCGGTGCCGTGACGATCCAGGACGTGGCGCCGCCACGCGAAGTTGCCGATGCCTTCGAAGAAGTGCAGCGCGCCGACCAGGACAAGCAGCGGCTCGTCGAAGAGGCCAATCAATACGCCAACCAGAAGCTCGGTCAGGCGCGCGGTGACGCGGCCCAGATCCGCGAAGCGGCAGCGGCCTACAAGGACCGCGTCGTCAAGGAGGCCGAAGGTGAGGCCCAGCGCTTCTCGTTCATTAACGAACAGTACGCGAAGGCGCCGGACGTAACCCGGACACGCCTTTTCCTCGAAACGATGGAGCAGGTTCTGAAGAACTCCAAGAAGGTCGTGATCGATGAGAAGCAGGGGGTTGTGCCCTATCTGCCGCTCAACGAGATCGGCAAACCGGCACAGCAGGGAGGTTGAGCCATGACATCGAACAGGCTTCCTCTCATCCTAGGCCTTCTCGCCGTCGTCTTGATCGCGCTCTATTCGTCGGTCTTCGTTGTGAACGCGCGCGAGCAGGCAATCGTGGTCCGCTTCGGTCAGATCCAGTCGGTGAAGACCGAGCCGGGCATATACTTCAAGCTGCCATTCGCCTTCATGGATGCCGATCGCGTCCAGATCGTCGAAAGGCAGGCCCTTCGCTTCGACCTTGACAACATTCGTGTCCAGGTTCGCGGTGGTGCGACCTTCGATGTCGATGCTTTCGTGGTCTATGACATCAGGGACGTGCGCAAGTTTCGCGAAACCGTGTCGGGCGATCGCGAGGCCGCGGAGGCGCGCCTTCGCACGCAGCTCGATTCCTCACTTCGCCGTGTCTACGGTCTGCGCGACTTCGATGCCGCGCTGTCGGAAGAGCGCGTGGCAATGATGCTCGAGGTGCGCGACGATCTGCATCGCGATGCCGAGGACCTGGGCCTCAACATTCAGGACGTTCGCATCCGCCGTACGGATCTGACGCGCGAAGTTGCGCCGAAGACCTATGACCGCATGCGCGCCGAGCGCCTTGCCGAAGCTGAACTCCTGCGCGCGCAGGGTACGGAAGAGGGCCAGCGTCGCCGGGCTATCGCAGACAGGCAGGTCGTTGAGATCACTGCCGAGGCGCAGCGCGATTCCGAGATCCTCCGCGGTCAAGGTGACGCCGAGCGCAACAGGTTGTTTGCGGATGCCTTCAGCAAGGATCCGGCATTCTTCGAGTTCTATCGTTCTATGGCCGCTTATTCCACGGCACTGACGTCGCAGGACACCACGCTGGTGATCTCTCCGAACTCGCAGTTCTTCCGCTTCTTCAACGACGCAAGCGGTGCGCCAAGAAACGCGCCACCGCCGGCGATGCCGACTGCACCGACGAACTGATCGGGGCATCGGAACCTGGAAAACCAAGTGCGGGCCGGCAGTTTTGCCGGCCCTTTTTTATGTTGCGATTGGATGGCGGCGGCGCCGCGAATAGATTGCACGGGATTTCGCGAAAAGGTGATTTCGCCCTCCATCATTCCGCCGTATGCTGGTGCTCAGAGTGCGTTTTATTTGAAATGAGGATGCTTGATGGCCCCGACGACCCGCCCGACCTTCAGACGATCGCTCGCTCTCCTGGCCGGCGCCGCACTTCTGGTCAATGTTGGTTTCACCGGCTCGGTGCAA
The DNA here is from genome assembly GCF_014851595.1 of Rhizobium sp. RHZ01. Classification (NCBI taxonomy): domain Bacteria; kingdom Pseudomonadati; phylum Pseudomonadota; class Alphaproteobacteria; order Hyphomicrobiales; family Rhizobiaceae; genus Rhizobium; species Rhizobium sp. RHZ01. Next base: position 9,991 of record NZ_JACUZZ010000030.1, read on the forward strand.
GCTCAGGGCACCACACCGCCGCTGAACGGTCCGGCATCCGTTGCCGATCTCGCCGAAGGGCTTCTCAATGCCGTCGTGAACATTTCGACATCGCAGAATGTCAAGGACGATGAGGGCGTCGGCCCGGCGCCGCGCGCGCCCGACGGTTCACCGTTCCAGGAGTTCTTCAACGACTTCTTCAACAAGCAGAAGGGCAACAAGGGCGGCAACCACAACGTCAATTCGCTGGGTTCCGGCTTCGTCATCGATCCGCAAGGCTACATCGTCACGAACAACCACGTGATCGAGGGAGCAGACGACATCGAGGTCAATTTCGCCGACGGCACCAAGCTGAAGGCGAAGCTGATCGGGACCGATACGAAGACTGACCTTTCGGTTCTCAAGGTTGAGCCGAAGGCACCGCTGACGGCCGTCAAGTTCGGCGATTCCAGCGTGATGCGGATCGGCGACTGGGTCATGGCGATCGGCAATCCGTTCGGCTTCGGCGGATCGGTAACCGTGGGTATTATTTCGGGGCGTGGACGCAACATCAACGCCGGCCCCTACGACAATTTCATCCAGACGGATGCGGCGATCAACAAGGGCAATTCCGGCGGTCCGCTCTTCAACATGAAGGGCGAGGTCATCGGCATCAACACGGCGATCATTTCTCCGAGCGGCGGATCGATCGGTATCGGCTTCTCGGTGCCGTCGGAATTGGCTGCTGGCGTCGTCGAGCAGTTGCGCGAATTCGGCGAGACCCGCCGCGGCTGGCTCGGTGTGCGCATCCAGCCGGTGACCGACGATGTTGCCGATAGCCTCGGTCTCTCGAGCGCCAAGGGTGCGCTGGTTGCCGGCGTCATCAAGGGCGGGCCGGTCGATGACGGTTCGATCAAGGCGGGCGATGTCATCCTGAAATTCGACGGTAAACCGGTCAACGAGATGCGTGATCTGCCGCGCGTCGTGGCGGAAAGCCCTGTCGGTAAGGAAGTCGACGTCGTCGTTCTTCGCGATGGCAAGGAGCAGACCGTGAAGGTGAAGCTCGGTCGGCTTGAGGACAGCGATCAGGCTGCCTCCAACGATGCCGATCCGAACAAGGGTGGCATCATCAATCCGGATCCTGATGAGAACCAGGATATGGACGAGCCCGATGATCAGCAGAGCCAGCCGATGCCGGATGCCAAGGGCAAGGCGGATCAGGCAACGCCTGATGCAACGAACCCCAAGAACGTGCTCGGCCTCTCGCTTTCGCAGCTCAGCGCCGAGACGCGCAAGACCTTCGGGATCGCGGAAAGCGTTGACGGGGTGCTGGTTGCCGAGGTCGCGCCCGGCTCGCTGGCGGCGGAGAAGGGCCTGAAACCCGGCGATGTAATCGTTGAGGTGGCGCAGGAGTTCATGCGCTCGCCCGAGGCGGTTGCCGCGAAAGTGCAGTCGCTTAAGCAGGAAGGCCGGCGCAACGCACAGATGATGATCGCGTCGTCGAACGGTGACTTGCGCTTCGTCGCAGTGCCGATGGAATAGCAGGACGCAGCGCGGCCATCTTTTCACAAACTGCTGAGTGGTGCCTTCGCCGATGATCACAGTCGGCGCCGGGTCTTTCCGGGGTTTCCGTCGCGCACGACAATTGGCGTCAGCCGATTCCACGCTTCCATTGCTCACGGCTGATTGCATAAAGAACGTGGCGTTTCAGCTGCGGATGCGTGTCGGGAACCCTTGGATGGTCGAAATCGCGGGCGGGTTCGTGATGCAGGCCAAGTCGGCGCATGACGGCGGTGGAGCGATGATTGTCCGCCACCGCGAAAGAGACGATTTCGGGAGGATCGAACTCGGTGAAGCCACGCCGAAGGGCTGCCGCTCCCGCTTCCGTCGCATAGCCCTTGCCCCAATGTCTCTTCGCTAGACGCCAGCCCACCTCGATGGTGCCTGCCGGCAGGAAAGGCTCGAGTTCGGGTCGCCAGAGGCCGCAAAAGCCGATCGGCTCGTTGGTTTCCTTCAGAGCCGCTGCATAGAAGCCAAGACCTGTTTCGGCGATGGCATCGCGGATCGTATCCAGCATCGAATCTGCCTCGGTGCGGTCGCGACGGACGGCGAAGAATTCCATCACCTCGGGATCGGAATTGATCTCGTGGAAAAGCGGCCGATCCTCGTCAGTCCAATTGCGCAGAAGCAGGCGATCGGTCGTTAGGATCACTGTCATGGCGTTACGAAATCGGTCTTGCGGTAGCCCTGGATATAGAGGAGAGCGCTAAGGTCGCCGTGATTGATCTGTATTTTCGCCTGTGCGGCGACGGTCGGCTTGGCGTGCAGCGCGACGCCGGATCCGGCGAGTTGAAGCATGCCGAGATCGTTTGCACCGTCGCCGACGGCAAGGGCGTCCTTCGGTGAAATTCCCAGCTTTTCTGAAATGTCGTTCAGCGCATCGACCTTGGCTTGCTTGCCGAGGATAGGTTCGGCGACGTAGCCGGTGAGAACGCCGTTGTCTTCCAGAAGAACGTTCGCCCGGTTTTCATCGAAGCCGAGCGTCTTTGCGATGGGACCGGTGAAGACGGTAAAGCCGCCGGAGACCAGCGCCGTATAATGCCCCTTGGATTTCATGGTGGCGATCAGTCCGCGGCCACCTGGGGTCAGTGTGATGCGCTTGGCAATGACTTCATCCACGACCGATATCGGCAATCCCTTCAAGAGGGCGACACGCTCGCGAAGGGCAGGCTCGAAGGCAATCTCACCATTCATGGCTCGAGCGGTAATCGCGGCGACCCTTTCCTTCAGGCCGACTTCGGCGGCGAGTTCGTCGATGCATTCCTGGCCGATCATGGTGGAGTCCATATCGGCGATCAGCAGTCTCTTGCGGCGCGTCTCTGCGTCCTGGATGACAAGGTCGATCGCAGCGCTGCCGATGACGGCGAGAATGTTGGCGCGGGCGGCTTCCACGTCCGTCCCATCTCTCAGCGTGATATCGCAGGCAACGCCATCGGCAAGCCAGTATAGGCCGGAAGCATTCACGGCGTCGGATGCCTGCTCGGCAATGACAGGCGTGAGAACAGGATTTGACGGATTGGCAACAAGCGTGGCAACGAGAGCCATGATGGAAAACCTTCTAAGCGCAGTGAACGCGATCCTGATAACCGGGCCGACCGCCAGCGGCAAGTCCGCCTTGGCCGTCGAGTTTGCGAAACAGCATAATGGCGTCGTCATCAACGCCGACAGCATGCAGGTCTACGACACGCTTTGCGTGCTGACCGCGCGACCCTCGGACGAGGATATGCAAGGCGTGCCGCATTACCTCTACGGTCACGTCCCGGCGAAGCTGGCCTATTCGACGGGCGCTTGGCTGCGGGATGTCACCGAGCTTTTGCCGCGCCTTCATGCCGACGGGCGCAAACCAATCTTCGTGGGCGGAACGGGCCTCTACTTCAAGGCGCTGACCGGTGGGCTTTCGGATATGCCTGCAATACCGGAGGAGGTGCGAAACCGCCTTCGTTCGCGCTTGCAGGAGGAAGGACGCGACGAACTCTATCGGCAGCTGCGGGAGCGCGATCCATTGGTCGCCGAAAGTCTGCGCCCACAGGATGGGCAGCGGATCGTAAGAGCGCTGGAGGTCCTCGAGGCGACGGGTCGATCGATTGCCGATTTCCAGGCGCAGACCGGCCCTGTGATCGTCGATCCTTCGACTTCTCGCAAGATCGTCGTCGCACCTGATCGGGCCATCCTTCACCAGCGGATCAACGGTCGGTTCGAGAAGATGTTGGAGCAGGGGGCTGAGGACGAGGTGAAGACCCTGCTTTCGCTTTCGCTGCCGCCCGATATGCCGGTCATGAAGGCCATCGGCGTTTCGCAGATTGCGGCGATGTTGAGAGGCGAGCTTAGCCGCGACGAAGTGCTGGAGCGGGGGGCTGCGGCGACGCGGCAATACGCCAAGCGACAGATGACCTGGTTTCGCAACCAGATGGACGAAAGCTGGGAGCGCCTCCCGTAGAACCGCTCGGAGGTCGGCTATTCCTTGTTGTTCAGGCTGCTGAGCGGCTTTTTCAGGATGCTGTCACGAAGAGACACGCCAGGTTCCCGGCGGATGCCGCCCGTGGCAGTTGGTCTGTCACCTGGTCCGGAGGAAGGCTCTCCGCGCATTTCGCGCCTCAGGGCTTCGAGGCGGCTGTCGATAGATGTTTCCGATGCTGCGAGTGGTGCGGGCGACGCGGCGGCCGCAGCCTCGCGCGCAGAGCCCGCCCCCGGCAGCATATCGCGGCGATAGGGTTCGATCGGGGCCAGTGGCGGTGTTGTCGCTATGTTGGCCGACGGGTAGGAAGGGGCCGCTACCAATTCGTCGAAGTCGTCACCAAAGCTGTCTTCGTCTTCGTAGGTACCGCTGGGAGAGATGGCGGCCGAATAGCTTTGCTGGAATGCCGAGATGTCGGGACCGGCGACGGCACGCATGCGTGTCACGATCTTGCGCAGGTCGACGTTATCAGGATCCTCCTCGCTGACCTTGACGCTGGCGCCGTTCGCCTTGGGCAGGTACTGCACATCGACGCGCGAGAAGCGCATGCGCATCGGCACGCTGATGGCCTCGCCGAAGGCGATCGCTTCGCCGTTTCCGATCGAGGAGATGAAACTGGTCGTCGAGATCGACGAATTCGGGATGGCCGAGCGAATGATCTCCTGGTCCCGGTCATTGGCAAGGCGCATCGCAAAGAGGGTCGAGCACTGCGACAGGATCGTCTGGTCGAGTTCGCCGGGGCGCTGCGTGATGATCCCGAGCGATACGCCGTACTTGCGGCCTTCCTTGGCGATGCGGGCGATGGCCTGTCTTGTCGGGAAGAAGCCGAGATTCGGGTCGGACGGAATGTAACGGTGTGCCTCTTCGCAGACGACGAGCATGTGGATGGCGCCGTCGCTCCACAGCGCGATTTCGAAGGCCATACGGCAGAGGACCGAGGCAACCGAGTTCACGACTTCAGACGGGATGCCCGATAGCTGGAAGGTGCAGATCGGCCTGCTATCGCCGGGGATACGGAATATTTCCGCCACCGTCTCCATGATGGTGTCGCTGATCGTATTGCTTGAGAACATGAAGTGGTAGCGCGGATCGTTGATGGCGGCGACGATGCGCATCTTCAGCGATCTGAGTAGAGGCTTTTCGTCGCGACCCTCGAGCCTGCCGATGCGCTCGTCGATCAGCGCAAGCAGATCGGCCATGCGATAGGGAACAGGTGTATCAGCGGTAATCGAGCTTTTCTCGGTGGTGCGCCGCACGATCGAGTTGTCGCTGCCGCGAAAGCCGCGCTTGGCCTCCGGCAACAAGTCGCGCAGAATATCGACTTCCTCGGGGATGGGTGTTCGACCCCGGAAGACGACTTCCGCGAACTCTTCCAGTTTCATCAGCCAGAAGGGCAGATCGAGCGTGTCGGTGTCGATAACCACCGAATGTTTTGGGAAAGCGGCCGCGAATTCGTTGTGCGGGTCCAAGATCAGGACACGGAGCTTCGGGTCTGCCTCGATTGCCTTGTGCAGGAGCAGAGAGACGGCCGTCGACTTGCCGACGCCGGTCGATCCGACAATGGCGAAGTGCTTGGACAGCATCGAAGGAATATGAATCGCGGCATCGATGCTCTCGTCCTGAGTGAGCTTGCCGATGACCGCCGTCGTTCCGCTGCCGGCATCGTAGATCCGCATCAGGTCGCTCGCGCGAATGCGGTGGGCGATGGCGCCAAGATAGGGATAGCGCGAAATGCCGGTCGAGAACTGCTCGCGACCGTCCTCGTCGACGCGAACTTCGCCGAGCAACTCGGTCTCGATCTGGAAGTGGTTGTCTTTTCCTTCACCCCAGCTGTGACTGTCGGTGTTCATGGAGTAGACGATGGCGACCACACGATTTCGGCCAACGCTGATCGAAATCAGCTTTCCGACCGACCACAGTTCGGCAAGCTCCGTGCCCCCAGCTTCGGCGACGGCGGCGATGGTTGCGCGAGACCCGCTGCACGCAACAACGCGGCCGAGAAACCGGTTGCCCGGGGTCTGGTCATCGCGGCGGTCATGCTCGCCTGCCTTGCCTGACGTGTGCAAGTCCTTGTTCAGCAAAGGGCTACTCCCTGCGATAGTAAAGGAGGATATGAGCGAACGTTTAAGAAAGTCTTTTTGCGATAGGTGATCATTCCGGCACACGTTCGGCTGGTGCGATCGGGCTCGATTTTTTATTGCGGCATGCGTTGACGATGCGAAATTTTCTGTCTATCACTTCGCCCCATGAAAATCGCAGTAGCTCTTATCGTGGTGGGAAAGCGCATGGGCAGGATGGTGTAACCATCCGGCGATAGCCACCCATGCGCTAGATGACAGGCTCCCTCAGGGGCCTTTTTTTATGCCCGAAATTCGGGCTTCCGGACCACAGAACTCAAATCCCAGCAGTCAAAACGGAAAAGAAACATGACGGGCACGGACAATCAGGCAGCAGGCAATCGGATGACGGGAGCGGAGATCGTCCTCCAGGCGCTGAAGGACAACGGCGTCGAGCATATCTTCGGCTATCCGGGTGGCGCAGTGCTGCCGATCTACGACGAGATCTTCCAGCAGGACGAGATCAAGCACATTCTCGTCCGCCATGAGCAGGGCGCCGGCCATGCGGCCGAAGGCTATGCCCGCTCAACCGGCAAGGTCGGTGTCTTGCTTGTTACTTCCGGTCCGGGTGCGACGAATGCCGTCACGCCGCTGCAGGACGCCTTGATGGATTCGATCCCGCTCGTCTGCCTCACCGGCCAGGTTCCGACCTCGCTGATCGGTTCGGATGCCTTCCAGGAGGCCGATACGGTCGGCATCACGCGCCCTTGCACCAAGCACAACTGGCTGGTCAAGGACGTCAACGATCTCGCGGCGATCATTCACGAAGCCTTCCGCATCGCGCAGTCGGGCCGCCCGGGTCCCGTTCTCGTCGACATTCCGAAGGACGTCCAGTTTGCCACCGGTACTTATACGCCGCCTGCGGCCCATGCGATCCAGAAGAGCTACCAGCCGAAGATCCAGGGTGATCTCAACCAGATCCATGCGGCGGTCGAGATGATGGCGAGTGCACGGCGTCCGATCATCTACACCGGCGGCGGCGTCATCAACTCCGGCCCCGAGGCGACCAAGCTTCTGCGCGAGTTGGTCGAGCTGACGGATTTCCCGATCACCTCGACGCTGATGGGCCTCGGCGCCTATCCGGCATCAGGCAAGAACTGGCTGAAGATGCTCGGCATGCACGGCTCCTACGAGGCGAACATGGCGATGCATGACTGCGACGTTATGGTCTGTATCGGCGCCCGCTTCGACGACCGCATTACCGGCCGCATCACTGCCTTCTCACCGAACTCGAAGAAGATCCATATCGACATCGACCCGTCCTCTATCAACAAGAACGTTCGCGTCGATCTTGGCATTCGCGGCGATGTTGGAAGCGTTCTGGAAGACATGGTCCGCTTGTGGCGGGCTCTGCCGAAGAAGCCGGAGAAGAGCCAGATCGCCGATTGGTGGGCCGATATCACGCGCTGGCGGGCGCGCAACTCCTTCGCCTATACCAAGAACAACGATGTCATCATGCCGCAATATGCGCTGGAGCGCCTCTATGCGCTGACCAAGGATCGCGACACCTACATCACGACCGAAGTCGGCCAACACCAGATGTGGGCAGCGCAGTTCTATGGATTCGAGAAGCCGAACCGCTGGATGACTTCGGGCGGCCTCGGCACCATGGGCTACGGCCTGCCGGCAGCGCTCGGCGTGCAGATCGCGCATCCGGAAAGCCTCGTCATCGACATTGCCGGCGACGCCTCGATCCAGATGTGCATCCAGGAAATGTCGACGGCGATCCAGTACGAAGCGCCGATCAAGATCTTCATCATGAACAACCAGTACATGGGCATGGTTCGCCAGTGGCAGCAGTTGCTGCACGGCAATCGCTTGTCGAACTCCTATACGGAAGCGATGCCCGACTTCGTCAAGCTCGCCGAAGCCTACGGCGCCGTTGGCCTGCGTTGCGACAAGCCTGACGATCTGGACGGCGCAATCCAGGAAATGATCGACGTGAAGAAGCCGGTCATTTTCGATTGCCGTGTCGCCAATCTCGCCAATTGCTTCCCGATGATCCCGTCGGGAAAGGCTCACAACGAAATGCTGCTGCCGGACGAAGCCACGGACGAGGCGGTCGCCAATGCGATCGACGCCAAGGGCCGTCAGCTCGTTTGATATCAAGGTAGAGGAAACCCAAGACCATGAACGCACACCTTCAGCCGACGGGCTCTGCCTACTTCATCTCGCCCGAGACGGCGGCGGTCGAAAGCCATACGCTTTCGGTCCTCGTCGACAACGAGCCGGGCGTCCTTGCCCGCGTCATCGGCCTGTTCTCTGGCCGCGGCTACAACATCGAGAGCCTGACCGTCTCCGAAACCGAGCACCAGGCGCATCTGTCGCGTATTACCATCGTGACGCGCGGCACGCCCCATGTCCTCGAACAGATCAAGGCTCAACTTGAGCGCATCGTTCCTGTTCATCGGGTGGTCGATCTGACGGTACGCGCCCGCGAACTCGGCCAGGAGCGTCCGATCGAGCGCGAAGTGGCGCTCGTCAAGGTCATCGGTACGGGCGAGACCCGGGCCGAGACGCTCCGGCTCGCGGATGCCTTCCATGCGAAAGTGGTCGATGCCACGGTCGATCACTTCATCCTGGAGATCACCGGCAAGTCCTCGAAGATCGACCAGTTCGTCTCGATCATGAAGCCGCTCGGCCTCATCGAGGTTTGCCGCACCGGTATTGCCGCGATGAACCGCGGCCAGCAGGGGATGTAAGCCAATACAAGTACCGGACGCCAGGGCGCCCGGTACTTCTCCCATTCCGGCAATCCGGTGACAATCCGAGCGATCTATTCGGCGGCGACCAAGGCGATATCGGATCCTGCATTCGCCTGAAGGACCTTGGCGCGGACAGGCTCGAGCGCCGCAAGGACCTGTTGGCGTAGCCAGACGTGCCCGGCGTTGCGGTCGGACGAGGTGTGCCATCCAAGCGAGATGTCATAGGGCGGGATGTCCACCGGTCCTGGGCTGATGGCGAGGCCGAACACCGGCGCCCAGGCACGGGCGAAGCTTGCTGGCACGGCGGCAAGTACGTGCGTATCCCGAACCAGGATCGGCAGCGTGAAGAGGTGCGGCGTCGTCACTGCTGCGCATCGTTTCAATCCACGCTCAGCTAGCACTTCGTCCACAAGGCGGCAGCGGCCGTCCTTGCTGACGATCACGGCCTGCGGGGTCGCGAGAAAAGTCTCGAGGTCGATCATGCCGGAGCGGCCGGTTGTCTCGGGATTGCTGAGGATGACATAACGCTCGGACCAGAGCTTGCGGCGTTTATGGAGTTCGTTGCCGGTTTCCACCTTGCCGATCGCGAGGTCGATCTCGCCGCTGTCCAGTAGATCCGCGGGATAATCCTGGTCGAGCGACCGTATCACGAAATTGACATGTGGCGCCTGCTCGCGAACGGAAGCGAGAAGCGGCGGCATCAACAGGCTTTCGAGATAGTCGGTCATTCCGAGCGTGAAGGTTCGCTCGTCCGTTGCCGGGTCGAATTGCTCCGGCTCGATCAGGCGGGACTGGATCGTGCACAGGATGCCGCTGACGGTCTCCGCGAGTTCCTGCGCCCGTGGCGTTGGTTCGATCCCACGCGCCGAGCGAACAAACAGTTCATCCGATAGAAGCGCGCGCAGGCGGCCGAGATTGTGGCTCAAGGCGGATTGGGATGTGCCGATACGCTGCGCCGCCCGCGTGACGTTGCGCTCGCTCATCAGGGCATCAAAGGCAACCAGCAGGTTCAGGTCGAACTTCAATATATGAGCGTGATCGATCGACATCATGATTTCCATCTGTTGGATTTCTGAATGCGGCAGAGATATCTGTTTGGTCGATGATAATCAACCGAATTGAGGAATTGCGCTCATGAAGTCTCTCTTTGAAGTCTACGACCTTCGCGGCCAGAAGCTTCGTAACCGTGTCGTCATGGCTCCGATGACCCGGGCCAGGGCGAAGGACGGTATCGCCGACGAGCAGACCGCCCAGTATTATCGCCAGCGCGCCGGCGCCGGTCTGATCGTTTCCGAGGGAACGCCGATCTCGCAAGAGGGAACGGGTTTCGCCTTTATCCCCGGCATCTGGTCGGACGATCAGGTTCGCGGCTGGCAGGGCGTGACGAAGGCCGTGCACGAGGAAGGCGGGAAGATCTTTGCGCAGATCTGGCACGTCGGCCGCATGTCGCATACCTCTCTTCAGCCGGCTGGCGGCCAGCCGGTCAGTTCCAGCGCCAAGCCGGCGCGCGACGATAAGAGCACGGCCTACGCGTTCAACGACGAAGGTGTTGCCGGTTTCGTTGAAGCCAGCGTGCCGCGACCGCTTGGGACTGACGAGGTCGCAAGGGTCGTAAACGACTTTGCGAATGCTGCGGCCAATGCCGTTGCCGCCGGATTTGACGGCGTCGAGATCCACGGTGCCAACGGTTATCTCCTGGAGCAGTTTCTCAATACTCTGATCAACGACCGCACCGACCGATATGGCGCAGGCAACGTCGAAGACAGGACGCGCTTCGTGCTGGAGATTGTCGACGCGGTGGTGGCGCGGATTGGTGCCGAGAAGGTCGGTATCCGGCTTTCGCCGTTCGGCAAGCTGTTCGACATGCCGCACCATCCTTTGATCGAGGAAACCTACCTGCATCTTGCGACTGCGCTTGCTGAACGCAAACTTGCCTATGTGCATCTGAAGGATCAGGGGCTTGCCAGCGCTCCGGCTCTTTCGAGGGATTTTCTGCGCAAGTTCCGCGAGAGCTATTCGGGCACGCTTATTCTTGCCGGTTCTCTCGACAAGCGCCGTGCAGAGCAGTTCCTGCAGGACGGCCTTATTGATCTCGCTGCTTTCGGCCAGCCGTTCATCGCAAATCCCGATCTGGTCGAGCGATTGCGGCGGGACCTGCCGTTGGCGACGCCGAACCGTGAGACGTACTACGGCGGTGGCGCCGAAGGGTACACTGATTATCCGGTATATGGGGGTAGCCCCGACATAAAAGCCGCCTGATCGCGGCCCTTGCCGGCACTAGTGCCAACCCGCGCCATCAAAATCCGCTGGAGATCAGAGCATCTCCAGCGGCCTTTTTCTTGCCGGAGGCGGGAAAGCGGCATCGAGCGCCGCCCAGTCCTCGTCGGTAATGTCGAGCGAGACTGCGTCCCGGTTTTCGGCGGCGCGGGCAGCGTTCGACGTTTTCGGGATGACGATCACGCCGTCGCGTTCCAGCAGGAAGGCAAGTGCCACCTGCGCCGGCGTTGCCTGATAGGCCTTGGCGACGCGGATCAGTTCCGGATGATGCAGAATGCGCCCCTGTTCGATCGGTGAATAGGCCATGATCGGGATCCGACGTTCCTGACACCAGGGCAGCAGATCATATTCAACGCCTCGGCGTGACAGGTTGTAGAGAACCTGGTTGGCTGCGACGTTCCCTCCGGCGGGAACGGTCCGCAGTTCCTCCATGTCGTCAGCATCGAAGTTGGAAACACCCCAGGCGCCGATCTTGCCGGATGCTTTCAGTTCCTCGAAAGCCTGGACGGTAGCAGCGAGCGGATGGTCGCCGCGCCAGTGAAGCAGATAGAGATCGATCCGATCCGTGCCGAGACGCGATAGGCTACGTTCGCAGGCTGCGATCGTTCCCGTCCGGGTGGCGTTCCAAGGATACACCTTGCTGACGAGAAACACCTCATCCCGTCTGCCCCGGATCGCCTCGCCAACGATCTTCTCCGCGCCGCCGTCGGCATACATTTCCGCGGTATCGATCAGCGTCATCCCGAGATCGAGGCCTGCGCGCAGGCTTTCGATCTCGCTCCTGGCCTCGGAAGATCTCTCTCCCATGTTCCAGGTGCCCTGGCCGATGGCTGGAACCTCTGCACCATTGGGAAAGCTGATGGTTGGGATGGCGTCGTCTCGCATGATGGTCGTTCCGGTTTTCGAAGAAGATTGGGAGGCGCGCCAATCTTTCAACCAATCGTGTCACCATGACAATGATAGCATGGAGCGGTGGATTTAGGTCAGTTAGATTGACCTAAATCGAAAAGTCCCGCCGGACCAACCGCGGGCCTCCGGGAGGTCTCATGCCGCTGGATACATTTCTGGCACTCGTCCTGTTTGCCTTTACCACATCGATAACGCCTGGCCCCAACAACATGATGCTCTTCGCATCGGGCGTGAATTTCGGTTTCCGGCGCACCGTTCCGCATATGCTGGGGATCGGGGCAGGGTTCTTCTCGCTGCTGATCGGCGTCGGATTCGGGCTTGGGGCGCTGCTGCATGCGGTGCCGGCTCTCTATCTGACGCTGAAATTTGCCGGTGGCGCCTATCTTGCGTGGATCGCCTGGAAGATTGCGACTTCACGGTCGCTAGACGAAGGCAAGAGCGGTGTCAGCCCGATGTCGTTCCTGTCGGCGGCAGCCTTCCAGTGGGTCAACCCGAAGGCATGGGTCATGGCTGTTACCGCGATGGCGACTTACACGATCCCGAATATCTACTTTGCGAGTGTTTTGATCGTTGGCTTCGCTTTCGCGCTGGTCAATCTGCCGAGCGTGTCGACCTGGGCGGGGTTCGGCTCGGCTCTGCGTGATTGGTTGTCGGATCCCGTCCGGCTCAAATGGTTCAACATCACCATGGCCGTGTTGTTGGTGCTCAGCCTTTGGCCGATGCTGAAATAGAGCTTGCGGCAGGCTTCGACGACATCCTGAGTGGGGCTTGGCGCTCCGGCTACAAGCGCTTAAAGATAAGCCGCCCATTGGCGGAGGATTATCTCGTGCACGACGACGATCACCATCACGACCACGACCATGACCATGACAACCGCTATACCGACATGCAGGCGCGGGTGAGGGCGCTGGAGACGGTTCTGACGGAGAAGGGACTGATCGATCCGGCGGCGATCGATGCGATCGTCGAGACCTACGAGACCAAGGTCGGCCCACGAAACGGTGCGCGTGTCGTCGCCAGGGCATGGAACGATCCTGAATTCGCGGAGTGGCTGCGGCGCGGCGCGACGGCGGCGATCGCGAGCCTTGGCTATGCCGGGCGTCAGGGCGAGCACATGCGCGCGGTGTTCAACACGGACGAGACGCATAATCTCGTCGTCTGTACGCTTTGCTCCTGTTACCCCTGGTCGGTCCTCGGCCTGCCGCCCGTGTGGTACAAGGCCCCCGCCTACCGTTCGCGGGCAGTTATCGATCCGCGCGGGGTGCTGGCCGAATTCGGCGTGACCTTGCCCGAGGATAAGAAGATCCGCGTATGGGATTCGACGGCGGAGCTCCGCTATCTGGTCATTCCGGAGCGGCCGGCGGGCACGGATGGATGGAGCGAGGAGCAGCTTGCAGATCTCGTCAGTCGCGATGCGATGATCGGAACGGGATTGGCTGCCGCGCCAGGAGATGCGGCATGAACGGCCCGCACGACCTTGGCGGTCAGATGGGTTTCGGCCCTGTCGCGCCCGAAAGGGACGAGCCGTATTTCCATGCGGAGTGGGAGAAGCGTGCGCTCGGCCTTACGCTTTCCAGCGGCGCCTTTGGCGCCTGGAATATCGACGAGAGCCGGCATACGCGCGAAAGCATTCCACCGGCGAGTTATCTTGGCGCGAGCTACTACGAGATCTGGACGCGGGCGCTGGAGGTGCTGCTGCGGCGCCATGGCTTTGTGACGGCCGAGGAGATCAACGCCGGTCACAAGCAAATGGATGGCGCGACGCCGAAGCGTGTCCTGAAGGCCGACATGGTGGCAGGCGTGCTCGCCAAGGGTGGTCCCTGCGACCGACCGGTGGCGACGCCGCCACGCTTCTCCGTGGGGGACAGTGTTCGAACCAGGAATTTCAATCCGACGACACATACGCGGCTGCCGCGCTATGCACGCTCAAAATTGGGCGTGGTAGAAGCTGTTCAAGGCTCCTTCGTCTTCCCCGACGACAACGCCCATGGGAAGGGCGAGAACCCTCAATGGGTCTATACGGTCTTGTTCGACGGCGGCGAAATCTGGGGTGAGGGAGCGGATCCGACGCTCTGCATCTCGATCGATGCCTGGGAGAGCTATCTTGAGCCAGTGTGAGACGCGGTCGCCGCTGGCGCAATCGCCGCAGCTGCCGAAATCGCCCGATGGAGAGCCGGTCTTTCCTGAGCCATGGGCTGCGGAAGCCTTCGCGATAACAGTGCATCTGCACGAACGGGGCCTGTTTACGTGGAACGAATGGGCTGAGACGCTATCACGGGAATTGCACCAGCCCGGCCGCGCCGAAGACGGCCGCGACTATTTCGATTGCTGGGTGGCGGCGCTTTCGGCAATTCTCGTCAAACTCGGCGTCGCTGACGCCGACATGATCCTCGATCTGCAGAAGAGTTGGCAGCGGGCGGCGGAGGCGACGCCGCACGGCAAGCCGATCGAGCTTGCCAACGACCCGCTGCGCTGAGGCTTACGACGGAAACTGCCTGTAGCATTCCTCGGCGACTTTTCTCAGCACATCGCGCGGAATCTCGCCGGTAACGGCGTAGCCGAGTTCGCCGTCGATCCAGTAGAAGGTTTCGACATTGCCCGATGACGCGAAGCGGAAACTGGTCGACCTGTTATCAGCCTTGCGCCCGACGAGGACCGTCAGTCGTTCGCCGGCCGGATCCTCGTACATGAACATTGCACCCGGCCTGCCCTCGACGGGCAACAGTCGCCCGCCGACCAGCTTGAAGCCGAGTTCCTGCAGGTTCGGAACCCGCAAGTTTTGAATGGCAAGCCGCTTGCCGAGCCAGGTCGCCAGATGGGCTTCCTCATTGGCAAAGACCTCGACGGGATGGCGGACTTCACCGGCATAAACCAGGAAGGCGTTGCGGGCTTCGTTGGGCAGGGTTTCGAGTTCCGTCAGTTGCAGATCCGGTTTTTGAAACAGTGCTGGGCCGTAGTGGCCGCTCAAGGCTCCCAGGCCGAAAGCCGCTATGATCGCAGCCACCGCCGCCAGGCGCTTCGGCCAGTTTGCTGGGCGTGTCCGGCCAGTGACGAGCGCTATGTCGGCGTCCGTGGATTTTTCATAGTCCGCGAAAAGCGATCGGATCTCGGCATTTTGCGCGGACCATTCCGCCACTCTGGCTGCATCGCCCGGATTGTCAGTGAGCCACGCCTCGATGCGTGCGCGGGCCTGCTCGGGAAGCTGCCCGTCGGCAAAGGCGTGAAGATCCGCTTCGGTCACGGTCTGGTTGATCTCGTTCATTTCGGTCTCCGAAGCGTAATGACATTGTCTGCCTTCATGCGCTCTCCCATCCGTTGGCGTGCGCGTGACAGGCGCGACATAACCGTGCCGATCGGGATGTCGAGTGCGGTCGCAACCTCCTGATAGGTATAGCCTTCGATGACAATCAACATCAGCACAGCGCGGTTTTCTTCCGAAAGGCTATTTAATGCATCCTCCAGCCGCGATCGCTCGAGCGGATCGGGAGCGGGATCGACGGATACGATGTCCTCGGCGCCATCGAGTTCCACGAACGGCGCGCGACCCGTCTGGCGACGGCTGTTGCGATAGAGGTTCGTCATGATCGTCAGCACCCAGCCGCGCAGGTTCAGCCCCCGCCATTGTCCGTGACGGGCGAGCACCTTCTCGAGGCAATCCTGCAGCAAGTCTTCCCCGTCTGCATCGGAGCGGGTGAGGCTCCGCGAGTAACGCCTGAGCGAGGGAAGGAGGGCCAGGATCTGGCCCTCGAACGTGTCGTGACCTGGTGCCTTCACGTCGCTTCGCTCACTGTTTGACGAGATCCCAATTGCCGCCGACACCGTCACCGGTGATATCGCCCATCTTCTTGTCCTTCACCCAGAAATAAAGCGGCATGCCGTCCTTGGCCCACTGCTTGCTGCCGTCTTTCCGTTCGACAATCGAATATGCACCCTCCGGCTTCGCGTCGCTAGCGGCCTTCAGCGGCGGCCAGTTCTTGGCGCAATCGTCGTAGCAATTGGAGACACCCATCTTATCCTTCTTGAAGGTATAGAGGGTCATGCCGTTTTCGCCGGCAAGAACCTCGCCCTTGGTGGACTTTACGGCCTTGACGGGCGGGGCCGCAAATGCGGACGTTGCGGCGGCGGATGCAATGGCAAAGGCGATCAGCATCTTTGCGGATTTCATGGGCTCTCTCCTCACGTGTAGGGCACGCTTGATTGCGTTGCCTGACATGAGACACCATCGATGCCGATTTTATTCCCTTTCGATTGCCCGCTTGCGCGGATTTCAGGGTTGCCTATGTCAGGCGAATCCTGCCAAGTCGATCCACGATGCAATTTGCTCCGCAACAAGATGAAGCCCTCAGGGCCGTTTCCCAATGGCTGAAGGAAGGGCGGACACCGCTTTTCCGTCTGTTCGGCTATGCCGGTACGGGCAAGACGACGCTTGCGCGGCATTTCGCGGAGTATGTGGATGGTGACGTACTGTTTGCCGCGTTTACGGGCAAGGCGGCCCAGGTGCTGCGGTCGCGCGGCGCCAGCAACGCGAAGACCATCCATTCGCTGATCTATCGTCCGCGCGGCGAGGAGGCTGTCGAGGACGAGGAGACGGGCAAAACTTCCATTGCGCCGATGTTTTCCATCAACCGTCAGAGCCCAGTCGCCAAGGCTGCGCTGATCGTGGTCGACGAGTGCTCGATGGTGGACGAGGCTTTGGGCCGCGACCTGATGAGCTTCGGCACACCGATCCTGGTGCTTGGAGATCCGGGGCAGCTGCCTCCGGTGTCGGGCGGCGGCTTCTTCACCAATCAGGAACCGGACTATCTGCTGACGGACATTCACCGCCAGGCGCGCGATAATCCGATCATCCAGCTTGCAATGCAGGTGCGTGAGGGCAACGAAGTCAGCTACGGAGACTACGGTACCGCGCGGGTCATCTCGAAGGGCGAGGTGAACCAGTCGCTGGTCCTCGATGCCGATCAGGTGCTCGTCGGCACGAATCGCACGCGACGCCGATACAATCAGCGTCTTCGCGAGCTGAAGGGTTTTGCGACCGAATATCCGCAAACGGGCGACAAGCTTGTCTGCCTGCGCAACGATCCGGCAAAGGGCTTGCTCAACGGCTCACTTTGGCAGGTGATGACGTCGTCCAAGGAGACGACGAAGCCTGGCATCAACCTGCTGGTCCGGCCCGAGGATGACGACATGGATCGCGGCGCGGCGAAGATCAAACTGCTGAAGCAGGCTTTCGAGGATGTCGAGGGTGAGATTCCCTGGAACACGCGCAAGCGCTACGACGAATTCGACTACGGCTATGCACTGACGGTGCACAAGGCGCAGGGTTCGCAGTGGAACAACGTCGTGTTGTTCGATGAAAGCTGGGCATTCCGCGATACACGCGAACGGTGGCTCTATACAGCGATCACGCGCGCGGCGGAAACCCTGACGATTGTGCGCTAGGCGATTTTCCGGGGGCGTCAGACCTGGACGACGCCGAGCATGACGGCCTTGGCTATGGCTTGAAAACGATTGTTGGCGTGGAATTTCTGGATGATGCCGGCCTCAAGTGACTGTGCATCGTCATTTCGAAGGTCGAGGGTGCGCGCAATACGCTGCGTGGAAAGCCCTGCCGCCATCAGCGCCAGGCACCGCAACTCCTGATCCGTGAGCATCGAGCCGCTCTGATTATCGTTGAGAAGCTGCTCCTCGGCTGCCTCGCGGTCGAGCAGGTCGCTCACCTGCTGCATCTGCCGATGCAATGTGGACATTTCCGCGCTGAGTTCGCGTTTGCGGGTCACGAGCGCGTCACGAAACAGAGCCTCGGCAGCCTCCTGCGAGTCGGCTTCTATGAGGTCGCTCATCAAATCCTGGATCACAGCAACCGCCATTCCAGCCTCGCGGCAGGCGTTGATGACAGCCATGCGCATCACGTCGCCCGGTTCATAGACGCGCATCAGGCCGATTCGGCTGGCCGAAATGAGCCCTTTTTCCTCATAGAAGTGGAGTGTGCGGTGGGTGACGCCAAAGGCATTGGCCATGTCGGCGATCGGAACTCGCCCGCGGGGCAAATCTGCGGGGCGGAGCGCCGCAGAAGGAAGAAAACGGTGCCGCGCTCGTGTTTGTGTCGCGAGGTCTGACGTGAAATCCTGCTTGTAACCTTCTGCCATGGTCCCTCCCGTTGTGCTCATTGTGCGTCTGCAAATTGCAAAAAGGGTGCGGTTGAGTGGGGTTCCTTCTTGATCGTTCCTGTTCAGGCATCAAAGCAACTGGCGGTGTTTGCTTCGATATCGCGAGCTTACGTTACTCGTGATTGACGTATTTTGTTAGTATCAAATTTAGTGACTTTTAATTTACAGCGCAATCCGGCGGGAAAGCTGCCCCAGGTGACGCGTTTCTCGCGAGAAATCAGCGCTGGAGAAACGCTTGATCGTTTAAAGCGCGAAGAACAAACCAGATCTACATTCAGCCGCCGCGTTGACGGACCAAACGCTCGCGTCATCACAGATTCACATGCATCCATGTACGAATCTCGTTGGCCGATGCCGACTCGTTGGCTTAGAAACGATCATCCTTCGCTTCAGTGGAATCCCGCCATGCAGACTACGCTTTCCGTCAATCTCAATGCCGTCGCGATGCTGCGCAACCGCCGCGATCTTCCATGGCCCAGTGTAGAGGGGTTGGGGCGGATTGCGCTGCAATCCGGCGCGAGCGGATTGACGGTCCATCCGCGACCCGACCAAAGACACATCCGTTTCTCGGACCTGCCCATCATCCGCAATCTGATCGATGACGAATTTCCAAACGCCGAATTCAATATCGAGGGCTATCCCACCGAGGAGTTTCTCGATCTCTGCGTTGGGGTGGCACCCGAGCAGGTCACGCTGGTTCCGGACGACCCCTCACAGGCGACCTCTGATCATGGCTGGGATTTCCGCAAGCACCGCGATTTCCTGACTGATGTCATTGCGCGGCTGAAGAAGATGGGCACGCGCGTATCGCTGTTTGCCGATGGCGATGGGGACGCCGAGGCCGTCGCGATTGCCAAGGCGGTCGGTGCTGACCGGATCGAGCTTTATACGGGGCCATATGGCGGCTGCTACGATGCGCCTGAACGGGTAGGGCCAATCCTCGAGGCGCTAGGTGAGACAGCGGACGCGGCGCTGGCGATCGGCTTGGGCGTCAATGCGGGGCACGATCTGACGGTTGCGAATTTGCCACCGCTCTTAAAGCGCATTCCGAAACTCGCGGAAGTGTCCATCGGGCACGGGCTGACGGCGGACGCGCTGGAATTCGGCATGGCCGAAACGGTTCGGCGGTTCTGCCGCGCATGCGGCCAGAAGATCTGAGAACTGCATGAGTGAGCCCGCTCCGGTGGTGCGAAGCGGGCTTTATCGACCGACTCAGGCCGTGAGGGCGGTCTTGTGTGCGACGAAGAAGCCCTTGAGCGTTTGAGGCTTGTTGCCAGTCAGCGTCTCGTAATCCGCCGTTACCAGATCAAAGTTGCCGGCGCGGATGTTGGCGTCGGCTGAGACCAGCATGTCCGCGACGAAATCGGGAAGACCCGCGCCGCGAATGCCTTGGCCAAGCTGCTCATCCGTGACGCTGACGGCCTTCAACGGCCTTCCAACCGCATCGGAGAGGACCGCGGCGATCTGGTCGGCGCTCAGCGATTCGGCTCCGGTCAGCGTATAGGTCGCGCTT
Organism: Rhizobium sp. RHZ01; assembly: GCF_014851595.1. Taxonomy (NCBI): domain Bacteria; kingdom Pseudomonadati; phylum Pseudomonadota; class Alphaproteobacteria; order Hyphomicrobiales; family Rhizobiaceae; genus Rhizobium; species Rhizobium sp. RHZ01. Next base: position 29,652 of record NZ_JACUZZ010000030.1, read on the forward strand.
TCATCGCTGCCGGAGGCAAGGGACGCTGCGATTGCCCGCGCGCAGTCTTCGCGCGAGATGTTCGCAACCTTGCCGCCGTCGCTGCTCGTGTACCAGTTTCCCGACTGGAGATTGTGCGGCATGCCATGGAGATAGTTGTCCATGTACCAGGCATTCCGAAAGATCGTGTAGGGGATGTCAGTGGCCTTCATGGCATTCTCGGTGCCAAGATGATCGGGTGCAAAGGTCACCAGAGATTTATCGGGCGAGGGCATCGAGGTGTAGGCGATGTGCTTCACGCCTGCCTTGGCTGCCGCGTCCACTGCCGCTTTGTGCTGCTTGAGACGTAGGCCGGGGACGGCGAGTGCGTCGGTGCTGATGATCAGCAACCGATCGACGCCCTTGAAGGCAGATTCGAGCGAGGCGGCGTCGTCGAAATCGGCCTTGCGGGTGATGACACCCTTTGTGGCAAGGTCCGCGAGTTTGGCCGGATCGCGCGTCGCGGCGATGATATTTGCCGCTGGAACCTTTTCGGTCTCAAGCAGGTGATGGATGATCCGCTGGCCGAGTTGGCCGGCCGCACCCGTGATGAGAATGGTCTCGCTCATGTGTCTTTCCTCTAGGTTTGCTGTTGGTCTCAAAAAGAGAGAAGCTCTAGATTAGGAATTGACTGCGCGCTGTAAAGAAGGCAGTTTTTTGGCTCTACGTTACCAAAAGGGAACCAAGAATGAGTGGCGCCGTCGTCAACCTGAAGAACAAGGCCCCCGGCATTCGTCGAGACGTCGATCTCAGCAACCTCGACTTCAACAATTGCCCGGTCCGGGACATGATGCAGCAGATTGGCGGCAAGTGGTCGACACTGATGCTCGAGGCGCTGTCGCAACGTCCGTATCGCTTCGGCGAATTACGGCGGATGATTCCGGATATCTCGCAGCGCATGCTGACACAGACCCTAAGGGATCTGCAGCGTGACGGTTACATCGAGCGGGAAGTGTTTCCGACGAAACCGCCGAGCGTCGAGTACCGGATGACTGATCTCGGCCGCTCGCTTTACAGCACGCTCGCCTTGCTACTGAACTGGGCGGAGGCAAACCATGACGCGGTTCGCGCCGCCCGGCTCCGATTCGATTCAGCCAGCCTCTGAGACTGCCTGCCGGCCGCGGCCTTCCGTCAGGAACAGAAGGAACGCAAAGGCTGGGAAGCAGAAGCCGATCCACGCGGTCATCGTCCAGCCGCCGGTCGCGTAGGCCCAGCCGCCCACGGCGGATCCGATCGCACCGCCCGTAAAGAACGTCGCCATGTAGAGACCGTTCAGGCGGCTGCGATGCTCGGCGCTGATCGCGTAGACGGCTCGCTGGCCGCAGACCAGATTGGTGGTTACGCCGAAATCAAGCAGTATTGCTGCAGCGGTCAGCAAAAGCAGCGCCGTCAGCGACCCATCGGTTGCGAACTGGCTGATGAGAAAGGCCGACATTCCAAGCAGCATCGCTAGCGTCGAGGCAGCCTTCGTCAGTCCGCGATCGGCGAGCCGCCCGGCAATTGGCGACGCAATGGCACCAGCCGCGCCAGCCAGCGCGAACAGGGCGATGCCATTCTGCGTCAGCCCGAACTCAGGGCCTGCGAGCAGCAGGGGCGTCGTGGTCCAGAATAGGCTGAACGCACCGAACATCCCGGCCTGGTAGAGCGCGCGACGCTGAAGAATGCGCGAATGGAGGGCAAGATCCGCCATCGAGGCGAGCAGTCTGCCGTAGCTCAGTCTGGTGTGGGGAACACGGACCGGAAGGTTGGCTCTCAGGATGACAACGAGCGCGATCATGAGCGCCGCGGTCACGAAGTAGACCATGTGCCAGGAGGTTGCTTCGGCAACGAAGCTGGCGAAGGGCCGCGCCAGCATGATGCCACAGAGCAGGCCGCTCATGACGTTGCCGACGACGCGGCCGCGCGTAGCGTCCGGCGCCATGTGGGCGGCAAAGGGAACAAGTACCTGGACGGCAACGGATGCAAGGCCGATGCAGAGCGACGCTAGTAGAAACATCATCGGTGTCGAGGACAGTGCCGCGCCGACCAAAGCAACCGCAGAGATGGCGATCAGCGTCAGCACAAGTCTGCGGTTTTCCAGGAGGTCGCCGAGCGGAACGATCAGCAGAAGGCCGAGGCCGTAGCCGATTTGCGTCAGGGTGACGATCAAGCCGGTTGCCGCCGGAGTGAATCCGAGGGATGCGCTGATCGGGCCGGCAAGCGGCTGGCCGTAATAGAGATTGGCCGCGACCAGTCCGCAGGCGGCCGCAAAAAGAAACGTCATTAAAGGCGAGATCGTCTGCGGCGCGACGGTTTCCCGCGTGGTGGTCGAAAGGCTCATATTAGGCTCCGGGGCTATCGGATCATCAAAAAGGTTGCGCGTGAGGCGGGTCGGTCGCAACCCGATTTACGCAAGAAGTTTCATTGCAATCTCGGCGACAGCGACCATTTCTTCCTCGCTACGCCCCGTTTTGCCAACCACTCGCATTCCATTGGTCACGCAAAGCAGGGTACGGGCGGTGGCGGCGACGTCAACGTTCGCGGCGATCGAGCCGTCGCTTTGGCCGAGGCGGAGGAGATCGCGGATCAGCGCCTCGTTGGCTGCAAACGCAGCCGCGACACGGTCTGCGGCCTCTTCGTCGAAAAGCGCCAGGTCGTTCGCACTGCTGACGACAAGACAGCCGCACCGACCGGAGGCACCATGCGAGGAGAGCGCATAGTGGGCCAAGACTTCGCGGATCTTCTCACGGCCGGTTGCGGCCTTCGCCATGCGTGCGTCCAGAAGGCCGCGACGAACAGCGCGGTATCGGTCGAAGGCTGCGAGGAATATGCCGCGCTTGTCCTTGAACGCCTTGTAGACGCTGCCGGAGGCAAGGCCCATGGCTTCGGTAAGCTCGCTGATCGACGCGGCATGATAGCCGCGCTCGGAAAATACCTGGAGCGCCCTGTCGAGCGCTGCGTCGCGATCGAATTCGCGCGGTCTGCCGCGTGTCCTGATCGTTTCAGTGAGGGTCGCCGTGGTCATGGTCGACTTAATTAGGAAATGATCGTTTCCAAATCAAGGGAAACTTTTGCGACGCAGCAAATCAGAGATCAAGAACCCAGGTTTGGCCGTTTTCCTCAGGGCCGAACATCCGGTGTCTCCCCTCGGAGACAAGGCGGAAACCGGCCTTCAAATATATGCCGCGCGCGGCATGCAGGATGTCGTTCGTCCATAGCGATATCTGTCGATACTGCTTTGCCCTGGCAAAGCGAATGCATTCGTCGACCAGCATCTTGCCGAGTCCGAGGCCGCGCGCCGCCTTGTCCACATAGAGCAGGCGAAGCTTCGCAACGCCATCGCCACCATTGGTGACAAGGATCGAGCCGACGTTGATGCCTCCACGCTCGGCAATCCAGCAATACTCCTTCGACGGATCGAAATTCGCCAGGAACTTGCCGGCGACCTCTGCAACGAGGCCCTCGAAGCGCATGTCCCAGCCGTATTCCCCGGCGTAAGCCTTGCCCTGGCTTTGGACGATCCAGCCGATGTCGCCGGGCCGGTGTGCGCGGATGATCAAGGGTGGGCGCGCGGCCTCGGGATCCAATAGCCCCCGAATGGCACTCATCGCGGCTACGACGCTTTGCGGTTCGCCGTCGACGAGGTTAGCGAAGCGCTCTGCTATCTGAGTGTTGGAGCGACGGCCCAGTTCCTCGAATTGATCATGTCCCTTGGTGGTGACGTTGATGATTTGACTGCGCAGGTCGTCGGGATCGGCCGTTGTTTCAATCAGGCCATTGGAGCGGAAGCGTTTGAGAATTCTGCTGAGATAGGCGGGGTCGAGTTGCAGGTCGCGTGCCAACGCGACCGCGGTGACGCCCTTGCGCGAGCCGATCTCGAAGAGGACGCGCGCGTCCGTCAGCGTGAAATCGGTGTCGAGGTAGGCCCGGTTCAGGACCCCCAGGAAGCTCGTGTAGAAACGATTGAAGTCGCGGGCAGCGTCGATCAAGCCAGGGTCAGACATGGACAAAACCTCCTGATAGGAGATTTTGTCCTGCTTTTATTTGACTGAGTCAACTAATTTGTTGACTCAAGCAGCCGCGATCACGCGTGCTTGTTCGTCGCCAAGTGCGAACTCGACGGCGGCGCGAGCATGGATCTCGGTTGTGTCGAAGCCCGGCAGCGGCAGATGCTTCGGGTCAAGGATCAGGCAGATTTCCGTGCAGCCGAGAATGATACTGTCCGCGCCCTTGGCGCGCTCGCGTTCGATGATCTGCATGAGCTTGTCGCGCGAGCTGTCGAGCACCTTGCCGGCGCAGAGCTCATTGAAGATGATGTCATGGACGGACGTGCGGTCGGCGGCTTCGGGAACCACGACGTCAACGCCCAGGCTCTTCATGCGATTGGCATAGAAACCGTGTTCCATGGTGTATCGTGTGGCGAGCAGGAGCGGGCGCTTGCGCCCGGCTGCCTTCAGAGACTTCGCGGTCTCGTCGATGATGTGGATCAGCGGCACGGAGATGCGGGAGGCGACCTGATCGGCAATCAGATGCATCGTGTTCGTGCAGATCAGCATGCAGCGGGCGCCGGCAATCTGCAGGTGCAGAGCCACGTCGCCGAGCCGGCTTGCTGCAGAGTCCCAGTCACCCGCCTTCTGCATGGAGACGATCTCGTCGAAATTGATGGAATGCATCAGGAGGTCAGCCGACGTGAGCCCGCCGCGGCGCTCGCGTACCATTTCATTGATCAGGCGATAGTAGACCGCCGAGCTTTCGAAGCTCATTCCGCCAATTAGTCCGATTGTCTGCATTTTTGTTATGCTCCCGTCTGGAATTTCGTAGTGGCGAGATCATGCATCGAACCTCGCGCAAATGGTTTGCTTTCTTTGTCTCAAACTCTTCATTGGCGCTGCATTTTTGCGTATAATCTCCAAACTGCGCAAACTGCAGCCGTGAAATTTCCGAGGCACCATGCTTGATGACCGCGATCGACGAATCCTAGAATATTTGCAGACCGATGCGGGCATTTCGGTGACGGAGCTTGCTGAAAGGGTCGCACTATCGGTCTCTGCCTGTTCTCGCCGCATCCAGCGGCTGGAGGAGAGCGGCCATATCGCGCGGCGGATCGTGGTGCTTGACCGCGAGAAAATGGGCGTGCCGACGACGGTATTTGCGCTGATCAAGACGGCACACCATGCCGACGAGTGGATCGAGGCGTTTCGCCGGGCGATCAGCAGCATACCGGAGATCGTCGAGGCGCATCGGCTTACCGGCAACCACGACTATATTCTGAAGATCGTGCTCCCACGCGTCGAGCACTACGACGTGATCTATAAGCAGATCGTCCGCAAGATCGAACTCTTCGATGTGTCCGCGTCCATATCGATGGAATTGCTGAAAAGCGGGACATCGATCCCTGTTGCCTATGCAGACTGAGTGACCCCGACACCAAATTGAGCATTCGTGACTACCGCCTAGAGCAGGCGAGCTATGCCCAAACAGTGATTGAAAGCCGCGCGCGACCAACGACATTGGCTATAGCGAAGTGGCACGGAAAGGCAGCTCATGAGCGAACACCATGTTGTGGTTGTCGGCGGCGGCTTCGGCGGCCTGCAGTTGGTCAACGATCTAAAGGGTGCGGGCATCCGGATCACGTTGATTGACCGGCGCAATCATCATCTCTTCCAACCGCTCCTTTACCAGGTGGCGACGACAATCCTTTCCACCTCTGAGATCGCCTGGCCCATTCGCCATCTCTATAGCGACCGCCAAGACGTGACGACGTTGCTGGGCGAAGTCGTCGGTGTCGATACTGACGTAAAGGAAGTTTCTTTACGCGACGGCACTACGTTGCGTTATGACACGCTCGTCCTCGCCACGGGAGCAACGCACGCCTATTTCGGGCGAGACGACTGGGAGGCGGTGGCCCCCGGTCTGAAGACGCTGGAGGATGCAACGACGATCCGCCGGCGCATGTTGCTCGCATTCGAGCGGGCGGAGACCGAGACCAATCCTGCCGTGCGCGACGCATTGTTGACCTTCACTCTCGTCGGCGCCGGGCCGACGGGGGTCGAGCTTGCCGGGATCATCGCCGAGCTTGCACGCAAGACCCTGCCGCGCGAATTCCGCAATATCGATACGCGCAAGACACGGGTCGTGCTGGTCGAGGCGGGGCCGTGCGTGCTTCCGACCTTTGCCGAGGAGCTTTCCGATTATGCCAGCAAAGCCCTCCAGGAACTCGGCGTCGAGCTGCATATCGGCGAGCGTGTCCTGGAGTGCACGGCAGACGGTGTCGAGACGAGCGAGGAGTTCATTCCGAGCCGCACGATCGTCTGGGCTGCAGGCGTACAGGCATCGCCCGCAGCCAAGTGGCTCGGTGTTCCGGCCGATCGAGCAGGGCGCGTCGTCGTCGAGAAGGATTTGACGGCACCGGAGCATCCGGATGTCTTTGTTGTCGGCGACACGGCTTCCGTCATTCGGGAAAGTGGCGCTCCCGTCCCGGGGATCGCGCCTGCGGCCAAACAACAAGGCGCTTATGTCGCAAAGGTCATCCGCGCGCGTCTTGCGGGAAACCCTGCGCCCGCACCGTTCCGCTATCGCCATCAGGGCAGTCTTGCGACGATCGGTCGAAGCGCGGCCATCATCGATTTCGGTCGGATCAAGCTGAAAGGCTGGATCGCCTGGTGGATATGGGGCATCGCCCACATCTACTTCCTGATCGGGACGCGTTCGCGTTTTGCCGTGGCTTGGAGTTGGCTCTGGATTTACCTGAGCGGCCAGCACAGCGCGCGGTTGATCACCCAGAAGGAAACGATGCGCGACGATAGCAGCGCATAGAAAGGGCGGCTCAAGGCCGCTGGCTCAAGGCCGCCCTTTCCCATTATCAAGCTGCCAGCGAGGCGATGTCGATGACGAAGCGGTAACGAACGTCGCTCTTCAGAACGCGTTCATAGGCCTCGTTGACCTGCTGGATGTTGATCGTCTCGATCTCGGAGACGATGTTGTGCTTGCCGCAGAAGTCCAGCATTTCCTGGGTTTCCTTGATTGAGCCGATCATCGAGCCGGAAATGCTCTTGCGGCCCGGGACCAGCGAAAATGCATGAACCGGGACCGCGTTTTCCGGGATGCCGACGACCACAAATGCACCGTCCACCTTCAGAAGGCCAAGATAAGCGTTCCAATCGATCTCGGCGCTGACCGTGCAGATGATCAGGTCAAATGTACCGGCAAGCTTCTTGAACGTCTCCTCGTCGCTGGTCGCATAGTATTCCTTGGCACCGAGCTTGAGGCCGTCTTCCTTCTTGGAAAGGCTCTGCGAGAGGACGGTGATGTCAGCACCCATGGCCGCGCCGAGCTTGACGCCCATGTGACCGAGGCCGCCCATGCCGACGATTGCGACCTTCTTGCCTGGTCCGGCATTCCAGTGACGCAGCGGCGAGTAGAGCGTGATGCCGGCGCAGAGCAGCGGGGCCGAGGCGTCGAGCGGAAGGTTGTCCGGAATGGACATGACGTAACCTTCCTTGACGACGATCGAGTCGGAGTAACCGCCTTGAGTGCGCGTCTTGCCATCGGCTTCGAAGTCGTTGTAGGTGCCGACCAGGCCGGGCATATATTGTTCGCGGTCGAGGTCGCGGGCTGCACAGCCGACGCAGCTGTCGACGAAGCAGCCAACGCCGACACGGTCGCCGGCCTTGAATCTGGTGACGGCCGAGCCGACGGCCGAGACGATGCCGGCGATCTCGTGGCCCGGCACGATCGGATAGACCGCATTCTTCCATTCGTTGCGGACGGTGTGGATGTCCGAATGGCAGATGCCGGCGAACTTGATGTCGATCACGACGTCATCGGCATTGGGTTCGCGGCGCTCGAAGGTGAAGGGCGTAAGCGGCTTGGACGCGTCGGTGGCAGCATAGCCTTTTGCAATGGCCATCTGAGACTTCCTTTCGGGTTGCTGAGGTGATGGCAGACCATGCACCGGATCGATGTCGATGCGTTAGAGCGATACTCCGAGCTTCTTGCACGATCCTGCAAAAGTGACAGGCGGGCCTATTCTCGCGGGAGCAAAGCTGTCCTACATAGTGCGCATCTCTCCGAGGCGATACATAAAGGGTTCGCTCGTATGACTCTGCCGTTCAATCCCTATCAGGAAATCGTCTCCATTGCCGCGCGCCATCTTGGCGACGACGGGGAGTGCAGGACCGCGATCGAAAGCGTGGGGATAAGTCGGCGCACTTCACCAAGCGCCCCCTGCCACGGCAGCTACCGCCCTTGCATCGCCCTTGTTATCCAAGGCGCCAAGAGCCTGCGCCTTGGCACCGACGTCATCAATTACGGGCCTGGCGACTACCTGCTGACATCGCTCGACCTGCCGGTGACATGGCGAGTGGTGGAGGCAAGCCCCGAGGTTCCGCATTTCTGCCTGACGCTCGCCATCAACAGCGAGAAGGTTCTCGATCTCTTGAGCCGCGCCGAAATCCCGCGGCCAACCGCGCCCGTTGGAGGACGCGGGATCGTCGTAAATGTCGCGACGCCAGAGCTCTTGGACGCGGCAGTGCGGCTGCTACGTTTGCTCGATAGTCCAAAGGACATCGCGGCGATGGCGCCGCTGATAGAGCAGGAGATTCTATATCGGGTTCTTACCGGCCCGGACGGTGGCCGGCTGATCAATATTGCGGTCGCCGACAGTCACGGCAACCGCATTGCACGCGCCATCGCATGGTTGCGGCAGAATTTTGCCCAGCCGCTGCGCATCGAGGACCTCGCGGAGCAGGTCAACATGAGCGTGTCGTCCTTCCATCACCATTTCAAATCGATCACCGCGATCACGCCGGTGCAATACCAGAAGCAGCTGCGGCTGCATGAGGCGCGGCGTCTGATGCTGATCGAGCGGCTGGATGCAGGGACGGCGGGGCATCGTGTCGGCTATCAGAGCCCGTCGCAGTTCAGCCGCGAATACAGCCGCGTCTATGGCATGTCCCCGGTGAGAGACGTCGAGGCGGCGCGCGAGCCCGCTGACGGCGCCTGAGTAATGCGCTGTCGGCGGCGGCGGTTGGAGCGTAGCGACGGTCGCGTCGATATCGCGCAAGGACGCTGAAATTTTCGTGCCATGCCGCTTGACGCGCACAGTGGTTTGCAGCATAAAGCCTACGAACCGTACCGTACGGTACTATTGGGAGTGAGGCCGTGTCCGTCGATAATTTGGAGCCCAGCGAGTTTTCGCCGCGCCAAAACGCCGTCCTGGAGCAGGCATTGCAGCTGCTCGTCGATGGCGGCGAGAAGGCGCTGACGACATCGGGCGTTGCGCGCGCGGCGAACTGCTCCAAGGAAAGCCTGTACAAGTGGTTCGGCGACCGCGACGGCCTGCTGTCCGCGATGATCGCCTATCAGGCGAGCAAGGTGCGCACCTTCGAGCGCAATGGCGAGCGGCTGACGTCGGCGAGCCTCCACGACCACCTCGTCATCTTCTCAAAGGATTTGCTTGAAGTTCTCGCCGGCGATGTCTCGCTGGCGCTCAACCGTCTCGCCATCGGCCAGTCGCATCGCGACGGCTCCAAGCTCGGCAAGCTGCTTCTGGAGCGGGGTCGCCGTCAGATCGATCGCCGCGCCATGGGGCTGATCGATTCCGGCAAGCGCGCTGGGCTGCTGCGCTTCCATGATGCCGACGAGGCATATCACACGCTTTATGGCCTGATCGTTTCCGATCTGCATGTTCGCATGCTGCTCGGCGAGCCGGGTCTCAAGGATACCGCGCGTCAGGCGGAGAGGGCGGTTTCCGCCTTCCTGCGCCTCTATGGCACGGAAAAGGTTTTGGCGGAGATGCCGCTCGTCGGCTGATCCCCTCTTACAAGTCACAGGACAAGCAAAGGGAAGGAAATTCAAATGCGCGTCTATTACGATCGTGATGCAGATCTCAACCTCATCAAGTCGAAGAACGTCGTCATCGTCGGCTACGGCTCCCAGGGCCGTGCGCACGCGCTGAACCTCAAGGACAGCGGCCATGCCAACGTGACGATCGCTCTCAAGGCTGGCTCGGCAACCATCAAGAAGGCAGAAGCCGACGGCTTCAAGGTCATGACCGTTGCCGACGCTGCCAAGTGGGGCGACCTGATCATGATGGCAACGCCTGACGAGCTGCAGGCCGACATCTACAAGGGCGAAATCGCCGGCAACATCCGTGACGGCGCTGCAATCGCCTTCGCACACGGCCTCAACGTTCACTTCGGCCTGATCGAGCCGAAGGCGTCGCTCGACGTCGTCATGATCGCGCCGAAGGGCCCGGGCCATACGGTTCGCGGCGAATACCAGAAGGGCGGCGGCGTTCCCTGCCTCGTTGCCGTTCACCAGAACGCTTCCGGCAACGCTCTCGAACTCGCTCTCTCCTACGCTTGCGGCGTTGGCGGCGGTCGTTCGGGCATCATCGAAACCAACTTCCGCGAAGAGTGCGAAACCGACCTCTTCGGCGAACAGGTCGTTCTCTGCGGCGGTCTCGTCGAACTGATCCGTGCTGGTTTCGAAACGCTGGTCGAAGCCGGCTATGCGCCTGAAATGGCCTACTTCGAGTGCCTGCACGAAGTGAAGCTGATCGTCGACCTGATCTATGAAGGCGGTATCGCCAACATGAACTACTCGATCTCGAACACGGCCGAGTGGGGCGAATACGTCACCGGCCCGCGCATCATCACGGCTGAAACCAAGGCTGAAATGAAGCGCGTCCTGCACGACATCCAGACCGGCAAGTTCACGTCCGACTGGATGCAGGAGTACAAGGCAGGGGGTTCGCGCTTCAAGGGCATCCGCCGCATGAACGACAGCCACCAGATCGAAGAAGTCGGCGCGAAGCTGCGCGGCATGATGCCTTGGATCGGCAAGAACAAGCTGGTCGACAAGTCCGTCAACTAAGCGGTTTCACACTGCTGAGTCAGCAGGGCCGGGGCGAAAGCTCCGGCCTTATTTTTGCGTCCGTACCGCAAGCCAGCGGGTCGGCTTTCCGTCGTAGCCGGTCCCATCGCCTTCGCTGATCACAATGTTGTGCCAGCCGCCATTGCTCAGCATTTCCGAAAGCAGTTCCGCCGACGGATAGTTGTAGTAGCGACCGAAGCCGTCGTGCCCCTCGGCCTCGCCCGCCTTGAAGGTGGCGTGAAAGGCGCCGCCGGGCCGCAGCGCCGTGCGGATCCGTTCCAGCACATCAGGGAGGTCTGCCCGGGGGACATGCAGCAGGCTGGCCTCGGCCCAGACGCCGTCGAAGGCTTCCTCTTCGTCCAGATCCTCGAAGCGCAACACCGCGACGGGACGCTCAAGAAAGGTTTCGGCCTGCTCCGCGATCGCCGGCGATCCGTCCGTTGGCGTGACATCGAAGCCCTTTGACAGCATGTAGGCGCTGTCCTGTCCGCCGCCGCATCCCAGATCGAGGATGGCTGCACCTGGCGGCAGCATCAACAGAAAAGCGTCTAGGCGTCGAACCGGCAGCGTGCGTTGCCGCGAAGCATAGGTGGCCGCGTTGTCGTCATAGAATGAAGATGTACTCTCGTCTGCCATGATCGTTCGCCCAATGACCCAAGGCCGGAGTTACACGCATAAGGTCGCCGCCTTTGAGGCAGCGCTCATTCCGTCGATACAAAAGAGCGAGCTAGATGGAACGGCGCCCGCTGATGGCGTGGTACAGCCAAAGAACCACGACCGCGCCGATGACGGCGACAACGAGGCTGTAGATATTGAAGCCCGTTATGCCGGATGCGCCGAAGAAGCTGAAGATGACGCCACCGACGATCGCTCCGACGATGCCGAGGACGATGTCCATCAGCATGCCTGCGCCCGACTTGTTCACAATCTTGCTGCCGATGAATCCTGCGATCAATCCAAGGATAATCCACCCGATAACAGACATCTGCCATTCCCCTCCTTGATTGGTTGAATATTCAGACCATCTTCCCGTTTAAGCTAAATAGCTCGTCGGGGAATTCAAGGTTCGCGAGAACCTTGTTCTTTCATTCTACAGTTGTTGTTCAATGAAATGAAGCAACCGAAAAGGAGGATGTCATGGGTATTTTTGATGACGCCGTTCCGGGCGGAAGTATCTCGAAGCCGATCATGGTCGCGCTTGGCGCGTTACTAGTGGGAAAGCTTCTTGGTGCTGGAGGCAGCCAGACGGATCCAGCCGCTCAGCAGGCTAATCCCCAAGCTGGTGACGGCGGGCTTCTTGGTGGGCTCGGCGGTCTCGGTGGTCTTCTCGGCAAGCTGACGGAGGCCGGGCAGGGCGATACGGTGGATTCCTGGGTCCAGCCCGGACAGAACAAACCGATCGCGCCGGGCAGCCTCAACGATGCGCTTGGGTCGAAGACGATCAGCGATCTCGCACGCCAGGCGGGAATCAGTGAGCAAGAACTCCTGAATCAACTTTCGACAGTCCTGCCCGGAGTGGTCGACAAGCTGACACCCAGAGGCCAACTGCCGACACAAGAGCAGATCGCCTCCTTGTTCCGTTCCTGAGCGCGGTACGATCGAGCTGCAGTATCGCAGAAGACTCGCCCCGTTTCCCGGTCGGAAGCGGGGCGAACGAGTGTTTTTTCCATGCCGCCCCTGATGATTTTGCGACCGGCCGAAGCCTCGCGCCTCTCTGCGCTCTTCCTCTGGTCCGGCCACAAAAAAACCGGGCGTTGCCCCGGGCGTTGCCCGGTTTTCGAGTTTTCTGAATTGCTGGGCCGACTACTTGCGGCCGCTGACCTCAGACCAGGATGCGGCGTGTCCAGCCACGCTCATCGTTCGTCACGCCCTTCTGCAGGCCGACCAGCTCCTGGCGCAGCTCGGTGGTGAGCTTCCCGGTCTGTCCGTCTCCGATCAGGAATTCGCCACCAGCGTGTCGCACCAGGCCGATGCCCGCGAGTACCGCTGCAGTGCCGCAAGCGAAGGCTTCCACGAGCTTGCCACTGACGGCATCGGCCTGCCATTCCGCGAAGGAGTAGGGGCGCTGCTCGACGCGCAAGCCCTTTTCTTCGGCGAGAACGATAACCGAGGCGCGGGTGATGCCCGGCAGGATCGTGCCGCCGAGCGGTGGCGTGACGACGGATCCGTCGTTCATCACGAAGAATACGTTCATCCCGCCGAGTTCCTCGACCCAGCGGTGCTCTGCCGCATCGAGAAAGACGACCTGATCGCAATTCCTCTTCGAGGCCTCGGCCTGCGCGATGAGGCTTGCGGCGTAGTTTCCTCCGCATTTTGCAGCACCGGTGCCGCCGTTGGCCGCCCGAGTGTATTCGGTCTCGACCCAAAGGGAGACCGCTTTTGCTCCACCTTTGAAGTAGGCGCCGACCGGAGAAGCGATAATGCAGAAGATATATTCCTGAGCCGGACGAACACCCAGGAATGCCTCGTTGGCGAACATGAAGGGGCGAAGATACAGGCTGGCGTCGCCCGATGGAATCCAGTCCTTATCAACACGGACGAGTTCTTCCACCGCCTTCAGGAAAAGTTCGTCCGGCACGGGAGGCATCGCCATGCGGATGGCTGACTGGGCGAAGCGGCGGGCGTTCTCTTCAGGCCGGAAGAGCAGAATGCGACCATCGTCCGCCCTGTAGGCTTTCATGCCCTCAAAGATTTCCTGCGCGTAGTGCAACACCGCGCTGGCAGGATCGAGTTCCAAGGGCCGCCTGGGCGTTACCTTCGCATTGTGCCACCCTTTGTCAGGAGTCCACCGAGCCAGAACCATATGATCCGTGAAGACCTTGCCAAAGCCGGGCGACTCCAGGGCCTGAATTCGGTCGGCGTCCGAGACCGGCGACGTGTGGAATTCGATCTTGATTTCAGGAGTGTTCGACGACGCGGGCATTGCTGGCACCTTCATAGCATATTTGATAGTGGCGGCGACACTACTGCCACGGAGTGGGTCTTGAAAAGATCGATTTTAGCCAGTTCTGGCTTCTGATCACGGAAGTGACCTTCGCTTCCCAAAATTGTCATGGTAGCAAACAAATAGGTCAGTAATGTTGACTTATTATTTGTTGCGTGGTTCTGTCGCCTAAAGACAAAAAATTACGAGGAAATGCCCATGCTGAATTGGGAAAGCATATTCGCGACGCGTTCTTCCCGTATGCGTGCTTCGGAGATTCGCGAGCTTCTGAAGCTTCTTGACCGCCCAGATATTATTTCCTTTGCCGGTGGTATTCCGGATCCGGCGCTTTTCCCCGATCAGGAATTCAAGGCGGCCTACGTCGATATCTTCGATAGCTCGGCCGTGAACTCGGCGCTGCAGTATTCGGTCAGCGAGGGCTATAGGCCGCTCCGCGAATGGCTGGTCAAGCAGATGGCCGCCATCGGCATCCCTTGCGAACTCGATAACGTCTTCATCGTTTCTGGCTCGCAGCAGGGCTTGGATTATCTCGGCAAGCTTTTCCTCTCGCCCAATGACACGGCGCTGGTCACCTGGCCGACCTACCTCGGTGCGCTCCAGGCCTTCAATGCCTATGAGCCGGCCTACGATCAATTGACGCCGAACGGCAACCGCACGCCTGATTCCTACAAGGCGCAGGCCGCGAGCGCGGGCGGCAAGGTGAAGTTCGCCTATCTCTCGGCCGACTTTGCCAATCCGACGGGCGAGACTGTCGATCAGGCTGGACGAGAGAAGGTTCTTGCCCTGGCAGAGGAACTCGATATCGCAGTCATCGAAGATGCCGCGTATCAATCACTCCGCTACGATGGGACGCCGATCGCGCCGATTCTGGCGACGGAGATCGCGAAGAAGGGGCACATCAACGATACCCGCACGATCTACTGCGGCAGCTTCTCGAAGACGCTTGCGCCGGGCCTGCGCGTTGGCTTCATCGTCGCCAACGCTCCCGTTATCCGCAAGCTTGTTCTGATGAAACAGGCGGCTGACCTGCACTCCTCGACGATCAATCAGATGGCGATCGCGCATGTCGCGGAACGCGGTTTCGATGCACAGGTCGCCAAGATCAAGTCGGTTTATAGTCACCGCCGCAATGTCATGCTGGCGGCGCTTGAGAAGTACATGCCTGCAGGCACGAGCTGGACGAAGCCCGAAGGCGGCATGTTCATCTGGGTGACGCTGCCTGATGGCATGGATGGCGCGAAGCTGCTAGCCAAGTCGCTGGAAACGGCCAACGTCGCCTTCGTCCCGGGTAAGGCCTTCTTCGCCGATGGTTCGGGTGAGAACACCTTCCGCGTCAGCTTCTCCTGCGCGAACGATCAAATGATCGAGGAGGGGATCAGCCGCCTTGGTGCGTTGATCGCCGGTGAAATCGGCGGTTGATCAGCCGCCGACCTCTTCAGAGCCAACTATCGATTGAGGTGTGGGCCGAGCAATTCGAGGTCCGCCTCACTCAGCCGGTCGCTGGCCGTGTTCAGCTGGTGCCAATACGGATAGAGCACGGGCGGCAGGCTGACCGCGTCCAGTCGACTGCGCTCCTGCTCGGTCAGCTTCAGCTCGGCCGCGGCGAGATTGTCCTTGAACTGGGCTTCGGTGCGCCCTCCGATGATGACAGACGTGACCGCCTTGCGGCCGATCAGCCAGGCAAGCGCCACCTGGGCTGCCGAGACACCGCGCTCATCGGCGATCGCCACCAGCGTTTCCACGATATTCCAGAGGCGGTTTTCATCGCGGATCGGCGGCTCGGTCCAGCCTGAGAACTGCCGCGAACCCTCAGGTGCTGCCCGGTTGCGTCGATGCTTGCCCGAAAGCAGGCCGGCAGCAAGCGGGCTCCAGACGAGGACACCGAGGCCCTGGTCGATGCTGATCGGAAGGAGTTCATATTCCGCATCGCGTGCTTCGAGCGTGTAGTGGATCTGCTGGCTGACGAACCGCTCCCGCTTTTCCCTCGCGCTGACGCCGAGCGCCTTCATGATATGCCAACCGGAGAAATTGGAGCAGCCGACATAGCGGACCTTGCCCTGGCGCACGAGTGTATCGAGCGCCTCCATGGTTTCCTCCAGTGGCGTCTGCCCGTCCCACTCGTGAAGCTGGTAGAGGTCGATGACGTCAGTCTTCATGCGCCGCAGGCTGGCCTCGCAGGCGCCGATCAAGTGATAGCGCGACAGGCCGGTGTCGTTCGGGCCGTCTCCCATGCGAAAGCGCGCCTTGGTGGCGATGAGAACGCCGTCCTTGCGCGGCCCGCCGATGATCTCGCCGAGGATTTCCTCGCAAACACCCTGCGAGTAGACGTCGGCAGTGTCGATCAGGTTGACGCCGGCGTCTATGCACAGGTCGACAAGCCTGCGTGCCTCGGTAACGCCGAGATCGCCAACCATCTTTGCCCAGCCTTGGCCACCGAATGTCATGGTGCCCATCGTCAAGGTCGAAATCTTCAGGCCAGAACGGCCAAGAAGCCGGTATTCCATTTGCGCTCCTCCAAAATGCACAAATCAAAACGTGCGGTAGAAGATAGGGGCGGGGAAGGTGGGTCAAGGGCAGATGTCCGACGTCTTGGTACCGAAGCCGACTGTCACAATCATGTTATCCGCGATGGCTAAGGAACGGGTCTCCCACCACCGAGGACCAATCATGAAGACGATCGTTTCCGCCGCCGCGCTACTCGCAGCGAGCTTGCTTGCAATCCCAGCCTCCGCCGCCAATCTCGTCCTCTATACGAGCCAGCCGAACGAGGACGCGCAGGCAACCGTGGATGGCTTCATGGCAGCCAATCCGGACGTCAAGGTAGACTGGGTGCGCGATGGCACGCCCAAGATCATGGCGAAGCTGCAGGCGGAGATCGAGGCCGACAATCCCGTCGCCGACGTCCTGCTGATCGCCGACACGGTGACGCTCGAGCGTCTGAAGAAAGCCGGCAAACTGCTCGCCTACAAGTCGCCGGAAGCTGCCGGCTACGACGCGGCACTCTACGACGGTGACGGCTACTACTATTCGACCAAGCTGATCACGACAGGCATCGTCTACAACACCTCTGCCGCGTTCAAGCCGACCAGCTGGAAGGACCTGACGAAGGCCGAAGCCAAGGGTCTCGTGACCATGCCGAGCCCCTTGACGTCGGGTGCAGCCCTCATTCATGCGCAGACGCTGGCCGGCGTCAGCAGCCTCGGCTGGGATTTCTACAAGGATCTTGCCGCCAATGGCGCGACCGCCGCAGGTGGAAACGGTGCTGTGCTCAAGTCGGTTGCCTCGGGTGAAAAAGCCTTCGGCATGATCGTCGACTACATGCCGATCCGCGAAAAGGCCAAGGGCGCGCCGGTCGCATTCGTCTTCCCGACGGAAGGCGTCTCCGCCGTCACGGAGCCGGTCGGTATTCTCGCAAGTTCGAAGAATGCCGATGCGGCGAAGAAATTCGTCGATTACGTGCTCTCTGAAAAGGGGCAGGAAGGCTTCCTCAAGCTCGGCTATATCCCCGCCCGCAACGGCATGAAGCTGCCGGAAGGCTTCCCGGCTCGTGACAGCATCAAGGTGCTGCCAGTCAATGCCGCGGAGGCGCTGAAGACTACCGATCAGGACCTCAAGACCTTTTTCGGCATTTACGGCTCGAACTGATCGCCGCCGGAAAGCAGATGCGCGGATATGTTCGTCCTGGAAACAGCCAGCCTGCTTGGCTGTTTCCTTTTGTCGTTATCATTGTCCTGATACTTAGCGTGCTGCCGCTAGCGCGGCTCGCGATGACAGGCATTGCGGCGCTCGCAAAGGGCGGCGTCAGCGCGGTGCTCAGCGATCCTGCCCTTTGGTCGGCAACCTACTACACGCTCGCCACGGCCATTCTTGGCACACTGATCTCGCTTGCCATCGGCTGCGCCTTCGCGTTCCTGCTGACGCTGACGGATATCAGCGGCAAGGGAGCGCTAAGCTTCCTGTTCGTCCTGCCGATGATGATCCCGCCGCAGGTGACGGCGCTTGCCTGGGTGCAGATGTCCGGGCCGTCAAGCCCACTGCTGAAGGCGTTGCACCTTGCGCCTCCGCTTGGATCGCCGCAGCCGCTTTATTCGGTCGGGGGCATTTCGCTGCTCTACGGAGTACAGCACGCGCCGCTCGTTTATCTCGCCCTCCGTGCAGGCCTGATGGCGTTGCCTCGCGATGGTGTCGAGGCGGCGCGTCTTGCTGGGGCGGGCAGCTTTCGGGTCTTCCGCGATATCATCCTGCCGCTTTCGTTGCCGGGCATCATTGCCGGTGCCGCAATCTCTTTCATATCCTGTACAGGCAACTTCGGCATTCCCGCCATTCTCGGCATACCCGCCTCGATCTACACGCTTCCGACACTTATCTTCACTAAGTTCTCCGCCTTTACGAGCCGTACTTTCGGCGACGTTGCAGTGCTTTCGGCACTGATCGCGATCATTTCCGTTGCCGGGCTTGCCATTCAGGATCGCGCCCTGCGCGGACGCGACTACCGCGTCCTCGGGCTTTCGGGCGCGACCGCGGCCTTCGAGTTGGGGCGCTGGAAGCTCCTTTTGCAGCCGCTGCTCTGGCTCTGCATCTTCTTCATGCTGGTAGCGCCATTCTTCGCTCTCCTCGCCGGTGCACTCGTGCCGGCCTATGGCGTGCCGTTGACCTTCAAGACCCTGTCGGCAAGCGCCTTCTACGAAATTCTCTTCCGTCAGGCGGTCACGCGCACGGCTTTCGCCAATTCGCTCTCTCTCGCGGCGGGGACGGCGCTATGTCTCCTCTTGGTGACCGTGCTGACGGCTTACGCGTTGACCCGGCGGAAGGACCTGCTGGGCCGGATCGTTTCGAGCCTGATCGAGATTCCCTATTCGCTGCCCGGCATCGTCATGGCCGTGTGCTTCATTCTGGTGTTTGCCGCACCGCTTCCGATCCTGCATGTGACGCTCTACGGAACGATCTGGATCATTCTGATCGCCTACCTCTCCAGTTTCTTTGCCGTTAGCCTGAAGCCTGTCGTCAGTGCGTTCCATCAGCTCGATCCGGCACTGGAGGAGGCGGCAAAGCTTTCGGGAGCGGGCTTCTTCCGGCGGCTCGCCGACATCATCGTGCCCTTGATCGCGCCCGCTGCCGGCGCGTCGGTGATCCTGGTCTTCCTGATCGCTTGCAATGAGCTGACTATTTCCGCGCTTTTGTGGTCGGCCGGGACGCAGACGCTTGGCGTCGCCATCTACAATCTCGACGACAGCGGTAGTTCCGATCTCGCGTCGGCGCTCTCCGTGCTCGTCGTTCTTATGGTCGTCTTCATGATGCTTCTCCTGGAATTGATGGCAAAACGCCTGCCGAGAGGAGTCGTACCGTGGCGGAACTGATCCTCAACCATCTTGCCAAGGACTTCGGTACCGGGCGCGCGGCGGTCGCCGACTTCTCCCTGAAAGTGCGGCATGGCGGCTTCCTGGCGCTGCTCGGACCGTCTGGCTGCGGCAAGACAACTGTTCTGCGCATGATCGCCGGTTTCGAGGCGCCAACCGACGGCTCTATCCATCTTGGCGAGCGGCTGCTTGCAGACGCCTCGAGGTCGCTACCACCGGAACGGCGCAACATGGCAATGGTGTTCCAATCCTATGCGCTGTGGCCGCATATGAGCGTCGCAGACAATGTCGGCTATCCTCTGAAAGTGCGCGGCATCTCCGGCGAGTCCTACAGACAGAAGGTCCGCGAGGCACTGGCGACGGTGAGGCTCGCCGACCATGCCGAGCGGCGTCCCGCCGATCTCTCCGGCGGCCAGCGACAGCGCGTGGCATTGGCCCGCTGCCTTGTCTCGTCACCTGATGTCGTGCTGCTCGACGAGCCGCTCGCCAATCTCGACCGGCACCTGAAGCAAGAGATGGAGGAAACGTTCCGCGAATTCCACCAGCGCTCCGGAGCGACCATGGTTTATGTGACGCACGATCAGAGCGAGGCGATGGCCCTTGCGACTGATGTTGCGGTCATGTCCGAGGGCCGCCTTCTGCAGGCTGCGCCGCCTGCGGAGATCTACGCCCGGCCAGAGGGCCGGCTGGTCGGTGGGCTGATCGGTCGCGGTGCGATCCTCTCGCTTTCATCTCCAGTTGGTGACATCAGGCTTCTCGATTGGAGCGCTCTCGAGTCCATGCTGTCTCACGAGGCGAGGCACCAGCCGAGAGTGGATGTGTTGGTGCGCCAGGAAGACGTCTTGATTGCTGGTGAAGGCGTTCCAGCACGCGTCGAGTCGATCCTCTACGAAGGCGAACGCTACGCCGTGAAGTTGCTGCTTGGTGACGGACAGGTGCTTCGCGCATTCAACCGTGAGCGATTGCGGGTCGGCGAAAGCGTGTGGGTCGTTGCGCGCGCCGCCTGGCGTCTCTGATCGCGAAACGTCTTTCCGAAGCGGGGCTTAGCCACTACTAATGGCATAACGCCAATTGGAAATGTTCGATGTCGCTTCGCATTGCCACCTTCAACGTCGAAAACCTCATGACGCGTTTCGACTTTACCGGCTTCCGCAACCAGTTGCGCCAAGACCGGGTCATCAAGCTTTTCGAAGTGCGCAGTGAAGGCGTCTACCAGCAGCTCGAGCAGGCGCGGGTGATCGCTTCCACCGACGATACCCGACAGATGACGGCGCTCGCGATTGCCGACGCCGACGCCGACATTCTCTGCCTGCAGGAAGTCGACAACATGGAGGCGTTGCAAGCCTTCGAATACGGCTATCTCTTCAGGATGGTCGGCAACGGTTACCGGCAAAAATATCTCGTCGAGGGCAACGACAGCCGCGGGATCGACGTCGCAGTCCTGATGCGGGAAGAGACACGTGACGGGCAGAAGATCGAGCTCAAGCAGATCAAGAGCCATGCAATGCTCACCTATCGCGATCTGGGGCTTTTCAACGACCAATTGGCGCTGACCAACCGCATCGACGACAAGATCTTCAAGCGCGACTGCCTGGAACTGGAGCTCGAGATCGGTGGTGTCGCGCTGTCGCTCTACGTGGTCCATTTCAAGTCGATGGACGGGCCGCGCACGAATGGCGTCGACAGCAGGCTCGGCACCATGCCGATCCGGCGGGCCGAGGCGCTGGCGGTTCGCCGTATCATCGAGGACCGCTTTCACGGTCATACCGATGACAAGAGGTTCGTTATATGTGGTGACATGAACGATTATCAGGAGCGCGTCGACGTCATCGGGCGCCGCCAAACGGGCTACCGCTTCGAGCATCAGGTCGAGAGCATCAGCGCGCTCGACGTCTTCAGTCGCGACGGCTTTTTGGAGAATGTCGTGCGCCGCCGTGATCCGCTCGACCGCTGGACGCTCTACCATGCCCGTGGACCCGAAGAGCAATGGCTGTGTCAGCTCGACTACATCTGGCTCTCGAAGGCGCTCGCCAGAACGAATGTCGGACGCCTGCCGGAGATCGTTCGACATGGACAGCCTTACCGCACGGCCTTCCCGCCCGGCCAGGAGGTCGAGCGTTATCCTCGCACCGGCTGGGACCGGCCAAAGGCCTCCGACCATTGCCCCGTTGTCATGACACTGGATTTGATATGAACCTGCATTTCTCCGAGGATTTCGCCGGCTGGCCGCCGGAGCAGACCGTATTTCCGATTGCTGGGCTGGACCTTCGCGTTCTCGCCGGGGACCATTCCTTTTATGTCGCGGAGCACGAGGCGATCCGGGAGAACTGGGCGAAGGAAACGGCTGCAAACCCGGCGCTGTTCGACGGCCGCATGGTCTTTCAGGAGCGGCTGGCTCTAACCGATGCCGGCATAGCAGGCGAGGGCCATGTCATCCCGTTTTCTACATTCATGTGGTGGCGTCGCCAACCGAGCCGGCAAGGCGGCATCCATCTGTTCGCCTATCCGGTCCTCGAAACCTCGGACGGCGCGCTGGTGGCTATCCGCATGGGGAGCCATACGGCCAATCCCGGCCAGGTCTATTTCGCTGCCGGTTCCCTCGAACCCGAGGACGTCAGCGAAGGTCGTTGCGACGTCGAAGGCAATATGCGTCGCGAGGTGATGGAGGAGACGGGGCTTGACCTCAACGAGGCCAAGGCCGGCGATCGCTACTACGCGAGCCATGTCAGGCGCACGGTGACTGTGCTGCGTCTCTTCCGCTTCGACCTGACCGCCGATGACATGATAGAGAAGATCCACGCACACATGCTGGTTGCCGACGACAAGGAGATTGCCGGCGCGGTTGCTATACGTTCGGCCGACCCGAAGGCACACCCCTACAATATTGCGATGCTCCCCGTCATCGACTGGTACTTCCGGGAACGGCGCGGCGCTTAACGCCTTGCGCTCGGTCGTCCGGTCGGGCAGGTTGGCGAAACGAGGATCGAGACCATCAGGAGGCCGATGTGGGGCGAAGCTACAGCGTCTATGACGTGTTCACCGACCGCAAGCTCGCCGGAAATCCGCTCGCCGTTATCTTCGATGGTGACGATTTGAGCGATGACGCCATGCAGGCGATCGCCAAGGAAATGAGCCTCTCGGAAACGGTCTTCGTGCAGCCGTCGGGTAATCCCGCTTACACGGCGAGAATCCGCATCTTCACGCCCGGGCGGGAGCTTCCCTTTGCAGGGCATCCGACCGTTGGAACGGCGATCGCTCTCGCCGAGCAGGCGCATGGCGGCTCGAGCATCGATCTCGTTTCGGTGCTGGAGGAAAATGTCGGACCGGTGCGTTGCGCCGTTCGCCTGCGGGAAGGCGAGGCGAGTTTTGCCGAGTTCGACCTGCCGCGGAAGTCGCAGCAGATCACGATGCCGCTCGACAAGCTTGGAATCGCCAATGCTTTGTCGTTGAAGACGACCGAGATCGGCTTTGAGAACCACGTACCGTCGTTGTGGAGCGCCGGCGTGCCGTACCTGATGGTGCCGGTGCACGACGTCGGCGCCGCGCAGCACATGGAGTTCGACCCGCAACTTTGGGAAGAGACCGTTCCCTTCGTGGATGGCGCGCTTGCCTCGGCCTATATCTACTGCCGGGGCGGCGTGAACCATGTGGCGAAATTCCATGCGCGGATGTTTGCGAGCGGCATGGGGATCGTGGAGGACCCTGCGACCGGGTCGGCTGCCGCCGCGCTCTCCGGCACCATTCACTATTTCGACCGTCTGACGGACGGGCACCATGGCATGACGATCGAGCAGGGCGTGGAAATGGGCCGGCCATCCTTCATTCATCTGCACATGGATGTTGAAGGCGGAACGATCTCAAATGCCCGGATCGGCGGGCAGGCTGTGCGCATCGCAAGCGGAACGCTGGACCTTTGATTTCATTGCATTTCAGCCATGCGCAAAAATCTTCGCATTTAACCAAAGAATTTTCAGGCAGGCGCTAGACAAGCCGAACGATCCTGTTTATACGCCCCCTCACACCGCGCAACACGGCGGTTACGGGTGATTAGCTCAGTTGGTAGAGCAGCTGACTCTTAATCAGCGGGTCGTAGGTTCGAGCCCTACATCACCCACCAAAAACCTCAAGAAAAGTAAGCAGTTAGAAAAAAACTCCCAAGCGGGAGTTCTGGCCATTCTGCCAATTCTGTCACAAACTTTGTCACAAAATCGAAAGTGGCTTCCGTCATCCAAGCCCCGCGCCTGGACACAGGCGCGTGCATCCCGTCGGCGTTAAAGCAGCGAGTTCTCATTAGAGCAGCGTGGAGGTTTGCAGCTATCGCCGGCGGCTAATGCGGTGCATGTCGACAATGCGGCCGTCAGTTCGACGGATTGCGATCTCGAAGCGGGTGTTGCCTCGCCACGCACGATAGATGAAGAACCTGCCACGGCAGTCGACCCGACGAACATCGCGGAAGCCGCGATTGCGAAGCAGTCGTTCACCCTGACTACAGGTTATCCCTCGACCTCTATTGAGGCTGCTACCGATCCCGATGTGTATGCTGATGTCGGTTTGGGCAATCGCTTCACGGGGAAGCGCCACCGGTGACGCCACTATTGCCAAGGCGAGCACTGATGAGACGAGCGAAGATCCACGCATTATTGTGACGATACTCATAATCATCCTCACTGTTTGACCCATGCCGGTCCTGAAAAACGCCCAACATGACCGTTTCGGCCAGACCATCGCGAGGAAAAGAACGCGATAGTTGCATAGGGCGAGGCCGGCTAGGCCTGACCGTGGCGGCTCCCAGATTATCAGCAAATGTCAGAATCCGTAATCGTGTCGGTGGGTTGCAAACCAGAGACTGGTTCGGCGAGCGATGAAATGGACGATAATTGCGTCAGCGACTTTGAGATGACGAGCTTTCAGCTTGACACGGTGTCAATTGGCAGCCACCGGTTCGAGGCGAAGGCATTGATCGGCGCATGGGTTGTGTGAAGCTTGAATGGAAGCAGGGGACAG
Organism: Rhizobium sp. RHZ01; assembly: GCF_014851595.1. Taxonomy (NCBI): domain Bacteria; kingdom Pseudomonadati; phylum Pseudomonadota; class Alphaproteobacteria; order Hyphomicrobiales; family Rhizobiaceae; genus Rhizobium; species Rhizobium sp. RHZ01. The sequence goes on from NZ_JACUZZ010000030.1 coordinate 53,832, forward strand.
CGGTTTAGCGCGGGGCCGCTTTCGTCTAACATCTCTTTCTCGTAAACCGCTGCAGCCAGGAGAAGCATGAATGAGCAGATTTCGGGCATTTGTAGCAGCTGGAGCGATGATCAGTCTTTCCACGCTTCTGTCGGCCTGCGGGACGCCCCCGAACTCGATGGGCAATGCGTCAGGCTATGAGCCGGGAGATTCAATGAATCGAGCCTGCTCCGACGGCTTCAGACCCAGCGACGGCCGGTCCTGCAGTTACTGACGGGCGGTAGCGCCTGCCGAAGGGCGATCCGTCCGACGGCTGCGCGCCCTCGTTGCACGGGATCCTCCCGTCGCCTCTCCAGCAATGGTTTGCGCGCCCTCATCGGTTAGATGACCTTCGCCCGCTGCCATTCCATCACCAATTCCGGGTGCGGCAGTTGGCGCCATGCTTGAGCCGCCGCAGACTTTTGTCACCAATGTCCGCGAGGTCCCGGCTCCGCAGGCACGGGTCGTCGTCGAGGAAAAGATCGTCGTCGGTCAGCCGCTTCCGGAGACCATTGTCCTAACACCTGTTCCCGACAATCCGAATTTTGCTACGCGGTCGTGAACGACGAGCGTGTGATCGTCGAGCCTTCGTCGCGCAAGGCTATCCGGGTTCTCAACTGATCCTGGTTCGAGAGCGCGGCTATGCTGCGCTCAACCAACTCCAATCAAATTTGACGTCAAGGACATACGCTGCGGCTCGATGCCGTACGTTGCGTGCGCCTTGTCGTCCACGGAGAAGAGACATGGAACACAAGAAACTATCCATGATTGTTGGGCAGCGGCGATCGGATAGACGCCGCCGGCGGCGCTTGGCTCGGGTATTGCCGGCAAGACGATAGTGACGCGGAACAAAGTTCCCTCGCACGGGTTTCTTGGCTGATCGCGATTATCTCGACCAGGCCTGCGCCGCCTCGCCATGGGGCATCCGCAAGGCGCCATTTTAAGGCGTCGTGCGGCTCCGCAGATCGAGCGCAGAGGGCGCATGCATCAGTCATGAGGGTAGGGAAGCTGTCATGAGAGCGATTGCAACGATGCTGTTCGGCATTGCCTCGGCTGTCGGGGCCTGTTTCATCGGGGCTGCGGCCGCCACGTACATCCTCGCCGTGCCTGATGGGCGGCAGTTCGCGAATCTGGATACACCGAACCTTTGGACTGCATCTCCCGAGCGGGTTGATGCACGTAGTCAGAAGTTCGAGCGGATTGCGCCCCTTGTGTCAGCGGCCTATCCCGTTACATCCGCAGCACCCAAGCCCAAGGCGGACGTGGTAGCAAATTCCGCGTCCGAGGACGCATCGACGGACGCCGCCTCGGCGTCACTGCGTAACGAGCATCAACAATGGTGCGCGTCGCGATACCGGTCCTATGATCGTGCCCGTGACACCTATCGCTCCTACAGCGGTCAAATCCGCATCTGCGTGTCGCCCTTCGCCGCCCCATCGATGGAGATCACTGGATCGGTGAGTGGAAACCCAGACCATCTCGCGTGGTGCTTTGCGCGTTATGCGTCCTATCGGGCAAACGACAATACATACCAGCCGTACGGCCGACCGAGGCGCGAATGTGTTTCGCCATTCTCCAGCAACACCAGTGCCGAGACTGCCAGCCAATGACGCTGTTCTGGCGAACTTGAGCCACCGCCGGTCCTTTCACACGGAAAAAAAGACTGTGGGAACCAACAGTGTGGCGCCGCGTTTTAGACACAGTTCCAAGGCGATCCGCACACCCGCCTTGGCCTTTCCAAAAGTCCCTGTCATCTGCCCCGCTTGTTGCGGGGCTCCTTTCTGCTTGTCGAGGAAGGGGAGCCACCATGTCACATAAGCGCTACAGTCGTCGCGACGAGCCGCTACATTCCATGGATCTGTCAGTCTGCCTTCGGGTGCTCGATCACATCCGCAACGAGCAGGGGATCGAAGCGTCCTCGACGAATCCGATCGGATCGCCTCAATCATCATCGAGTTTTATCGCCAGGGAGTCCGTGACGAGAAACAGTTGCACACGCTGATCGACGTGGCGCGCGGGTGTGCGGATCGATCTTAGTGGACAAAACGAACAATGGTTGGGAACAGAAGCGAACCACCGGCGTTTTTCGCTCAGGTCGTGCCGCCCTAGGCACGTTGTTTTGAAGTGCAACGATATTAGAGAGCCCCGCCGACACCGCCGGGCTTTTCCTTTGTCGTCTTTTCAGCCGGCTCTTGTAGGACTTAGGTCCTATAGGACCTCAAAAACCTGAACCATATGCAGGCCTGCCGCGTTGATCTCCAGAGAAAGGAGACTGACCATGAAACGGTTGATCATCGCAATGGCCGGCCTCGCAGCAGTACTGGTGAGTGCTCCTGCCGACGCCGAAGGTGTCTATTTCGAGTTCGGTTCCGGCGGCCACAGGTATTATGATGATTCACCACCGCCTCGTTACTACCGATACGGCCCAAGGTACCGTGATTACGACTATGACGGACCGCGCTACGCCCGCCGCGACGTATGCTGGAGGGTGCCTTACCAGCACCGAAGCCACCACCACTATATCACCAGGTATAGAACGGTTTGCGAATAGAGAATCGGCCTCGCGTGAAGCGAGGCTTTTTCTCGGGAACCTGGCGTTTCTGCCGCCATCCGCCCTAGACGCCCCAGCCTGATTTTGCCGCGTTGGCCGTCCCACCTATGCACGGCGGTTTTCTCGGGCCTACTTCTCCCGGTCCTCAAGGCAGAACTGTCTCACCAAAATCGGTCTGAGGTCGCGGATCGGGCGAGCCCTTGTGTTTGGCTGTGATCGAGCTGTTTTAGATGGGCGGCGCGCTGCCGTGCGCTGGCAAGGATGCTCACGAATTGGCTCAATTAGCGTGCAAGATCGGAAGGGCAGCCATGCATCAGCGGCCTTGGTAAATCATAGCGATGCGCTATCTATCTCCGTGCAATACAAGGAGAAAATGATGAAGAAGATTGCAACCGCAGTTGCTGCCGTATCGCTGATGCAAGCCTTGGCCACGAGCGTCGGTGCTGCCGATTTGGTCACCACTTATCAGCAGCCCGAGCCCGACCTGAGTGACGGCGTCAAGATCGGGATTCTGACCTGTGACGTCGGTGGCGGTGTCGGTTATGTCCTCGGTTCGGCAAAATCGGTTGATTGCGTTTTCAGCCCGACATCGGGCAGCGAGACGCAGGATCGGTACGCGGGTGCGATCCGCAAACTGGGCGTTGATGTCGGATTTACCACGCGCGGCCGGATTGTGTGGGCGGTGTTTGCGCCGACGACGGGATACCATCGCGGTTCGCTGGGCGGCCTTTACCAGGGCGCATCGGCCGAAGCGACGCTTGTCGCCGGTGTTGGTGCCAACATCCTCGTCGGCGGCACCAGTGGCTCGGTGCAGTTGCAGACGCTGAGCGTGACCGGACAGCTCGGCCTCAACGTTGCCGCTACCGGAACGTCCATGACGTTGACGCCACAAGGCTAACGGCGTCTCGCCGGCTATCGATTGGCGCGCTCTTGAATAAATCTGGCCGCATTCTTGTGCGGCCAGCTTGGGCTTCGGCTCAGGAGGGAGAGATGAGATATACCCCAATAATCATGGCGATAGCGCTTGCCGGCTGCAACACGACTGCACCGCCGCTTGGGCCTGTGCCGGGAAGCCTGACCTATGGACGCGTCGTGCGCTCGCCGTACCCGCCGGGAACGGTGATCAATAACACGTTCCTGGGAAAATGGGGTTACCGCACATTCGAGAAATACGTGGTCCAGCCTGATGGAACGCTTAAGTTGACCTCCCAGCAGACGGCCCCGGATTTTCTGGTTTTCTGATATTTTCGCTGCCGCTATCGAAGTTTCGGTGGCTTACTGGTGATATTCGCCTGAATTTCGTGTTCAGGGACGTGGCGCCCGAGGAGCTTGTGCAATTTGCGCTCTTCGGCGGAATCGGCACCGTTCCGCCTGCCTTGGTTGGCGATGCTCCGGCCCCTCGGCCCCGGATTTCTAATCTGTCGGTTTTGCGTGCTGTGCATGGCTCTTTCCTCCCTCCGGGGAAACGCACAACTCGCGCCAAAGTTCATGGCTCCACGGGAAAATTCGCCGTCGCCGATCCTCAGCAGGGGCCGAAACGGTCTCAGTTTCGGAAGACGGTGCAGGCTGCCCCGGCGGCACGGACAGTCATGCAAACCTTGTCAGCTTCAGCGCGAGTCTCTCTGCCGATACGAGCAGCAAAGCGCGGCCTGAAGCCAAAGCTGCGATCCCGCATGCGCACGATGACCGGCTCCTCGCTCGCGAGAGGTGCGGGAAGTTGACGCGCGACTGCGGTAAATAGGCGAAGTGCTGCGGCATCGTTGCTATTTGCCGCAAGCTGGGCGCCCCATGGCGCCCACTGACCCTGTTGGACCGAGGCGGTTTCGGTCAGGCGGCGCTTGCTGGCAAGCTCTATGCAACCATCGATGAAGGATTTGTCCGGAATGAGAAACTGCGCAGCCTCGACAGGCGGATCGTTCTTCCACTGCTCGATCGTATTCGCCGTGATGTCAAGAACGTAGCTGCGTGTCTCGAAGGGCAGCAGGCCCGTATCGAGATAGTCGGAGAGGCCCTGCTCGCCGGCATTATAGGCCGCGGCAGCGAGGCCGAGATTGCCAAAGCGTATTCGCAGCTCGTCGAGGTAGCGCGCTGATTCCTTGAGGGATTCGAGGATATCGAAACTATCCCTCAATCCGCGCAGCCTTGCGGTGCCAGGCATGAACTGCGCAATGCCCTGCGCGCCTTTGGGACTGATGGCGCCTGCCTGAAAACGGCTCTCCCGCCAGATCAACCGGGCGAAATATTCCGGCGGCAGGTCGTTTTCCCGCGCGAAGTGATCGATCGCGACGCAGAGATCGCGCCCGTAAGTTTCGCGGGTGATACATAGGCGCTCGCCAGAGTTCGGCATGTCGAGGGAATAGACACAGACACGATGCGACGTTGCAGCGGGCGGCTGGGAGAGGGCCATCTGGGTAAGTGCCAACAGAAAGCTGGCCACCAGCGCTACGATGCGTGCTTTGCCAAACGATACGCCCACCGCAGCCATCGTCCCTCTGTCGCCATTCCTGACTTTCTGGATCGAGCCGGAAAAGATACGCCCGTCAATGATGACGGGCGGAGTTGGGAGATTAATACGCACCCGCACGTTAGCAATCTTGAATATGACGTCAAGTCAGAAACGGAGCATGGAAGCTTTTTGCCATTTGCCGCGGCTCGACTATTGTCGGCGAAAGAGTTCCCGATTCAGCGAGGCCGCCATGAGACTTTCCGCCTGCATCGAATGGCTGTTCGCAGCTGACGCCGACAACTTCGCGGACAGGATCCGCCTTGCGCACGCGCACGGCGTGGAGGCAGTCGAATTCTGGAAGTGGACGAACAAGGATATCGGCAGCATCGAATGGGCGCTGACGGAAACCGGCATAGAACTCACGAGTTTTGTGGCGGAACCGATGATTGCCCTGACAGACAGAACCAATAAGGAAGCGTTTCTGAAAGGTCTGAAAAGTTCGATCGCAACGGCAAGACGCCTCGGCGCGCACACCCTGATTGCGCAGGCAGGTGATGATCTTGCCGGCAAGTCTCGCGAGGAGCAGAAGGCAGCGCTGATCGAAACCCTGACCGCCGCCGGCGAAATTCTCGAGGGCAGTGGGGTTCGCCTCGGCCTCGAGCCGCTCAACACGCTGATCGACCACGTCGGCTATTTCCTTCATTCAACAGTGGAAGGTCTCGAGATCGTAAGGGCGACGGGGCGTTCCGAGATCGGCATTGTCTATGATGTCTATCATTCCGCCGTCATGGGAGAGGACACGGCCGAGGTGATCGGCGATGATATCGACCGAGTTTTCCACGTCCATGTAGCCGATCATCCGGGACGGAATGAGCCCGGCAGCGGAAATGTCGACCTTAAGCGACGGGTCGATTGGCTTGTCGAACATGGCTACCGAGGCGCGATCGGGCTGGAATACAGGCCGCTGGCAGCGAGCGCTGCGACGATTGTGGAGACCCGGCGTATGCTCGGCTAGAAGCCGGGTGACTCAGACTCCGGTGGACGCAACCATTTCAATCTGCAGAGTCACGCACCATCTAGGGGATGAATGATGTCCTTCCTCAATCGGGACGCGACCGTGTTTGTGGAGTATAACCATGCAATCCGTTTCGGACGTGCCTTTGTCCTTCAACGATCAGAGTGAGGGCGTGTGGCCCTCGCGTCGGCGAAAGATCATCGATTGGCTGGTCACGGAAACGCGTGACGAGCGCTTCATCGACAACATCTTCGTGCAGATGTGCCAGCGGCTCCGGAACGAAGGCGTACCGGTAGCGCGCGCATCGTTGCACTTCAGGACGCTTCATCCGCAATGGCTCGGAGCACGTATCCTGTGGCGCACCGGGTTGGCCGAGGCCAAGATCGATACGTTCGGCTATGGCGTCGAGAGGACACCGCAGTTTCGCAACAGTCCGGTCAACGAGATCTTCAGCGGCGCGATCGAGGTTCGCAAAAACCTCGAGGCTATGAGAGACGGAGACGGCCACCATCAATTTTATGACGAACTGATACGTGATGGGCTTACGGAATATATCGCTTGGCCGATGGAGCACACACTCGGAAAGCGCCACATCGCGACCTTCACCAGCGACCGGCCCGGCGGTTTTTCTGACGAGCACATTGCTTTCCTCCAGGATCTTCTGCCCGCTTTGACACTGGTGACCGAGATCCGCCTCAAGAACATTCTCGCGCGCACGTTGTTGGAGACCTATGTCGGGCCGCATGCCAGCGGACAGATCCTTGCTGGGGCGACAACACGTGGCAGCGGGGCCACCGTCGGTGCGGCGATCCTGATCTGCGATCTGCGCGATTTCACGACGATCTCGGATCAATGGCCGCGCGATGACGTGATCGAGTTGCTGAACGGCTATTTCGACGCGATGTCGGAGCCAATTGAGAAACACGGCGGCGAGATCCTAAAATTCATGGGCGACGGGATGTTGGCGATCTTCCCGCTGACCGATCCGATGGCCTGCAGAAACCTCCTGACGGCGATCAAGGAGGCCGACGCCGCGGTCGCTGCGCTCAACGAGGAGAATGCGCGCGAGGGTCGCGAGGTGCTGCGCTACGGTATCGGCGTGCATGTCGGCGACGTCATGTATGGCAACATCGGCTCGCGCCGCCGGTTGGATTTCACGGTCATTGGGCCTGCGGTCAACGTGGCATCGCGTCTGGAAAGCCTGACGAAAGAGATCAAGCGGCCGGTGCTCTTCTCCAGGGCCTTCGTCGAGATGGCTTCGTGCAAGGAAGGCATGGAAAGCCTCGGCGCGTTCCCTCTGCGTGGTTTGGGCGAGCCAGTTGATGTGTTTGCCTTCAAGCGATCCTGAAGCTGTAAGATATGCAGACGAAGCGCGGGCAGGGTTCCTAAAATCGGGGCGGGGTTGTAGGGCTACACAAGCCAAACGATCTTGAGTCCCTGCCAGGAGACAATCCCTCATGCCCGGTCCCTATGTTGTTCCCGTCCATGGCGACGAGGAGCTTCCGAAAGAGTGCGACGTCGTTGTGATCGGCGGCGGCATTGTCGGTTGCTCCACGGCGCTGGAACTCGCCGAACGCGGCCTGCGCGTGACGCTTTGCGAGAAAGGCGGGATTGGGAAGGAACAATCGAGCCGGAACTGGGGCTGGGTGCGGATCTCGATGCGCGATCCGCGCGAGGTGCCGCTGATGGCAGAGGCGCTGAGAATCTGGGATGGCCTCGACAAGCGCACGGGGCGCGATACGGGTTTCAAGCGCACCGGCATCATCTTCACCTGCGCCAATGATAAGGAGGTGGCGGAGCGCGAGCGTTGGCGCACCAATCTGGACGGCTACCAGATCGAATCCCGCATGCTAACGGCGCAAGAATTCGGTGAAACGGTTCCCGGCTCAAGTGTCGATATGGCGGGAGCGCTCTACACGCCGGCCGATGGGCGGGCGGAGCCGCAGAAGGCGGCACCGGCGATCGCCGAAGCGGCACGCGACAAGGGAGCGACCATTCTCACGGAGTGCGCTGTACGCGGCATCGAGACCTCGGCAGGGGCCGTTAGCGGTGTCGTGACGGAACGCGGCGCGATCGCCTGCAAGGCCGTGGTCCTGGCCGGCGGCGCGTGGTCCAGCCTGTTTGCCGGTCGCTTCGGCATCGATCTGCCGCAACTGAAGGTGCTGAACAGCGTTATGCGCACGAAGCCGCTGGAAGACGGGCCGGCGCAAACGATATGGGCCAAGGATTTCGCTATCCGCAAGCGGCAGGACGGTGGTTACACAGTGGCCTGCGGCCACGACAACATCGTCGATATCGTGCCGGCCTCGTTCCGCCATGCTGCTGCGTTTCTGCCGGCCTTGCGGGCAGAGTGGAAGTCGCTTTCCTTCCGCCTCGCTGGCCGCTTCTTTGACGAGCTGCGCATTCCGCGGCGCTGGTCAATGGATGACGCAAGTCCGTTCGAGTATCACCGTGTTCTCGATCCGGTGCCCTCGAAGAAGTTGACGCTGGATGCACTCGACAGTCTGAAGAAGGCGTTTCCGGTTTTCGCAAAGGCGGAAATCGCACAGCGTTGGGGCGGCTACATCGATGTCACGCCGGATGCCGTGCCCGTCATCTCGGCGGTCGATTCCATTCCCGGCTTTCATATCGCGACCGGATTCTCCGGCCACGGTTTCGGCATTGGACCGGCAGCGGGACGGCTGATGGCTGATATCGTCACGGGCCGGGCGCCCGTCGTCGACCCGAAAGCGTTCCGGCTCTCGCGCTTCAGCGACGGCTCGAAGGTAGAACTGATCAGCGGCTTCTGATTTCGTGTATGAATGGAACTCGCGCCAATGCGCCATTCGGCAATCTGGAATCGAGTGGTTTGGTACGCCCTAGGGGAATCGAACCCCTCTTTACAGAATGAGAATCTGTTGTCCTAACCGATAGACGAAGGGCGCATCTGACAAGAAAATAGGAACGGCATGGCTGTTCGGCAAGACGTTCAGCTTGCTGGAAAAGAGAACCGGCGCGCGCTTCGGCGTGCTGACAGCTTAGCCGGCTGAAAGTATGTCTCGTGCAACGTCGCTCATATCGTTGTTGAGCTGGTGATCCCTGCGGTCGAGTGTGCGGACGACGGCGTGCGGAATCGCCTTCGCACAGAGATGAACATGGGCAGTGGGTACCACGTCGTCGGCGGCGCCATGATAGAGATAGATGGGAAGGCCGGGCGGGAGACCCTCTGGGACGTCCTTGCAGTCGCCGATGCCGTCGCTCGGCCATCCGCCTTCGCCGATGAAGGGCGCAGCGATGACGAATAGCCCTCCGAACCTCGGTTTCGGCTGCTGTTCGGCAAGCACATGGATCAAAATGGTGCCGCCGACCGAGTGAGCGACGAGAATTGCCCCGTCGTCCAGCGAAGCGAGTTCTCTCGTTAACGCAGGCTCCCACGCTGCGTAGCTTGGATCGTCCTCATTGGGCATTCGGGGATAGCGGACGGTATAGCTTTCGCCGAGTTCGCGCTCGAGGCTGGTCACGAGCTTGCTGTCCCAGCAATCGTAGACGCCTTCGCCGGCTCCTTGTACGAAGAGGACCTGCCTAGCCATCCGGCAACTCTATTCGGCGGGGCAGGCCGAAGCAAGGCTGGTCCATACTCAGCATGAGTAGCGATACCAACGCGTCGTCGAATCCAGGCTGAAATTCAAAGAAACCGACACGCCCCACGGAAAATCGTCGTTCTCGTCTGCATAGCATTGTGCACCTCGGCATCAGGCGACTGACCATCCGCCGTCTACGAGCAGGTTCGCGCCCGTGACTAGGCTCGCAGCTGGTGACGCAAGGAAGACGACGGCACCCACCACATCATCGGTTTCACCGATCCGGCCGAGCGGAATGTGAGCAAGCGTCGCTTTGTAATTGTCGGCGTCGGATAGAAAAGGTGCCGTACCATCCGTGTGGATGAACGTCGGCGATACGGTATTCACGGTGACATTATAGCGTGCCCATTCGGCTGCAAGACAGCGCGTGAGGTGATTGATTGCCGCCTTGCTCATGCAATAGATTGCCTCGCCGCGCAGTGCCACGGTGCCGGCCTGTGAGCTGATGTTGATGATCCGGCCGCTGTTGCGCTTGATCATCTGACGGCCCACCGCCTGCGTCATCAGAAACGTGCCCTTGATGTTGACATCAAGTATTTCGTCAAGGTCTTTCTCCTCAACGAGTTCTGCAAGATTGCCCGGAGCCACGCCGACGTTGTTGACGAGTACGTCGATCCGACCGAACTTCGTAAGCGCCGCGTCGACGGCTTGTGCGATATGGACCCTGTTGGGAATGTCCAGTTCGACAGGGAGGACCTTTCGTCCCATGCCCTCGAGTTCGGCGACCAGGCCTGCCGACGCCGCGACATCGCGGATCCCCAAGACAATATCGGAGCCGCCTGCGGCACAGGCAAGCGCGCAAGCCCGACCGATGCCACGGCTCGCTCCCGTCACGAAAGTCACCTTGCCCGCAAGGCTGAAGTCCGGCGCGTTCTTCTGCATAATCATCCCTCCCTCGATGAAGCTCATTTATGGCAGCGTCGACGCTCGGATGCCAGATGTTCTGCGCACGCTGAGGAGGCCGACTGGAGGAAGCAGGCGTGTCGCCGAGTCGCGAGTCAAGGCGAGGGCGCTACAGGCTCAAGGGCTACGCGTCGTCGGTTGACCGACCGGATTTCATTCCAGATTCACTAGCATTTGACGCGACGCACAACAATGTTACGAGGATATCGTGTAAACGTCAAAAGCCAAATGATTTCAATGACCGATGGCACGCCCTAGGGGAGTCGAACCCCTCTTCCCAGAATGAAAATCTGGTGTCCTAACCGATAGACGAAGGGCGCTTCCTTCGTGGTGGCGCCCTTATAGTCAGGCACTTTGAATCCCGCAAGCAGCAAATTGGATTTTTTTCAAAATAATGACAGGATTCTTTTGCGGCAGCGAAATGGCGTTTATTGCAGCCGAATCAAAACGCTATGGATCGATGTTCCCAATCCTTCACACGAGCTTTCGTAACGCTAATGGCAGCGAAGCGTGAGCGTCACAGAGCGCGAGCAAGGGGCGATGCAGCCGTCCCACCACCGCAGCCCCAGTTCCAGTCGCGGCTTTTTCCGGTATCGAGATGTACGGAGTTCGTGTGGCAGTAGGTACCGACACCGCCGCGATCAGGCAGCGAGCGGATATAGCTTGCGATATCCCATTTCGACACGCCGTCGATCTGAATATCGGCCGCGTCGCATGTCTTGTGCATGGATTCTTCGGCGCCGCCGACCATGCGATTATGGTCCGGGTCGCGATATCCCGACGTGACGACGAGCGGCTTGCCAAAGTGCGTTTCGACCGCCCTGATCACATTCAACAAGTTCGGCTTGAAGCAGCCGACCTCTACCTTGTCGTTTTGAAGATGCAGGCCGTTGGGCGCAATTCGCGTCATGCCGGGCAGTGAGGCTTTCTGCAGTAGCCCGGAGAGACTGCCGAGCAGGTTTTGCCTCGGCGCGCTATAGAGCGCATTCATCGTCTGGCCTGCCAGTGCTCCGGTCGAGAGCGAGGCACTCTGAACCGGCTCGCCGCGTATGGCCGTGTTCTGTGAGGACTGCTGCGGCAACAGGGGTTGAGTCTGCTGCGTTTGCTGGGGCTGATCGACAGGAAGCTGGCTGCTGTAGACGCTCGAGCGCATGGGGCTGACACCAGCCGGCGTGTAGGCGTTGCCCGTGACGGGCTGCACCTGGGTCGATGTCGGGTTGTTCTGCGGCAGCGTGTGTGCCGAGAAGATGCTCATCGCCTGCGCGTTGATCCCAGTTGATTGCATTGCGAGACCGCCGATATTGGCGGGAGCCGAAGCGGTCGATCCTACTGCCATCGACTGCGCGGCCGGAACCTGTGCCGGCTGCTGACCCGATACATTCGCCACCATAGGGTCGCGATAGCCGGGTTGGGCGGTGGGCGAGGCGGTGGCCTGTTGAACGGCCGCAGTCGATTCGACTGGGGAAACGACAGCGGCAGCGTCGGCGGCCTTCTTGTTTGACACGCAGCCGCTGAGCACCAGCGCTGACGTGGCGATGAGAAGGGCAGGTCCGAAAGGTATCCGCTTTTCAACAGCGAGCACGCGAGCATTCTCCAGAGGACGGCGAGTGCTGCGCCAAAACGCATCGTTCGCCTCGAGTCGGCTGGAGAGTGCCCGCGCCACTGGCCTGCGGCAAGCGCGATGCGGACACGCAGGTCCGAAATCGCCAAAGCCGCAAGCCTCGCAAAAGCCTCGACTTACCAGGCGCCGGTATTGCCCATCGAAGCCCAGGGCTCGGCTGTCGGGAGGCTGCCGCCCTTCTGCAGAATCTCGATCGAGATCCCGTCCGGGGAGCGCACGAAGGCCATGTGACCGTCGCGCGGCGGACGATTGATGGTGATGCCGTTGTCCATCAGCTTCTGGCAGGTGGCATAGATATCGTCGACCTCATAGGCGAGGTGACCGAAATTGCGGCCGCCCGTGTAGTCCTCGGTATCCCAATTGTAGGTCAGTTCCAGGCAGGGCGCGCCCTTGGCACTGGCCTCGGTTTTGTCGCCGGGCGCTGCAAGGAAAACGAGCGTGAAGCGGCCCTTCTCGTTCTCCGTGCGCCTAATTTCCTCGAGTCCGAAGAGCTTGGTGTAAAAATGCAGGGAGGCGTCCAGATCTTTCACGCGAACCATGGTGTGGAGATAACGCATTCTATTTCCTCTCTAATGCGGGGTCTTGGATTCTGTCGGAATCTTATGTGGCGGAACACCAGCTTCGGGCAAGATAGCGGGGTATGATTGGCAACTGCGAATAATCGAAAAGTAGGACTTGCGCTAATCCGTTACCAACATGTTAATCTTGATGTGAAGAATCAGTTAACCGTAACAGTGTGACGCGTATTGAGGGACTGGCGATATGGCTGACAGAATTTCGTCAAAGGAATTCAGCGACCTCGATCAACTCGCGGGGGAAGCGGTCGATCTCATTGAAATCACTGGCGTCGTCAAGTGGTTTGACGTGGCCAAGGGCTTCGGTTTCATCGTTCCCGACAACGGTATGCAGGATGTTCTTCTTCATGTGACCTGCCTGCGTCGCGACGGCTACCAGACAATTCTCGAGGGTACGCGGATCGTTGCGCTCATCCAACGGCGCGAACGCGGTTACCAGGCGTTCAAAATCCTTTCCATGGACCAGTCGACGGCTGTACACCCTTCGATGCTGCCGCCGGTCCGCACGCATGTGCAGGTGACGGCGACGAGCGGGCTCGAGCGTGCGCTGGTCAAGTGGTTCAATCGCACGAAGGGCTTCGGCTTCCTGACGCGGGGCGAGGGGACGGAGGATATTTTCGTCCACATGGAAACGCTGCGTCGGTTTGGTCTCACGGAATTGCGTCCGGGGCAGGTGGTGCTCGTCCGTTACGGCGATGGCGACAAGGGGCTGATGGCCGCTGAGATCCATCCCGATGTGCCGAGCCCGGTGAGCCGCGCGCACTGATGCGTATGTCTGCAGCTCACTGGATCAGAAGCGCCATCGCGGCGCTTTTTTTCATTCTCGCCGTGCCGGCCCTTTCCCAACAGCCGATAACCTTCGACAAGGAACCGCTGATTATCCAGACGGCGTCCGGCAAGCGGCTGAATTTCATCGTTGAGATAGCCGACACCAACGAGCAACGCCAGCGCGGGCTGATGTATCGCAAGGACATGGCCGAAGACGCCGGCATGATCTTCGATTTCGGCGTTTCGCGGCGGGTGCAGATGTGGATGGAGAACACCATCCTGCCGCTCGACATGCTGTTCGTCGACTCGACGGGCACGATCCGCAACATCAAGCAGAACGCGGTGCCGTACTCCGAGGACATCATCGATTCGATGACGGAGGTGAAGTACGTGATCGAACTCAATGCCGGTGTAACGGCCAAGCTCGGCATCAAGCCTGGCGACAAGGTGATGAGCGCCACGACGACCAAGAAAAAGTAGGCGTTCGCGCCACGCGGTGACACGGGGCTGCTTGAGGCAGCGCCGAATTTCTCCCGAAAAGCGGGAATGCAGCGGGTGTCTTGTTCCTCGACAGGCCCGGCGTGAGAAGGGCGGTTTAGCGACGTGCGCCGAACACCTCGCGCATGACGTCGCCCTCCAACTCCACACAAAGTTCCTCATATTCATCGACCAGGGTGAGCTCGGCGCTGGCCTCCTTGCGGAACCGTTCGAGTGCGAGGCACGCCTCCTCGTAGGCACCCAGCACTTCATCAAGCAACGGTCGCCCATTGGCGGCTAACCGCACAGCCTCGCGCTGGGATGCCGGTAACCTTAACAACATGCGCGCCAGACCGCATCTTGCAGCCTCGCCTAGACGATTGAATGACTTGCCCATTCGCGCCACCGTCCCCTCCTGGTGCACAAACGACAGCAGTGATTGCGTATTGGTCGCTGGGAGACACGCTATCACGGTTCTCCAGATGAGCGGCGTAGAATACGGTAGAATACCTCGGTACCAACGGCGACATATGTGATGTTGGCTGCGATTGAGCCCACCCGGAGCCAACGCATGTGGTCCTCACTCGCCAAGGGAAAGTGTTGCCCGAACGATTGTGAACCCGGTATTGCCACAACGTATAGGTCATGTTTATCTGCTAGCAACATACGCATTGGGTTGTGCTTAGTCAGCATCGAGGGGAATTCGATGGCAAGTGCAAGGTCAGGCGACGTGGCCCCTGTAGCGCCATCTGCCGAGGAAGTGCAAGACCAGCTGGAGCGCATCCTCGGAAGCGAGAGTGTTCACCTCCCTGAGCGAGCCCGGCGGTTCCTGGTGTATGTCGTGACGGAGACGCTCGCCGGTCGATCCCACTACCTCAAGGCCTACACGATCGCGGAGGTCGTTTTCGGAAGGCAGAATTTCGATGCTCAGGGCGATCCCGCGGTGCGGATCGAGGCTGGGCGCATCCGGCGGGAGCTGGAGCGCTATTATTTGATGGCTGGCGGCAGCGAGCCGGTTGTCATCACGATTCCCAAGGGCCGATATGTTCCCATATTCCAAGCTTCGTCGCATTGCCGTGGCGACACAGCGGACGCGGCGATGGCACCGCCTTCTCCAGTCTCTGTCGAGCCTTCATCAAGTGAGGTTGTCGCAGCACCGGCGGCTTCCAGATCCGCTGGAAAACGCTGGCTGATAGCTGGCGCGGCAATGGCGGCCGCGATTGCTGCAGGGGCCATTTTCCTTGGCATAAAGCCGGCCTCCAAGGAGGTTGCTTCCATCAACAGCCAACCGACGATAGCCGTGGATCGCTTCGAGGATATTGCGGGTGGCAGCAGATTTTCGGGAATTTCGGGCGGCGTGACCGATGAAATCATGTCGAAGCTCGTGAAGTTCAAGGACATTCTGGTCGTCGATGCGTCCGGTAATGATCAGGACGCTGTGAGCGGCCTCCAGAATGCTCGATACGCCCTCCAGGGAAGTGTTCGACAAGATGGCGATCGTGTTCGATCCACGGCGCGCCTGGTGCGTCGTTCCGACGGCGCCGTCATCTGGGCCAACCACTACGATTCCGATCTTCGAATACAGAGCGTGTTTGAAGTCGAGACCGCTCTCGCAGAGGAGATCGCGACCGCCGTCGCCCAACCCTTTGGCGTGGTATTTCAGACCGACATAGCCCCGGATGGGGCGGGTGGATGGGACGCATATGATTGCAGCCTGTCCTATTATAACTATCGCAGAAGCATGACGGCGGAAGCGCTTCAGACAGCACAGGAATGTCTCAGGTCCGTGACAGAGAAGTTTCCGAGCGACGCCACGTCTCTTGCTTTCTTGTCGCTGACTTACCTCGATCAGGTACGCTTCCCCTACAAGCTTGGAACCAAACCGTCGCCAAAGATATTGGAGACGGCATCGGAGCTGGCGAAAAAGTCGGCTGTAATTGATCCGCAGAACCCGCGCGTCCTGCAGGCGCTGATGCTGACCAGCTTCTTTCGCAATGACGTTGACGCCGCCCTCGAGGCGGGTGCCGCGGCCTATCAGTTGAATCCCAACGACACCGAGGTGGCCGGCGAATACGGCTTACGTCTCTCCATGGCGGGCAAGTGGGATACGGGCTGCGATCTCGTTTCCAAGGCAGTCAGCAGGAACGCAGGTCCGCAAGGTTACTACGAAGTCGGGATGGCGTTGTGCGCCTTCATGAGAGGCGACCTTCAGGCAGCAGAACTGTGGTCGCGAATGTCTGATCTAAACTACAATCCGATGCACCGCATGGTTCTGGCATCCATCCTTGGCGCGTCCGGAAAGATCGAGCAGGCGAAAAGGGAACTCGATTGGCTTGACACGAAGGCCCCTGCGCTGATGCCGGTGGTAAAGCGCGAGATTTCGATGCGCTTGGCGCGTCCGCAAGACCAAGAGCGCGTCCTCGCCGGGCTGCGCGCTGCCGGTGCCGCGGTCGATCAGGTTCAGCCGGCAGTGACCAACTAACCGTTGCCGTCATCCTCTCGCTGGCGTGGCAATTTCGTACCACGGCGGCGTCCGTCCCGACAGATACTACGCGATGCTACAGGCCTCGCCGCACGCCACCTGCTAGCCTCCAGGCTTGAGATCGCCCATCCCCCTGGGCAATAGCTGGAATGCAGACATGGTGAAACGCAGTATCCCTCTTCTTCTCTTTTTTCTGACGAGTTGCGGACATCCGGACGGTGTCATGACGCCGGTTCCGCTGTCGGCTTCCGCTCCACCAACGTCCAAGGTTGCGATGCTGGTTGCGACCACACGCGAGCCGTCTGGGGACCCGGCGACGCTATTCAATGGGGAGCGCAGTTCCAAGCCGCACCTGACGCAAATCACAGTCTCGATTCCGCCGAAGCGCGAGCCGGGCACGGTACAGTGGCCGAAGCGTCTCCCACCTGATCCGGCAACCGATTTCGCTGTGACGAATGCTCAGCAGATAGACACCATCGCGCAAGGGCGCGAATGGTTCGCGCAGCATGTGAACGGCGGACATGCGCTAGTGTTCATTCACGGCTTCAACAACACCTACGAGGATTCCGTCTTCCGGCTGGCGCAGATCGTGCACGATAGCAGGATGGAGGCGACGCCGGTACTGTTCACATGGCCGTCGCGAGCCGAAATCACCGCCTACCAGTATGACAAGGAAAGCACGAATTATTCACGCACGGGACTGGAGCAGGCCCTTCGCACGCTCGCTGCCGATCCCAATGTCAAGGATATCACCATCATGGCACATTCGATGGGGACCTGGCTGGCGATGGAATCGCTGCGGCAGATGGGGATACGCGACGGCCGTGTGGATCCGAAAATTCACAATGTGATCCTCGCTTCCCCCGATATCGATATCCAAGTCTTTGCCAAGCAGTTCGCCGAAATGGGCGAGCCACGTCCGAAGTTCACGATCTTCGTGTCCCAGGATGATAAGGCTCTCGCGGTTTCGAGCTTCATTACGGGGCGGGTCTCCCGTCTCGGCGCCATCAATCCTGCGGAAGAGCCCTATCGGTCGAAGCTCGAAAAAGCGGGCATCGCCGCGATCGATTTGACGAAAGTAAAGACCGAGGACGGGCTCAATCACGGCAAGTTTGCCGAAAGTCCGGAAATCGTCCAACTTATCGGCCAGCGACTCATGACGGGCCAGACACTTACGGATTCGAATGTCACGCTCGGCCAAGGCATTACAGCCGTGGTCGGCGGCACGGTGACGAACATCGGTACGGTTGCGGCTACAGCCGTCGCGGTTCCGGCGACAATCATCGAGCAGCCGCTTGCTGAGAGAAGAAAGCCACGGCCGGCCGACGATACGCTTGGCGGCGACCTGAAGCCGCAGACGCTGACGCAATAGGGGGAAAACCAGCATGAAATGGATTCTGTCTCTCATCGCCGGACTTCTCTTCGCATTCAATGCCGTGGCGCAAGCTCCCGCGGCCGCACCACAGCAGAAGATCGACGAACTCGTGCGCCTTCTTCAGGACCCGGAGGTGCAGGCCTGGCTGAACAGTCGCAAGGAGGTCGGTGCACCTCAGAGCCCCGCTTCATCCGCAGGCGCCTCCGATTTGGTCAGCTGGGAGTCTGCGGCGCGGACGCGCGTTCACGAAATCATCACGGCCATACCGGCGATCCCAGCGGAAGTGGCGGCCGCCGCTGCCAGAACACGGCATGACGCCGTAAGCCGAGGCTATGCGCCCGTATTCGTCATATTCGGCGGACTGGTCGCTCTCGGTCTCCTCGTCGAGGGGCTGTACCGCAGGCTAGCCAAGCCCCGCGAAACGCTCCTTGGCCGACTGGCCCCAGTCGGAATCTTCGCGGGGGCAATGGCGATCGTGTTCTTTGCCGTGGAATGGCCGCCTCTCGCCCGTATCACCTTGCTTGCCTATCTCACGGCATTCGTCGCGTTTCGGCTGGCGGTCGCATTTTTGTCCGCCGCCGGTATCACGCCGTTCTTGCGCACACGGTTGATGATCCTATTCGGGCTTGTCTGCTTTGCCGTTGCCACGGCGGCAATCGGAGAACCTTTGGGCGTTCCGCCGCTGGTTAGGGATGCAATCAGCTACTGCTTGTCGGTCGTTGGGCTATTTGTCGCGATCGAGATGGTGTGGGCTACGTCGCAGCGATCTCGGCCGTGGAAAGCGGCTGTGGTTGCCTTCCTCGTCGCGCTGTGGATCATCTGGTGCCTCGACATGAGAGGCCTTTTCTGGATCGGCGTCTATGTCCTCGTACTACCGGCGATGCTCAACGCCGTTGGCCGCGTGGCAGGGTCTTTCGTAAGCGATCCCGGTAGCCTTCGTGGTGTCTTGATCGTCCGTGGCGCACGCGCGGCGGTGATCTTCCTCGCCGTCGGGTGGCTGGCACTTGTTTGGCGTCTCAATCCGGACACATTGGGTCAGCGCGATCCTGTTGTCGCTGCCCTTTTCTACGGGGGCCTGAAGAGTGTTTTGATCCTCGTGGTTGCTGATTTTCTTTGGCAACTGGCCAGAGGCTGGATCGATAGAACGTTGCGGGTGGCGACCGACGCAACATCCCTTGCGCCCGCTGATGCCGCCAAACGGGCACGGTTCCGCACGCTTCTTCCGATCTTTCGCAATGCATTGGCTGTTGTTGTCGCGGTCATGGCGGCGTTGGTCGTGCTGGCCCAGATGGGCGTACAGATCGGGCCATTGATCGCGGGAGCCG
Source organism: Rhizobium sp. RHZ01 (assembly GCF_014851595.1). NCBI lineage: Bacteria > Pseudomonadati > Pseudomonadota > Alphaproteobacteria > Hyphomicrobiales > Rhizobiaceae > Rhizobium > Rhizobium sp. RHZ01. Next base: position 73,008 of record NZ_JACUZZ010000030.1, read on the forward strand.
GCATCTTCGGCGTTGCCATCGGTTTCGGTTCGCAGACCCTCGTCAAGGACGTCATCAGCGGTGTGTTCTACATGCTGGATGATGCCTTCCGGGTTGGGGAATACATCCAGGCCAAGGATTACAAAGGAACCGTGGAGGGCTTCAGCCTGCGATCGGTACGCCTTCGTCATCATCGCGGTCCGGTCTTCACCGTGCCATTCGGCGAACTCGGAGCCGTCCAGAACATGAGCCGCGACTGGGTGATCGACAAGTTCAGGATCACGGTCGGCTTCAACACCGATATCGACAAGGCACGCAAGCTGACCAAAAAGGTCGGAGCGGAGCTGAAGGATGACCCGGAACTCGGGCCGCTCTTTATCGAGCCCTTGAAGATGAAGGGTGTCGAGGAGTTCGCCGACTACGGAATCGTATTGAGCTTCGCCATGACCACGGTTCCCGGCATGCAGACCTACATACGCCGCAAGGCCTACGCCAAGATTCGCGAGTTGTTCCTGGCAAACGGGATCACGTTCGCCCAACCGACGGTGCAGGTCGGAGGTGACGACAAGGAGGGTGGCGCGGTGGCTGCCGCGCAGGCGATCCGGGCGCACGAAGCAGGTACTGCCGCGCCGCCGAAGTGAGTGCTCTGCGGTGTGCGCTACCGTAATATACGTCCCCAATCATAGCGCTTCGTGAGAACATTCACCGCCTAGATCGTCGAGGCAGGGAGAGGGCGACATGTTCAAACGCGGAATTCTTACGGCGGCGCTCACGTTGGCGACGCTGACATTTGCCGGGAATGCGCCGGCGCAGACGCTGAGCTATGCGGATGCGGTCACGAAGCTCGCCGCCGACTGCGGCACGGACATCCAGAAACTGTGCAAGGGACTGAACCTCGGCAGCGGACGGATCGCCGACTGCCTGCAGCAGAACGCGGCAAAAGTGTCGCCCACTTGCAAAGGCTCGCTGACATCAGTGTTCCAATCGATAACCCAGCGAGAACACGCGCAGACCGCCTACGAGCGGGTCTGCCAGCGGGACATGTCCAAAAGTTGCTCAGGCATCAAGGGTGACGGCTTCGTGCTGGCTTGTCTGGTGAAAAAGGAAAAGCGCGTCAGCAAGGAATGCAATCAGGTCATCACCGATGCAGGTTGGAGGTAAACCGATGAAACGTCTTATTTCCAAAGCCATTCTCGTTCTGGCCACGGGGGTATTGTTTTCCGGCTTTGCGTCGGCGCAGGAGGTCTCCCAGGAGCGCATCGTCAAGGGACTCGGTAAACTCAGGGCGGCGGCTCCTGCGATCGACCTCGAGATATTGCGACAGGAGGCTATCAACGGCGGTAACCAGCCGATGTCTGCGCTTCCGAACTGGAAGCGGATAGGGAAACTGCCGCAGATGGTGGTCGAGATCGATTTCGAGAACGACTCTGTCGCCATCCAGCCGAATTCCTATCGCACCCTCGGGCTGATCGCCGACGCGTTGCATCATCCGAACCTGTGGGACTACAAGTTCCTCGTGGTCGGTCATGCCAGCGCGACCGGGGACGAAAAACATAACCTCGATCTCAGCGAACAGCGTGCTGCTGCAATCAAAGAAGCACTATCGACGACGTTTGCCGTCGATCCGGCGCGCCTTTACGCGGTCGGTGTCGGGGAACACTTACCGATCGAAGGCACTGACGTGAAAGGGTCGAACAACAGACGTGTTCAACTTATCAACCTCGGTGTCTTCAAGATTAAGTCCTGATCGGAAAGAGGCCGCGGCGTCGAAACGATGCCGCGCGCCAGCAGTTGATGGGCCGCCCCCTGGGAGTGTGGAGGCTCGGATGAACGCCCCGAGACTAACGCTGTTGGGAAACGCCTGCTTTGCTGGCGGTCTTTGCAGACGCTCGATTCGGCTGCCGATCGCGATCCTCTCGGATGAGTACTCCTACCGAGAATGCATCGCCTGCAAACGAGACTATCTTATGATGGGAGAAACGACATGAGCAGCTCCGACGGACGATCTTCTCCATCTGCTGGCATCGGAAGAAGTGTTCTTCAAGAACTGCGACACACGCCCGTTCTCTGGCTGATCGTGCTGGTGCCGATCGTCATCGTCCTGGAGCACCTGGTTCCGGACAGTCATACGCTGCTCTTTTTCATATCGGTCCTTGCAATCATTCCTCTGGCGACGCTCCTTAGCCGTGCAACCGAGGCGGTTGCGGCGAGAACGGGCGACGCGGTCGGCGGCCTGCTAAATGCTACGCTCGGAAATCTGACCGAGCTGGTGATATCGCTTTCGGCCCTGCGGACGGGACAATATCTGCTGGTCAAGGCATCGCTGGCCGGCGCAATCGTTACAAACACCCTGTTCATGCTGGGCGGCGCATTTCTACTCGGCGGGTTGAAGCATCACCTGCAGGAGTTCAATCGCGTCAATGCTCGCTTCCAGGCCTGCCTGCTTTTCCTGGCAACCATTGCCGTTCTGGTGCCGTCGATCATCAGTGAAGTCGATCAGCCGCCACCGCTCGCCATCTCTCACAACGTGAGCCTCGGGTTGTCGGTCATCCTCATCGCCGTCTACGCCTTGGGCATGTTGTTCTCCTTGCGAACACATAAGGAGCTTTTCGCCAGTGCCGGTCACGCGGACGAAGAGCAGGCTACCTGGCCGCTTGGCCTCAGCATCGCCATTCTCGTCGGCGTAACCGTGCTGGTCGCATTGGTCAGTGAAATTTTCGTCGGGTCGGTTCAGGTTGCGGCTGAACATCTGGGAATGACACCGGCGTTCGTCGGCTTCATCGTGGTCGCCCTTGTTGGTGCGGCCGCGGAGATGACCACCGCGTTTTCGGCAGCTCGGGCGGATCGCCTTGATCTCAGCGTTGGGATCGCGCTCGGCAGCGCCGCCCAGATCGCGCTTTTCGTTGCCCCGCTGCTGGTCATTGTCAGCTACGTCATCGGACCGGAACCAATGACGCTGCAGTTCTGGCCCGGGGCAGTTACAATGATGATCGTCGCCACCGTGGCCGCTACGCTTCTGTCGAACGGTGGTCGAGGCGCCTGGTACGCAGGAGTGATGGCACTTGCCCTCTACGCGATCTTCGCCTTCACCTTGTTTGTCTTGCCTCCAGCTGGACCGACGTGATCGAAAGGCTACTTCTAGGCGCGCCGCGCGATAGCTCTGCAGCGACGCCAAAGCAAACTCAATCAGGCACCTTGGAAGCGCAAGGAAAGCGGCGCCGATGACGCGAGGCACAGAGAGCAAGTTTAAATCGAGGAGGATGAGAAGGCGGTTCTTCGCCTCTCTCTTCCAGCAACTTCGAATATTGTGGCCGATCTTCTCCGGTGTTCTCGTTGTCATCGTCGGGTCAGGCGCACTTGTCGGATGGATCGAAGGATGGCAGCTCGGCGACACCCTGTACTTCACCTTTGTTACGGGATTGACGATCGGCTACGGCGACCTCGTACCAAAGCAGACAATCGCGCGGGTGCTGGCTCTGGTGATCGGCCTATGCGGGATTGTCCTTACGGGTCTTATTGCCGCAGCCAGCGTGCAGGCTCTCCGTGGCGCTGATCCGGATCGCTCAAATTCTGACAATGCCGATCAGGACTAGGTGAAGTGCCTCGCCGAACCGGCCATTCAGAACTGGAAATCTTAGACTTATGATTCCTGGGACAACACGGAGGCCCCACTACGGCATCGAAGTTTTCGGAAGCGTCGATCGGAGGATGTCCTGCGAAAGTCCGACAAGTCTTGATGTGGAGGGGAAGGGTAGTGGTCGGAGTGGAGAGATTCGAACTCCCGACCCTCTGGTCCCAAACCAGATGCGCTACCAGACTGCGCTACACTCCGTGCCGACGAGGGAGGCCAATACACGGTTCGCCCCGCGCCCGCAATATCTAAATCGCCTATCCCCAACCTTGGTGTGAGCATTCTTTTCCTCAAGCTTGCGGTGTGAAGCGATCGATATGAGCATGACAATCGATGATCGCGGGAGGAAGGCGCCTGTTGGAAACGGTTGAACAGCGCTGCGACTGGTACGGCTTTTTTCTTGAAAAGAAAGGGATTCGCCGCTAAGCAAAATTCATCTCTTCGTGCGATGGTTTGCGTCAAGAGTAGCTGCCTTGTGGGGCAGAATGAAGTTTCAAGTGCGAAAGCCGCTAAATCGGAGGCCCTGCAGCAATGTCTGCCAAGATCTACCGTCCAGCCAAGACCGCGATGCAGTCCGGCAAGGCAAAGACACATATTTGGGTTCTTGAGTTTGATCAGGAGACGCCGCGCACCATCGATCCGATCATGGGCTATACGTCTTCCTCGGATATGCGCCAGCAGCTGAAGCTGACCTTCGAAACGCAGGAACTCGCTGAGGCTTACGCGAAGCGTAACGGCATCGAGTACCGGGTTATTGCCCCGAAGGATCCGCAGCGCCAGATCGTGGCTTATCCTGACAATTTCCGCTATACGCGGACGCAACCCTGGACGCATTGATCCGCGTTCATCCGCAGATTTGACCGGGTGCGAATTCGGTCATGCGGCCCCTTAGCTCAGCTGGATAGAGCACCTGCCTTCTAAGCAGGTTGTCGCAGGTTCGATTCCTGCAGGGGTCGCCACTCTTTCTCGGTCCGTTCTGGACACATAGGTTACGTTTTATTCCTGAGACATAGGTAACACTTTTGGACCGAAAGGGTTCGGCAAAGGTTCAAGCCTGCATGTCTCATCATCGAAGTATCCCAGATCGTAGTCCATAAAGCTTGTCAGCCAGATATTGTCTTCGACCTGTTTGATGCCGACGGCCTGACCGGCGAAGACCAGACTGAGATTGATATTCTTCCGCTTGTAGCAGATGCGTCCGCATGTTGTGACGGTGACTGTCTGGTCGTGGAACGGGTAGTCGAGATCGGGTAGGCGCGCGGTGACGCGTCGTAGCGCTCTGCCGGGTAGGCCATGTTGAGCGCCTGGTGGGGCCGCTCGCTGTTGAACTCCTCGACGAAGTCGTCGAAGCGGGCTTGCTGCTGCAGGAAATTGTC